>JAFTLJ010000079.1 GCA_017456005.1 Clostridia bacterium | reverse complement strand
TCAGACAGAACGGCGACAGAGACCGTCTCCTCCTCCAGGTTCTGAGCCATACCGAAGCTACCGTCGTCGAACTCCAGAAGCTCGCTCGACATACAGTCCTGAATGCCGTAGACCTTAGCAATACCGTCGCCTACGATAATAACGGTGCCTGTTTCACGCATTTCCAAGCGCGATTTATAATTTTTTATCTGCTGTTTTATAATATTGCTTATTTCTTCGGGTCTTTCTTTCATAAGTTCATCACTTCCTTTACTTCCTGTAAACGGCGGCGAATGCTGCCGTCCAGAATTTTGCCGTCCATTTCGACCACTATGCCGCCCAGAAGAGTGCTGTCCGTGCTGCATTCAAGAAGCACGTTTCTTCCGCTTTGCTTTTCAAGCTTCAAGCGCAGAGCTGTTTTTTGCTCCGGTGTGAGGGGGACGGCGCTCCTTACGTGCGCCCACGAAATCGCTTTGGATTCATTATATAGCTTCATATATTCGTGCAGGCACGTGCCGAGCGTGCGCACGCGCCCTTTTTCGCAAATCAGCTTGAGAAACGAAAGCACGTCCTCGGGCACTCTGCCGCCAAAAACCGTTTCCAGGGAAAGAATCCTTTCGGAAAGCGGTATGTTCGGCGCGCAAAGAAACTCGACGTAATCGGGGGATTGGCGGAAAGCTTTCATCGTGCTTTCAAGTGCGGCGGCGAATTTTTTTGTTTCGCCCTGTTCCATTGCTATCGTGAAAAGCGCCGTGGCGTATTCTTTTGCTCTTTCAGATTTATTCATCGCCTTCACCTATTTCAGAAATAAAGGAATCAATAATTCTTTTGTGGTCGGACGTTTTAATTTCTCTTTCAAGTATTTTTTCGGAGAGGCAGGAGGAAACGTCCACAATCTCACGCTTGATGCCTTCTCGTGCTTTTTTGCGCTCCAGCGCGGCTTCTGCCTGTGCCGTGCGCACGATAACATCGGCCTTTTCCTTGGCTTCCTCCACGATTTTTTCGCTTCGTCTGTCGGCGCGCACCGTTGCTTCCTTGAGTATGCTTTCCGCTTCTTCGTCGGCAGACTGCATTTTTTCTTCCCATTCGGCTTTGCTTGCCATAGCCTCGTCTTGTGCCTTCTTTGCGTCGGAATACTGCTTATCAAGCAGAGCGCGGCGTTCCGAAAGCACCTTTTGAACGGGCTTATAGAAAAATTTCTTCAGAATGAGAAAAATAAGAAGCAGGTTTATAAGAGAAATGACCGTTTGCCAAATATTAATGGAAATAATATCTAAAGTTTGCATATAGCTTCCTCCGATATCGTTATTAGATTAAAGAAGGGATGCTACTGCGCTTTTCAAAGTGTTCACCATTGTAATGGGGGCAACGAAAATGAGAAGAATTGAAATAACGAGCGCGTAAATACCCGTGGTTTCCGAAATAGCACAACCCATAATCATAGTTGACGTTACGGCGCTTTTGCTTTCGGGCTGGCGGCCGATGGCTTCGCACGCCTTGGAAACGGCGTTACCTTCACCGATACCGGGACCGATAGCTCCTATGCCCATACAAATGCCTGCGCCGAGAGCGCAGCAACCTAAAATTATACCAATAGCGAGTTCCATAATAAATACCTCCTGAAATTAAGTATTAGATTTTAATTTTTTGTTTTTCTTTTCAAGTTTTTCTTTTTTTCTTTTTTCGTAATCTTCCTGCGCAAATCCACCAGAAATATTCAGCATAGTTAGCATTGCGAAGATATACGCTTGCATACAACCGCTGAAGATATCGAAATAGAGCGAGAGAATTGCCGGCAGACCTATCTGCAAAAATGGGATCTGACCTAAAAAGCCCGGGAGCCAACCCAGAAGCAGGGAAGAAAGGCTTTGCAATGAGTAGGCTATCAGTACAGCGATAACAGAGCCGGAAAGCACGTTTCCGTAGTGACGGAACGCCATAGAAACCGGCGTGGCAACCTCGCTGATGATATTAAGCGGAAGCATAACGAAGATAGGCTTCGTAAACCCCTTAAGGTAATTCAAAAATCCGGATTTCATTTTGTAATAGGTTATGAGAATGAAAACCAGGATCGCCCAGCCCGCAACGACGTTCATATCCGAAGTAGGCGGATAGATGCCGAAAAGCGTGAGCAAGCTTGAAAAAGCGGAGAGCGCGAGGACTGCGGCGATGAACGGGGCATACCCCCTGAAAAAATCGCCCATAGACTCCTGCACCATAGCCTCTGTTTTCTCAACCACCCATTCGGCGAAGTGCTGGCGTTTTGTTTCTGCCTTGATACTCAGCCCGTGAGTTATATAAAGGCAGAGCCCGAAAATGGATATTACCACGAGAAAGGAGTTTACTTGCGCTTCGGTTATGGGTAAATCCTGCAGCGGCATTGGAATCGTGAAAAATATTCTGGCGCCGGCTATCGAAATGCCATCAGTCGGCGGTTTTGTCAGTATATTCAGAACGATTCCACATAGCACGGGTAAAGCCGCAATCGCAAGATAAAGCCAATCCGCTATTCGGAAGCGAAGAGTTCTTTGTTTCATTTTTTGCGATACACCTCCTTTAGGAATTTTGTTTTAACGGTTTTTGCTTTTGAAGAATTGCCGGAACATTATGGCTATTCTTGTGAAGAAAAAGGGAATTACCGTGGCTATTGTGTTGAAGCAGGGCAAAAGTATGCCGAGCAGAGCCATAACAAAAAGCATCAGCATTCGCATAGAATGGGAAAGCTTCATTGCTTGCTTTGCTTCCTTTTCCTCTTTTTCCAGTGCCTTTTGAACTGTCAGCGCCATAAGAAAGAAGTTGAGCAGGTTTGCGGCAGCACCCAGCAAATTTCCCAGTATAACGGTATAATCCCACTTGCCTATGACCAGGAAAACCGCCTGCATTACCGCGCTCAAAATAAGTGTCCAAACGGCAATATAAGCCGTTTCCTGCAACACTACTTTATCTATTTTGTTTTTTATTTTTATCACCTCTTTGTAATTTTGCGAAGTATAATAATATTTTATAATATTTATACGAAAATGTCAAATACTTTATATGCCCATATATTAAAAATGGTAAAATTACCTAAAATCAGTAGTTGAATTATAACAAAATGAAATCTTTTTTGATAATTAATATGATTTTTGAATTGTTTTTTGTGATTATTTTGTTACTGCGCTTATATGATATGAGAAAAAATAACACTTAATATAATCCGAGTTTAAGGGAAAATTCGGTATAATATATAAAAAGCATACAAGCTGAACGGCTTATATGCTTCAATTGCAGTTAC
>JAFTLJ010000078.1 GCA_017456005.1 Clostridia bacterium | reverse complement strand
TGAAGATATGCCTAATTCCTACTGGAAATTAGGCGTATCTTTTTACATTTAGGCGCATTTGATTTATACTGTACAAGAAAAATGTAGCCAAAATGTTATCAAAATGCTATCAGAAAAAAAGAAAAGTCGTTGCAGCGCAACGACTTTTCAAATACTTGCAAGCCACGTGGTATGATTCTGTCACTCCCACTCTATTGTGCCTGTGGGCTTCGGTGTGAGGTCGTAGAGTACGCGGTTGATACCGGGAACTTCCGTTACGATTCTTGCCGTAACCTTGTGGAGCACGGGGTAGGGGATCTCTTCGATAGTAGCTGTCATAGCGTCTTTTGTGTTTACGGCGCGGATGATAGCGGGCCAACCCTCGTAGCGGCTGTCGTCTTTAACGCCAACGCTCTTGATGTCGGGGATTGCAATGAAGTACTGCCATACAGTTTTGGAAAGACCGCAGTTTGCAAATTCTTCGCGAAGGATAGCGTCTGCTTCGCGGAGAGCAGCGAGTCTGTCGCGTGTGATAGCGCCGAGGCAACGAACACCGAGTCCGGGGCCGGGGAAGGGCTGACGGTCTACCATTTCAGCGGGAAGACCGAGCGCTCTGCCTACAACACGAACTTCATCTTTGAAGAGGAACTTGAGGGGTTCAACGAGCTCGAATCTTTCTGCGAGGTCGTCGGGGAGACCGCCTACGTTGTGGTGGGATTTAACTGCTTTTTTGCCTTCTGCCTGTTTAATGCTTTCGAGAATGTCGGGGTAGATAGTACCCTGAGCGAGGAAAGAAACACCCTCGAGCTTGCGTGCTTCGTCTGCGAATACGTTTATAAATTCGCCGCCGATGATCTTACGTTTCTTTTCGGGATCGGCTACGCCTGCGAGCAAATTGAGGAAGCGATCTGTTGCGTCTACGTAGATGAGGTTTGCATCAAGACCGTTTCTGAAAACTTCGATAACGTTTTCGGATTCGTTTTTGCGCATAAGACCGTGGTTAACGTGTACACAAACGAGCTGTTTGCCGATTGCTTTGATAAGAAGCGCGGCAACAACGGAAGAGTCTACACCGCCAGAAAGAGCGAGAAGCACCTTTTTGTCGCCAACCTGTGCGCGAACCTCTTTTATCTGCTCTTCGATAAAAGCTTCTGCAAGCGCAGGAGTTGTAATGCGTTCCATTGTTTCGGGACGTACATTGTTCTGCATATGAATTTCCTCCTGAATTTTAAAAAACATAGATTTTGAAAAAACATAGTTTTGTTTTTTAGTATTCGCCAAAAAATGTTATAAAATAATTTAATGGAAACAGTATAAACGATTTTTTTGAAAATTGCAAGGGGTTTTGTAAATAAATAATAAAAAAATCAAAAAAATTTGTTGCAAATGTTAATCGCAGGGGAGAAATATGGTAAAAATCAAAGAATTTTTGCAAGCTGTGCTATTTCTTCCTCTGTGGTGGACCAGCTTGTGGCAAACCGCACCGCCGTGTGTTCAGCATCCACCTGTTCCCAAAAGCAAAAGCGCACTTTTTTTGCAAGCTCTGCCATGCGAGTGTTTTCGAGCACGACAAACTGCTGGTTTGTGGGCGATTCCAGGTGAAAACGGTATCCCTTTTCGCGCAGAAGCGCTTTTAGCTTTTCTGCCATTTCTATGGCGTGGCGGCTTATTTCAAAATACAGGTCATCCGTAAAGAGCGTATCGAACTGCACGCCCAAAAGCCTGCCTTTGGCAAGAAGTGCGCCGTGCTGCTTTACGAGCGTGGTGAAATATTTCGGCGTGTTGTTTTTGGTGAAGACAACCGCCTCGCCGCATAGTGCGCCCACTTTCGTGCCGCCTATATAGAAAACGTCGCAAAGGCGTGCAATATCGGGAAGCGTAACGTCGGTTTCGCGGCTCGCTATGCCGTAGCCAAGGCGCGCGCCGTCTATGAAAAGCGGCAGGGAATATTCTCGGCAGGTCGCGTAAATTGCCTCCAGTTCCGTTTTTGTGTAAAGCGTGCCGTATTCAGTTGGGTGGGAAATGTATACCATACCGGGCTGTACCATATGGCTGTTCGATTCGTCTGCATAGAAGCGGGCGAGGTATGCACAAAGCTTGTGCACGTCGATTTTACCCTCGTGAGCGGGGATAGTTAGCACCTTGTGCCCCGTGTATTCCACAGCGCCTGCCTCGTGCACGCCGATGTGCCCCGTTTCTGCGGAAATGACACCTTCGCAGTCGTGCAGCAGCGCGGCTATGATTATAGAGTTTGTCTGCGTACCTCCCACGAGAAAGTGGACGTCTGCCTGCGGGCAGGCGAACGCCGCTTTGATCTTTTCTTTTGCGCTTTCGCAGTATTTGTCTGCCCCATAGCCGGGAAGCGGTTCAAGGTTGGTTTCCGCAAGGCGCGCGAGCACCTTGGGGTGCGCACCTGCAGTGTAGTCACATTCAAATGAAAGCATATTTTTACCTCGAAAATAATTTGTTTATTAAAGTTGTTTTAATTTTACCACAGCAAACGAGTTTTTGCAACAAAAAAATACGGTTCGTATACGAGATGTATTGTAATGAGAAAGAAAAAATGCTAAAATATAAAAAAGTTTAAGGATTTTTGTTTTTTCATACGTATAATGGGCGAAAAAGCAAAAGGAGGCTGCCATATGGATAACGGTGCAAGTAGCTACCGCCGTTTTCTTGCAGGCGATGAAAGCGCTTTTGAAGAAATACTCGAAACCTACCGCGAAGGGCTTACGTTTTTTATAAACAGGTACGTTTGCGATGAAGCCGCGGCAGAGGATATAGCGATAGACGTTTTTACATATATTTTGCTCCATAAGCACAGATATAATTTTAAAACGTCGTTAAAAACTTACCTCTATATGCTGGGGCGCAGCCGCGCGCTCGATTATTTGCGAAAGAGAACGAGGCTCGTTTTCTCGGAGCTTGAAAAGGCGGGCGCCCAAGCGCCGCCGCCCGAGGAGCAGATTTTCCGCGGCGAACGCGAGAAAATGGTGCGCGATGCTGTGGTAAAGCTGCCGCGCGATATGCGAGAAGCTGTGGAGCTTGTATATTTCGAGGGGCTTTCTTACGAAGAAACGGCAAAAATAATGAAAAAAACAAAAAAGCAAGTGGATAACACTCTTTACCGTGCAAAAGAAAAACTGCGCGATATCATAGGAAAGGACGGTGAGCTTTGGCTATGAGAAGAACAAATGAAGAATTTCGTGCCGAGGTTTTCCGCCGAAAAGAAGAGATAATGAAAAAACGCCGAAAAAATATAAAAAATATGCTGTATGCTGCTGTGTGCATGCCCGTTTTTTGCGCCGTGCTTTTCGTGGGAATATCTCTTGCTATAGCTATGCAGCCTGCGGGCGGTGAAGCTCCGAACAGCAACGCGGATATGCATAATATCGTATGTGCGGTGGTAAAGGCGGAGTATGAGCAGGAGGGGCGCGAGCTCGGCAGGCGCGAAAGCGCAGAGCTTGCCGCGCTGCTGGAGAGAATAACCGTATATGGCGAGGTCTACGATCAAAAGGGACAGTACGACTCCACCGAAAAATACGAGATCATTTTGTACGATGAAAAAGGCAGAAGAAAGTATTTTTACGTTGCGGAGGATTACGTTTCCCAAAGCGGTGCGAGATTTGCACTTTCCCGCTGGCAATACGAGCAAATTTCGGAAATTATTTCGGGAGGAGAAAAGTAATGAAAATTAAACGATTTTTGGCGCTTTTATTAAGTGCTGCAATGCTTTTGGCTTTGCTTGCGGGAGTATCTTCCTGTGGGGTGCCAAAGGTTATGGCAAATGAACTTACTGCGGGCTTGGGTTCGCAATACGTAAACGGGAAAGAACCCGACGAAGCTTTCGGCAAAGCGGCACTGGACTTTTCGCTGTCGCTTTTTAAGAAAAACGCGGAAAAAAGCGGCGAAAATATGCTTATTTCTCCGCTTTCCGTTATGATCGCTCTTTCGCTTGCGGCAAATGGTGCCGCAGGGGAAACTCTTGCGGAAATAGAGAGCGTGCTGGGGCTTACGAAAGAAGAGCTTAACGCGTATCTTTATACGTATGCATCGTCTTTTCCCAACAAGGAAGAGTGTAAACTTCAAACGGCAAATTCCGTGTGGCTCCGCAAAGACGCGATAGAAGTAAATAAGCCGTTTTTGCAGAATGCGGCAGATTATTACAGCGCAGAGGTCTATTCCGTAGCCTTCGATTCTGCAACCCTCGATGATATAAACGCTTGGGTTAACCTAAAAACCGAAGGTCTTATAAAAAAGGCGCTTAATAAAATAGAGCCGGGCACGCTTTTCTACCTCATAAACACAGTGCTTTTCGATGCCGAATGGGCGAGCGCATACACTAAAAACAGCGTTAGAAGCGGAAGTTTTGTAAATATACACGGCGAAGAGAAAAATGTGAAGTTTATGAAGGATTACGATAAATGCTTCTTCGGCGAAGAAGAAAAAACACTTGTTAAATTTTATTCCGGCGGAGATTATGCTTTTATAGGTGTTCTGCCGGAAAGCGGCGATGTTTACGGTTATATAGAAACGCTGACGGCAGAAAAATTTGAAAGCTTTTTCGATTTTGGGGAAGTTTCCTATGCAGAAGTGTATTTGCCTAAATTCGAATATGAATACAGCACGGAAATGAAGGATATTCTGGCAAGCATGGGCATAGAAAAGGCTTTTGAAGCAAATGCTGATTTTTCAGCTATGAGCGGCGATTATCCGGGAGAGCTTTTTATACAGGGTGTGAAGCACAATACGTTTATTTCCGTGGATGAGCTTGGCACGAAAGCGGGCGCCGTTACGGTTATAAGCGGCGGCTGCGGAGGTATGCCGCCCACGGAGGAGATCTATTTCGACAGACCTTTTGTTTATTTTATAGTTGATACGGAAACCAAAATGCCCGTATTTGCGGGTGTTGCGGCTGATATAGGAAAGTGAGGCTTCTTTATGAAGAAAAATAAGCTTATATGCGTGCTTTTGTGCACGGTAGTATTGCTTTGCACTTTTTCGCTTTCCTCATTTGCGGACACAGGCCCGAAACCTTCGGTAAATATTGAGATTGCCGGTATAAAGGGCGAATATTACGCGACGCTTCTTTCTAAAGAGAAAAGCACAGGCCCCGCAAGCGCTTGGGACGGTACGGAAGAGCACAAAAACTATACGAATCTCGACCCCGTTATATGGGAAAAGTTTACGTATTATAAGGACAGCGACGGTTTTTATTTTTTACAGCAAGCGGAAAAATGCTATGGCAACGATACGTACAAATGGGGCTATTATCCGCCCAAAACATTTAAGGTTTTGGTGTATATTCCCGAAAGCGATACGTTTATAGTAAGCGAGATATGCGAGCGATATGCATTCGACAGCTACTTTTGCTTTGAGGTGTCGAAAAACGGCGCAGAAATATACAGAAATTACGATTATACGATGGAAAGCGTTTCACTCGCCGCGAGGGTCGTTTTGACAATAGCTTTGGAGCTTGCGCTGGCGCTTCTTTTCGGCTACCGCGCAAGGGGCGAGCTTTTGCTTATTTCCTGCACGAATATTGCCACACAGCTTGCGCTTAACATAGCGCTTAACGCTGTCAACTTCCACAGTGGGCAGTATGCGTTCGTGGCTTGGTACATTATGCTCGAATTTGCCGTTTTTGCGCTGGAGGCGGCTGTGTATTTCGCGTTTTTGCCTCGATTGGCAAAAACACCGAAAAAACGTAGCTTGGGCGCGGTATATGCTCTTTTGGCAAACACGTTTTCCTTTGCCCTCGGCTTGGCGATAGCAAATATGATACCCGGTATATTCTAAAGGAGATTTTATGAAGAAAAGAATCATGGCTTTGTTTTTGGTTTTTATGATCTGCGCTGCCGCGCTTGCGCTTTTCGGCTGTGCGGCGGAGGATGATACGCCGAACGGCGGCGAAAACCCTGCGCAGAACGATACGATTATACTCGCTAAAGTGGAAAGCATAAGCGGCGGAAAAATCTATATTCGTGGGCTTACAGAGGGTTTTACGAGCGATTACGTTTTCGGTAAAACCGGTGTGAAATTTTGCCTCGAAGGGCAGGAGGATATGCGTGCGGAAATAGAAGCGGGCGATATAATTTCCATAACCTTTACGGGCATTTCCACAAAGGATAACCCCGGCACGATGCAAGGCGTTACAAAAGTGGTAAAAATGAATGGGTGAGGCAAAAAAACGACGGATTGTTCCGTCGTTTTTTGCTGGTGCAGCTTATTTCACAACCTTGTATATTGCCGATTCGTACGGCGCGAAAACGCAGTTTTCGTGTTCGGGGTAATTACCCATCAGGCGCGTAAGGTTCGTGGGCAGCGCTATGTGCGATTCTTTATCGAAATTGCAAACGACAATAAGCTCCTCGCCATTATATTCGCGGCGATACATAAAGTAGTTTTTCGCGTCTGACGTCAGATTTTCGAACGTGCCGCGGCGAAGTACCGCGTTTGCTTTGCGCAGGGCAATTATATCCTTAAAGTAGCGGAATATGGATTTTTCGCTCGCCTTGTCTGCTTCCACGTTGATTTTTTCGTAATCGGGGTGGAGTGTGAGCCACATTTTTTCACCGCTCGAAAAACCGCCGTTTTTGCCTGCGTTCCACGCCATAGGGCGGCGTGCGTTATCGCGCGAGCCGAAGTTTATAAGGCGCCACAGCTCCTCTTCGGAAAGCACGTCTTTATATGCGCGGTAGAAAGCCGTGGTTTCCATATCGTCGAAATCTTCGATTTTTTCAAAATAAGAGTTTGTAACGCCTATTTCCTGTCCCTGATATATGAACGGTATGCCGCGCATGCCGTAGAGCATGGTGGCAAACATTGTGGCGCTTTCATAGCGGAGCTCGCTGTCATTTGCAAAGCGGGAAATACACCTGCCGAGATCGTGGTTTTCTATGAAAAGCGTATAGAGAAGGTCGTTTTCCTGCGTGATCTTCTGCCATTTTGCAAAAATTTCGCCAAATTCCGAAAGCGAGAAATCTTTTGGCTCGAATCGCGCGCGGCAGTTGCGGTTTATGTGCTCGAACTGAAAAACCGTGGTGAGCTCGCCGCGGTCTGCACCCGTAAGGTTGCGTATGTTTTCCACGTTCGCGCCCCAGCATTCGCCAACGGTGAAAACGTGTGCCATTTTCTCTCTGCCGAAAAGCTCGTTTATATATTCGTGCAGGTGCGGCCCCTTGTTTACCCTATTGTTTTCCCAATCCTTGGATATCATATCTATAACATCGCAGCGGAAGCCGTCTACGCCCATATCCACCCAGAAATCGAGCACGTCGCACATCTCTTTACGCACGCGTGGGTTTTCCCAGTTTAGGTCTGCCTGCGTGGGGTCGAAGCAGTGCAGGTAGTATTGCCCCGCAACCTCGTCGTATTTCCAGGCGGATTCACAGCATGCTACCCAATCGTTGCGCGGCTTATCTGCCCAAATGTAGAAATCGCGGTAGGGGTTGTCTTTGCTTTTGCGCGCTTCGCGGAACCAGAAATGCTCTGTGGAGGTATGGTTCGGTACGAAATCCACTATAACCTTTATACCGCTCGCGTGCATGGCGCCGAGCATTTCGCGGAAATCCTCCATTGTGCCGAATTCCTCTTGAATGGCGCGGTAATCGGAAATGTCGTAGCCGCCGTCGTTTCCGGGGCTTTTATAGAAAGGCGAGATCCACACGGCATCTATGCCAAGCTCCTTGAGATACGGTATTTTGGAAGTTATTCCGCGAAGGTCCCCCATGCCGTCGCCGTTTGAATCGCAGAAGGAACGGGGATATATCTGATAAAACGTAAGGTCTGAAAAGTTTTGGTATTTTTCTGTCATAATAAGCTCCATAAAATAGAGGTTTTATAGTCAGATTATACATCAATTTATTATTTGATGTCAAGTTTTTGAGAAAATAATGTTGACAAATCACAATTTATATGATAGAAAATACAATAGATAAAGCCTTTGAAAAGGCTAAAAGTAAGGAAATGTAACTTATGAATAACAAATACGAAAATGCCGCCGAAAGAGCGCTTCTCGCACGTGAAATCGCGAGCGAAGGTATAGTTCTTCTTAAAAACGAAGGCGAAATGCTGCCTTTCGGCAAAGAAAAGGTTGCCGTTTTCGGCAGGACACAGTTGGATACGATAAAGTGCGGTACGGGCTCTGCTTTTTGCGAAAGCGAATACTGCATAAACGTGCTCGACGGTATGGATGGCGCGGGGATAAACACAGATGGGGTTTTAGCGGAAAAATACCGCGCTTGGTGTGCGGAAAACACAATAGCCACATACGGTGTATGGGGCAGCGGCTCGCACATTATGCCTGAAATGCCGCTGGATGAAGAAGAGATATGTTCCGCCGCAAAACGCGCGCAAAAGGCTGTTTTTGTTATAGGCAGAACAGCGGGAGAAAACGACGACAGCTCCCCTGTGGATGGCGACTACCGCCTTTCCCCCGACGAGCGCGAGCTTCTCGAAAATATAAAGAAATATTTTTCCCATGTTGCCGTTATCGTAAACTCGGGCAACCTTATAAACCTTTCGTTTACGGAATGTGAAGAGATACGTGCTGTGCTGCTGCTCAATCTCCCCGGTATGGAGGGCGGGCGCGCGCTCGGCGAAGTGCTTTCGGGCAAAGTGAGCCCCAGCGGCAAGCTTACAGACACGATCGCGAGGGATTACGGCGATTACCCATCCGCCCCTTATTTCGGGCAGAAGGCGGGTATCGTACAGAACTACTACGAAGATATTTTTGTAGGCTACCGTTATTTTGAAACCTTTGCGGATGCAAAAGAAAAGGTTCTTTACCCCTTTGGTCACGGTCTTTCCTACACCACGTTCGAAAAACGCCTTGTTTCCTTCGCCTGCGAAAACGAAACGGTAAACGTAAAAATTTCCGTTAAAAACACGGGCGCAAAATACGCCGGCAAAGAGGTAGTGATGCTCTACAGCTCCGCACCGAAGGCGGCAGGCGCACCGAAATACGAGCTTCGTACATTTGCGAAAACAAAGCTTCTCGCCCCCGGCGAGGAGGAGGTGCTTTCGCTTTCCTTCCGCATGGCGGAGATGGCTTCCTTCGACGATAAGAAAAACGATGCGTGGACACTTTATGCAGGCGAATACGGCGTTTACTACGGCACAAGTGCACAAAACCTTGCGCTTGCCGGAACTGTACAAAACGCTCAAACGCGTGTTATAAAAACCTGTGCTCATATACCCACAGAGCTTGAAAAGCGCCTTACGGCCGGCGGCGAATACGAGGCGCTCGATGCTATACCGCCCGATACGACGAACGGTATACCCGTAGGCCCCTCCGATGCGCTCTTTGTAAAAGCAGAGCAGTATACGGAAATGAGCAAGGAGCTTGCAGAGCTTTTTTCAGAGCATGAAATAAGCACGGAAAACCTGCGCGTGTATAAGCTTAATATGACTGTTGCAGGCACGTATAAAATGAAGCTTTCCGCAGACAAAATGCCCAAGGAAGCATACCTTGGTGTGCACCCCATAGCTTACTTCGAGCATTATTTTGCCGAAGGCGGCGCAGAAATAATCTTGCCCCCCGGCAAGGTGGAATTTTCCTTTGTGGGAGAAGACAGCGAGCCGCTTGTTTCCTTTGAATTTGAAAAGCTTGATGAAACGGTATACGTTAAGGCAGAGGGAAGCTCTCTTCTCGAATGCGGTAAATTTACGGAATGTGCGCTATACGTTATCTCGCGCGAGTTTGTGGACGATGGCGGACTTATGAGCCACGGCCGCGGTCTTTTCCGTATGCACACACCGGGCAGATACGCTATGTATAAGCTCGAGGTGGAAAAAGCGGGATTTTACGATTTCACCTTGCGTTACAGCACCTATCACGACACGCGCGACCTTGCGAAAACATTTACTTTCATGGTTTCCAACGTTACACAGAATATCGAATCTGTAACGCTTGAAAAAACAACGGAAGAGGATGCCCCCTTTGTTTTCCGCACGTCAGAACCTATACGCCTTGCTCTCCCTGCCGGCGAAGCATATCTTAAAGTAGTTTCCAACACAAAAAATACGCCTCACCTCGCATATATGGAGATAAAACCCAGCACGAGAAAGGTTACTATAAGCGAGGATAATACAAATAGCGGGTTTGAGGGCGAAAACGCTCCGATAGAGCTCAGCTCCCCCGATTGCGGCTATTACCCCAGAAAAGAACTGCCCGAAATAGCGGGAAAATACGATTTCAGAAACGTGCTTTCGGGTGAGATAACGCTCGATGAGTTCGTGGGCGACCTTTCCGACGAAGAGCTTGCCGTGCTCACTTGCGGCAACAAAAACGGGCATATCGGTCGTATGTCCGCGCGCGGTGTACCCGAGGCATATTGGTCCGACGGCTCCGTGGGCTACAGACAGAACTATAAAGTTACCGTATACCCCTCCAGCACAATGGTTGCCTCTACCTGGAACACAGCGCTTGCGCGAGAATTCGGCAGAGCAATAGGTGTAGAGGGCAATATGTATAATGCGGATGCTTGGCTTGCGCCTGCGATAAATATTCACCGCGACCCCTGCTGTGGCAGAAACTTTGAATATATGTCTGAAGACCCATACGTTACGGGCGCTATCGCCGCGGCGATAGTAGAGGGCGTGCAGGAATACAGCGTCGGCGCGACGGTGAAGCACTTTGCGGCGAACAGCACGGAATATCAGCGTATGAAATCCAACAGCCGCGTTTCCGCAAGAGCTTTGCGTGAAATTTATATGAAAGCATTTGAGATTATCATAGAACGCTCAAAGCCGTATTCCATTATGACTTCCTATAACCACATAAACGGCATAAAGGTAAGCGAAAATCCGCTCTTTACGGTCGATATACTTCGCGATGATTTCGGCTTTGACGGCATGCTTATGTCGGATTTCTCGAACGACTCCGTCCACACAAAAGAGTTGCTTGCAAAGCACGACCTTAAAATGAACTACGGCGACCCGAGAACGGTTGTAAAGGATATGAAAGAGGGCACGCTCCCGCGCGAAAACGTTCGTGCTTGCGTAAAAAAAGTGCTCGAATTCATAATTAAAACAGTTTGTGTAAATTCCGAAGTGAAATGATTTTTAAACAAAAAAACCTCCGATTTTTCGGAGGTTTTTGCTTTGTATAAAATTAACCGTTGAGCTTAACGAATCTGTCGGTTAATTTTATTCAATACCCAACAGTTCATTAATGGCTTTATCAAATACTTTAGAAAATCCTATTATTTCAATATCAGTTACAAATCTTTTTCCTGCTTCTATTCGTTGAATTGCATTTTTATCCATATCTAAACCAACCAATTGCATTTTATCGGCAAGTTCTCGTTGTGAAATATTAATTTCTGAGCGAAATTTAGCAATGTTTTTTCCGCAAACATTATTGCTTCCATCGGAAGTTTTGTTAATAAACATAAAAAGCCCACCCGTGATTTTTGACATTTAGTGCTTGACAATATAATCATTATATGATATAATTCAATCACAATTGACATTCACTGAATGTCAAAAAGACTATATTTTAAGGAGTGATTTTTATGAATGAACAAGAAAATTTGAAATTGGATAATGCCAATTCAGATGAAAAATTGATGTGCCCTAGGTGCGGAAAGAGTATTGACAATCGTTGGCCGTTTTGTCCATACTGTAAGTTTGATTTATCTGGAAAAAACAAAAAAACTAATATAAAAAATATTTTGGGTAAACATAAACTTATATTTGCAGTTGCTGCTATATTTTTGATTATTGTATTTATTGCTAACTTCAGTAGCTCAAGCGATGGACTTGAATATGTTTTTGACGATTATAATAAATGTTATGTTGTCACTGGTATCGGTACCTGTAAAGATAAAAAAATTGTAATTCCGAAAAAATATAATGATTTCCCTGTACAAACAATAGGTGAAGATGCATTTTTGGAAAATGAGTTCATCCAAACCGTAGTGATTCCTGATTCTGTAACGCTAATTGATGAAAGAGCATTTTCAAAATGCATAAAATTGGAAAAAGTTGTGATTAAAGAAGGTACAGAATTTATTGGTAAGGAAGCTTTTTCAGGTTGTATAAAATTAAAATCAGTTAGACTGCCGGATAGCATTACAAAAATTTCAGAATATGCATTTTATGAATGCGAAAAACTGGAAAGTATAGATATTCCTAAAAAAATAAAAACACTTCCTAATGGGATTTTTACCAAATGTACATCTTTAAAGAAAATATCTATTCCCGATGGTGTAGAAACTATTGGGGAATCAGCATTTTATGGTTGTTCGAAGTTAAAAACAGTATCATTTTCCAATGATATAGTTGCTATTGAAACCGGAGCGTTCAGAAGTTGTACTTCTATCAAAAAAATATCATTACCAAAAAATCTGAATACTATTGGTGATTATGCTTTTGAAAATTGCACTGATTTGGTTGAAATATCAATAGGAAAGTATGTTACAGATATAGGATATGGAACTTTTGAAGATTGCACATCACTGAAAAAAATAAATTATGGTGGTAGTTCTTCAAATTGGGAATCAATTCAAAAGGAATATCCACAACAAATTGATTATCTTATGGAGTTATATTATAAAGGGTATATCTATTATGACAGAGTCTTGGAAGCTATGAATGGTTGGAATTTGCAAAAAGAAATGAGGTATATGGCTTACCCTGTTACGGTAAAATGTAACGACAGAAGCCTGCAATGGAATATTTATATTGAAAAACAAAATAATTATTAACAAAAAAACCTCCGATTTTTCGGAGGTTTTTTGCTTTGTATTGAATTAACCGTTGAGCTTAACGAATCTGTCGATAACGTCATCGAGCGCAACTTCTGCATAACCTGTGAGGTATGTGCAAACTGTGTTGTTGAAGTTCTTGTACCAGTATTCGGGGATAGCGTCGAAACCGAGGCAAGCACCTGCGATGGAACCAACCGTTGCGCCTGTGCAGTCGTTGTCAAGACCGATTGCGATGCATTCGCTTATGCACTTCTGGAAGTCGTTGCCGCCGAGCATGAAGGAGAATACGATAGCGCACATATTGTTGATTGTGTGAACGGGGCTCATTCTCTTGAATTTTTCATCGAGGAGCTCGCGTGCGCGGAGGTAGTTTGTAACTTTATCTTCAACAGAGAATGCCCATTCGAGCGCCTGGTAGAGCTCGGATTCTTTCGGCATCTGTTTCATAGCAACTTTGATAGCATCGAGAGGAGTTTCTGCCGTGAACGCTGCTGCAACAGCCGCCGCGCAGAACATTTCGCCGTAGATACCGTTCTTTCTGTGTGTGAGGTAAGCATCGTTGTAGGAAAGTTTAGCTGCTGCAACGGGGTTGCCCGCTTCAACGTAACCGAAAGCGTCCGCACGGATAGCCGCACCGATAAGCTCTACGTAGTTGTTGAAGTTAGCGGCACATTCAGCTCTTGTGCCGGCACGCATCTGCTGGAGAGCTTCGTCTTCTGCTGTGCAAGCGATGGGAAGAATATCGAGCCAAAGCTTGCCCATATCTTCTACCGTGTAGTTCTTGCCGTATTTTTCAAGGCAGAGAAGGTTGAGGATAACGTATGTAATATCATCATCTACAGGAACTTTGTTGATGTTCTGTTCGAGATATTCTGTTCTGAGGTTTGTCTGGTAGTGAACCTTTTCGGGCTGGTCTGTGCCTTTCCAATATGTCTGGGGCGGGAATTCCATACCGCTTTCGATAGCAACGGCCTGCATTCTTGCAACGGAATACATTTCTACGGGAATACCGAGAACGCAACCTGCAAAACGACCTATAAGAGCACCTTTCATACGGTTGTAAAGGTCTTCTACCTTCTGGGGGGCAACATCTGCGCCTTCGGGACGAAGGGCAAGTATTTCTTCCAACGTATCGGGCTGAAGAGCATCATTGTTAATGTACATAATTTATAATCCTCCGATTTAAATATTTCGTTTGCATACAAAAGCAAACCTCTTGTGGTATATTATACCATAGTCTTTTGCGTTATGCAATAATTTTCGGAAAAATTGCCGTATTTTTTTGTAAGTTTTGAACGCTGATGTTGACTTTGCGGCGAGAAAATGGTATTATTTAGGCAATATAAAAAACAATAAGAGGTGTCTTATGGCTATATTTTTTAACGAAGAAACAAAAATGTTCTATCTTGAGGGAAAGAACATTTCATACATTTTCGGCATAAACTTCACGGGCTTTCCCGAACATTACTATTTCGGCACGCGCATAGGGCGCGACGAGCTGGGATATACCTATGAAGCAAACATAGGCGATTCCGCGGAAGCGGCTATACCGGGGCAGGTACACGCCGGCGGCAAATCCTACAACGTATACCGCAGCGAATTTTCTATGTACGGCAACGGCGAATTCCGCGAATGCTCCTTCCAGATGCTTTTTGCAAACGGCAGCAGGCTAAATGAATTTCTCTATGAAACGCACGAAATTTTGGCGAAAAAGCCGGCTATTCCCGGTATGCCCTCGCTGCGCGGCGGACAGACGCTTAAGCTTACGCTGAAAGATAAAAATTCCGAAATGCGCGTGCATCTTTTCTACACCGTATACGACGATGCAGACGTTGTATGCCGCCATATGGAGGTTGAAAACCGCACGGGCGAGGCTGTGAAGCTTTTGCGCGCATATAGCTTTGCCATAGACGTTTACGGCGCAGAGCACGATCTTCTAACGCTCGAAAACGCTTGGGCGAGGGAAGAGCGCCCCGAGCGCACGCCGCTCGCGCACGGCACCTTCTGCATAGACGAAAAATCCGCTTCCTCCACGCGCCGCCACGCGCCCGCTTTCGCCCTGCTCAATAAAGACACCACAGAGCACAGCGGAAACGCACTCGGCGTAAACCTTGTATATTCCTCATCTTTTGCTCTTAAAGCACAGGTAAGCACAAAGGGCTACACGCGCCTTACGGGTGGTATAAACGATTTCGATTTTGCCTGGGTGCTCGGCGTGGGCGAAACCTTTGCCACGCCCGAAGCGGTGCTCGCATACTCCGACGAGGGTATAGGCGGTATGTCGCGCGCATACCACGATGCATACAGAAAATACCTTATAAATCCGCGCTTTGCAAACGTGCCGCGCCCCGTTGTTATCAATAGCTGGGAAGCCGTGTATTTTGACCCCTCCCCCGCGCGCCTTTTGCCTATCATAGATGCCGTGCGCGGCACGGGCATAGATACGTTCGTGCTCGACGACGGCTGGTTTGGTGCGCGAAGAAACGACCGCGCGGGCCTTGGCGACTGGGTGGTAAGCCCCGATGTTTACCCTGAAGGTCTTACGCCCGTTATAGATTACGTTCACGAAGCGGGCTTTAAATTCGGCATTTGGTTCGAGCCCGAAATGGTCAACCCCGACAGCGACCTTTACCGCGCACACCCCGATTGGGCGATATCCGTGCCGGGTGCGGAGCCCTGTGTTTCGCGCCGCCAGCTCGTGCTGGACATAACGCGTGCCGACGTGCGCGATTACATCGTAGAGGCTGTTTCCAAGATACTGCGCGAAAACGAAATAGACTACGTTAAGTGGGATTTCAACCGCGCTGTTACGGAAAACTTTTCCCGTGCGCTTCCTGCGGAAAAACAGCAGGAAATGCACCACCGCTATGCGCTCGGTCTTTACGACATTTGCGAACGCCTTGTAAATGGCTTCCCGAACGTTTTCTTCGAGGGGTGCGCGGGCGGCGGCGGACGCTTTGACCCTGCGATACTCTACTATTTCCCGCAAATTTGGGCGAGCGACGATACAGACGCATATATGCGCACGCAAATTCAGCATGGTACTTCCATCTTCTATCCGCTTTCGGCAATCTCCTGCCACACGTCTATCTGCCCCAACCACCAGACGAGCAGAACAACGCCCTTCAAAACACGTGCAGATATAGCGCACCTCGGCGCTACGGGCTACGAGCTTGATACGACGAAGATAACGCCCGAGGAGCTGGAAGAGGTAAAAACACAGGTGGCTGATTATCACGAAATGGAAGAGCTCGTGCTGCACGGCGACCTATACCGCCTGGAAAGCACGTTCGATTCGAACTATTTTGCGATGCAGCTCGTTTCGGGGGATAAAAAGAGCTCTCATATAACTGCTATGCGCGCGCTTTGCCGCCCGAACGACGAGCACAAGCGTATTTTCCCGCGCGGACTCGATGAAAAAGCCGTTTACGAGGTCGTAAACAAAGAATACGACCTTTGCCTCCGCCTTTCCGGCGCAGCTATAATGCGCGTTGGTTTGGTGCTTCCGCTTAAAACGGCGGATGAAAAGATGCCTGGCGACTTTAAAACTTTTGTTTATAAAATGACAAAAGTCGGTGAATGATGAAAAATCTAATAAAGTAAAAACAGAGGTTTTTGCCTCTGTTTTTATTTGTTATATCGGGGTATTAATATCTTTTTCGGAAATACGTTTCAAAAACATAATATTTACCGATATACCGAAATGAATTTTTGTTTTTAAAAAGACTTTTGCATCAAGGCGTGGTGGCAAAATTCCGCTTTCGATTTTGCTGAGCGTTTTTGTGCCTATACCCAAAATTTTTGACATTTTTGTTTTTGAATATCCATAGTATTTTCGCAAAAATGCTATATTATAAAGAAAATTTTCAAGCTGGGTTTTTGAATCTGTTTCTTTCATAAAAATGTGCTCCTTTATGTCTTACAGCGTGATAATTGAATACATTATAGTACTTATAAGTTCAAAAGTCAATAGTACTTTTAAATTCTGTATATAATGTTTTATAAATAATAGTTGAGGTGGAAAAATAATATGAATCACTATGAAAGATTAAGACATATTAGGGAAGATAACGATATTAAACAAGAAACGATCGCGAAGTATTTGGGTATACAGCAAACTCAATACAGCCGTTACGAACGAGGGGTTCAAATGATGGGTATAGACAAATATATTAAACTTGCAAAATTCTATAATGTCAGCCTTGATTATTTAGCGGGTCTTACAGATACGCCCAAAAAACTATTTTGATGCGGAATTTATATCTCTGAAAAAATCAAATTTTGCAAACAAAAAACAGAGGTTTTTGCCTCTGTTTTTTGCTTTGTATTTTACATAAGCTCGCAAACCTTGGCAGCAAGCTCTGTGGGGTTTTCTACGGGCAAGCCGCTTATAAGGCGCGCTACCATATAAAGTATTTTTGCATATTCGCCGACTTTTTCCTTTTCGCCCGCGGCAAAAAGGTCTTTGAGCTTGCCTGCAACGGTGTGCGCACCGTTGATTTCAAGCACGGTTTCCGCCTTGGGTGCGCCGCCCATATTGCCGGGCATCTGGGAAAGAACTTTTTCCATTTCCGTAGAGATATTACCCTCGCTGGAAAGGCACACGGGGTGATCTTTGAGTGTGTTTGTGAAACGAACGGCGTTCACGCTTGCTTCACCGATGCTGTCCTTCATAAACGTGAGAAGCTCTGTGGCGTTTTTGTTTTCTTCTTCGATTTTCGCCTTTTCTTCGTCTGTGGAAATATCGAGCTTATCGTCGCATACGTTGATGAACTTTTTGCCTTCGTACTCTTCAAGGGAGCGGATAGCAAATTCGTCTATGTTTTCCGTGAGGTAGAGCACTTCAAAGCCCTTTGCTTTAACAGCTTCCGTTTTCGGCAGCATTTCTATAAGCTCGAGCGTTTCGCCGCAAGCGTAGTATATGGCCTTCTGTTCCTCGCCCATACGGGAAACGTATTCTTTAAGCGTAACGTATTTCTTTTCCGCAGAGGATTTGAACATAAGAAGATCCTGCAGGTCCTTTTTGTACTTACCGAAATCTGCGTATACGCCGTATTTGAGCTGGGAACCGAATTCGCTGAAGAAGGCTTCGTATTTTTCTCTTTCGTTCGCAAGGAATTTTCCGAGCTCGGTCTTTATCTTCTTTTCGAGCGATTTTGCAATAGCCTTTAGCTGGTAATCGTGCTGAAGCATTTCACGGGAGATATTGAGCGAGAAATCTTCGCTGTCTACAAGACCTTTTACGAAGTTGAAGTAATCGGGCAAAATATCTGCGCATTTTTCCATGATCATAACGCCGCCGGAGTAAAGCTGCAGGCCCTTTTCAAAATCCTTGGAATAGTAGTTAAAGGGTGCTTTGGCGGGGATGAAAAGGAGCGTTTCGTAGGAAACGGTGCCCTCGGATTTGGAACGGATGACCTTTGCGGGCGCCTGGTAATCATAGTATTTTTCCATATAGAAGTTTGCATATTCTTCTTCGCTTACTTCAGAGGAGTTTTTGTGCCATATCGGAACCATGCTGTTGAGCGTTTCAACCTCTGTATACGTTTCGTATTTCGGCTCTTCGCTTGCGGGTGTGCCATCCTCGTTTTCGCTCTTTGTATAGCGTGTTTTTTGCACTTCCATTTTTATGGGGTAGCGGATGTAATCGGAATATTTTTTCACGAGCTCGCGCAGGCGGTATTCCTCAAGAAATTCGCCGTATTTTTCCTCTTCCGTGTCTTCCTTTACGTGGAGAGTGATCTTGGAGCCGTAGGGGGCATATGCGCAAGGCTCTATTGTGTAGCCGTCGGCACCCTCGCTTTCCCAAACATATGCGCTGTCTGCGCCCAAAGCGCGGCTTTTGACCGTTATTTTATCGCTCACCATAAACGCAGAGTAAAATCCTACGCCGAACTGACCGATGATATCTATGCCGTCCTGCTTGCCGTTTTCCTTTTTGAAATCGAGCGAGCCGCTTTTTGCGATAGTGCCTAGGTTGTTTTCCAGCTCGTCCTGTGTCATACCGCAGCCGTTGTCGCGCAGAGTGATGGTGCGCGCATCCTTATCGAGTGCTATTTCGATGGCATACTCGCTTCTGTCGAGCCCGAGCGCGCTTTCCGTAAGTGCGCGGAACGCACGCTTATCGATAGCGTCGCTCGCGTTGGAAATAAGCTCGCGCAGGAAGATTTCCTTGTGGGTATAGATGGAGTTTATCATCATATCCAGCATTTTTTTGGATTCGGTTTTAAATGCTTTCTTTTCCATTTGTTTGTATTCCTTTCGTGAGAATTTATTTTTATTATTAAAACAAATTTTAGTATTTTAAGCACAAAAAGTCAAGTGACTTTGGCAGATTTAAATGATTTTTAACTTTTGAAGCGAAAAAAATTCAAAATTCACCGAACAGTTTAGGCCTTTCAACCGTTTGGTTATTGAAAAGAAAGCGCTATTCGTGATATAATAAATTATCAATCGTGAAAATGCTCGCAAATTGTTAACAATTTGTAAACAACCGAAATTTTTGAACAAAAATCCTTCACTTTTGCTACTTTATTTACAGATAATACTTTTTTGAGAGGAATTTTTTATGAAAAGAATTTTAGCTTTATTTTTAGTGCTTGCAAGCGTGCTTGCACTTGCCGCGTGCGGTGCGCAAAATGCAGGCGGAACAACACAAAATACGCAGGGCATGAGCCCCTCGCAGAGCTTGCAACAAAGTTCGAGCACCACGGCAAATACAACTGTGAATACCACGGCAAGTTCTGATATTTCCCCGGACACATACGGTGAAAGCTCTGACGGTTTAGAATATAAAATAAATGCAGACCGCAAGACCTGCACTATCACGGGGAAAGGCAAATGCCGCGACAAAGCGGTGAAGATACCGCTTGAAATAGACGGCTATACCGTTACGGCAATAGGAAATAACGCATTCAGTGGTGTATACAGCATCACCTCCGTGATAATTCCACCTACTGTAAAAACCATAGAAAAAGAAGCGTTTTGGGCTTGCAGAGAGCTTAGAAGCGTGAAATTTTACGAAGGACTTGAAATAATCGGCGAGCGCGCATTTTCCGGCTGTATATATATCGAAACTTTTGAATTGCCCGACAGTATAACGGAAATAGGCGATAAGGCATTTGACAGCTGCAGTGCATTGAAAAATATAAATATCCCCAAAAACCTTACCGTTATATCTGACAGACTTTTCTGGGATTGTGAAAGCCTTGTTTCGCTGAAGATCCCCGAAAACATAAAGGTGATAGAAGATTCGGCTTTCAGAGAGTGCAGTAATCTTCGCGATATTTCGCTCCCTTCGGGACTTACCTTTATAGGCGAAGAAATATTCTCTCTCACCCCTTATATGCTGGATGCAAGCTACCGCAAAAACGGAATGCTGTACGTAGATAATTACCTCATTCATGCGGACGAAAACCTTACGGGAAAAATAACGGTAGAAGCGGGAACAAAGCTTGTTGCCTCAAAAGCTTTTTACAGGTGTACACAGGTTACGGAAGTCATCATTCCGGAGGGCGTAAAGGCTATATGCGATAATGTATTTGATGGGTGCGGAATAACATCCGTAACGCTCCCCAAAAGTCTTGAAACGATAGGAAATTATGCTTTCTCATATTGCAGGCTGAAAAGCATAGAAATTCCCGAAGGCGTGGTATCGTTGGGTGACGGCGTATTTGAGCGCAGCTATAACCTTGCCGCGATAACGCTTCCCGAAAGTCTTTTAAATGTAGGCAAGGATATATTGATGGCTACCGAATACTACAATAACAAAGAAAATTGGGAAAATGGCGTTTTGTATATAGGCAAATATCTTATAAAAGCAGATAAGTCCATTACGGGTAGCTACACTGTGAAAAACGGCACGAGGTATATCTGCAAAAACGCCTTTGAAAGCATATTCGGCATTACAGAGGTAATACTCCCCGAAAGCATGGTTATAATCGATGAAAATGCTTTCAAAGAATGCAGTGCTTTGAAAAACATAAACTTGACTAAAAATATAAAAGAAATACGCGCCAATGCTTTCTATTGCTGTTTTGAACTGAGTAACGTAACGCTTCCGCAGGGGCTTACAACGCTGGAAGAGGGAGTTTTCACCGGCTGCGGTAGCTTTACGGAAATAATTATCCCTGCAGGAATAACTCATATAGAAAAAAACGCTTTTTCCTCCTGCTCAGGCCTGCAAAGCGTTAACATTCCGGAAACGGTAACTTATATCGGCGATGAAGCTTTTGCGTTCTGCCAAAACCTTAAAAATATTATTCTCCCGGAAAGTGTTGTTCACATTGGCCACAGGGTGTTCAAAGAGTGCGGGGCCTTGGAAAGCATTATATTGCCCAAAAATATTTCTTATATGGGCGGCTCGGTATTTTCAAAATGTACTTCTTTGAAGGAAATAATATTTGAATGCCACCCCGAAACGATGGGTATATGCATGTTTGAAGGCTGCGGTTCTCTAACGCAAATTGCTATTCCCGAGGGAATTAGAATTATAGGAAACGGCACTTTCCGAAATTGCCAAAACCTCGAGAACATTGAAATTCCCAAAAGCGTTATTTACTTTGACAGAAGCAGTTTTGATTATATAAATTTTAATGGTTTTAATGGCACTATTAAATACAACGGAACAAAAGCGGAATGGGAAGCAATAGAAAAAGCCGATGATTGGAATAATTTTTACCTTCCCGTTACGGTGATATGCACAGACGGCAATATAACGCTTTAAAAAACGAAAGTTAACAATTTGTAAACAATCGAAAACTTTGAACAAAAAACTATTATTTTTGACACTTTACTTACAAGATAATACTTTATTTGAAAGGATTTTTTTATGAAAAGGTTTTTAGCTTTATTTTTAGCGCTTGTAAGCGCACTAATGTTTGCCGCGTGCAGTATGCAAAATGCAGAAGGAACAACACAAAACACAAGCGGAACAACGCAAACGTCACAAAGTACATTAGGCACAAGCGCCACCGTCACAGATGGCGAAAAAATAGATTTCGGCGGTAAAAAATTCAAGCTTGCGATCGACACGAGGGTAGGCTATGAAGTCGGAGATTATTATGATAAAGCAGAAAATATTCACTTGGTAATAGACGAGCGCAACAAAACGATAGAAACGCTTTATAACTGCAAGATAGATGCGGTAAACATAGCGGACTGTGTATTTGAACCCGATTTTGCGACAGGCAGCAACACAGCGGATCTTGTATTCTCGCAGTTTACCCAAAAAAACCCAAAACAATTTATCGACCTGAATACGCTCGAAATAGACTTCACAAAGGATTGGTGGCTTTCCGAGTATATGCGCGATTGCTCCTTTGACGGCAAGAACCTCTATACTATTTGCTATGGCTCTCTTTCCGCGTTCGACTATACGCAGGTGCTGGTATATAACAAGGCGGTAAAGAACGCAAACAAATCGCTCAAGGATATAGACTTTTATGCGCTCGTAGAAAGCGGCGAATGGACTCTCGATAAATTCCACGAAATCGTAAAGCTCGCGGCAACAGACACGGATAAAAATGGCTCTATCGAAGCTGACAACGGCGAGATCTACGGGTTTATATACGATGCCGAATGCGCCGGCAACAGCTTCTATTTCGGTGCAGGCGGAAAATATGTTTCAAACGACGGGGAGATACACTCTGTCATGGACGAAAGCAGCGTACTTCTGACGGATAAAATAATAGCGCTCTTCGGCGACAGCGCATCGACAGCCGCGGTTGACATCAATGTGATACTAAATTTTAAAGACGGCAAAAGTTTGTTCTCCGTAGATGAAATATACAGCTTGCGCAATTACGCAGAAAGTTTCAATAATCGCCCCGGAACGGATATAGGAATTCTTCCCATACCGAAGGCGGAAAGCGGCGCACCCGATTATATTTCATATCCCGAAATATATATGCACAGCATGTGCGTACCCAAAGCCTACACAGATATTGCCGTAATAAGTAAATTTCTGGACCTTTACGCCCGCCACTCCAAAGAAACGGTTTTTCCCGAGTATAAAAAATGGGTGGCATCCTACGCAGACGGCGAAAACACCGAAAAAATGCTCGATTATATTTTTGAAAATCCTGCTTCCGACCTTGGTCCGCACATCATATTATACGGCATAGGCTATGAATTTTCCAAAAAAGTGGTAAACGGAGAAAATATGTTCAAGGATAATGTGGAATTATATCGGATAAGTGTACCTGATTCCGCAAAGGCTTACAGAAAAAAGCTTCAAAACAATTAACGCAAAAAAATGCACTTCAGAAAAGAAGTGCATTTTTGTTTTATAGCATAGGAATTTGCGCGCAAATCGTGCGCAATTGCTTGTTCAAAAAAGTTTACCTTATGCAAAAATGCCCGATTTCGGGCATTTTAAGTTTTCGAAGGCAACTTTTTTACAAGCTCATCTCCGCGTACAGCATACACATGACGACAGAGGCGATTGCAGCCGTTTCTGCGCGAAGTATGCGTGCGCCCAAGGAAATAGGCGTTCCGCCGGCTTCTGCCGCTTCTGCGACCTCTTTGGGCTCGAAACCGCCCTCCGGGCCTATAAGCACACCGATGCTCGCGCCGCGGGTTATCTTTTCGAGAGCCTCTTTTGTAGCGAGCATTCCTTTTTCGTTTTCGTAGGGCACGAGAAAAACATCCAGTTCCGCCGCTTTTGCCATGGCTTGTTTGTACGTGAGCACGTCCATAACTTCGGGTATGGTATTTCTTTTGCTTTGCTTTGCGGCGCTCTCGGCTATAGCCTGCCAACGCGCGCGGCGGCTTTCCTTTTTCTTTTCATCGAGCTTTACCACGCTCCTGTGCATTTCCACGGGGACTACGGCGTATGCACCGAGCTCCACGGCTTTTTGAATAATAAGCTCCATTTTATCGCTTTTGGGCAAGCCCTGAAAGAGATATATTTTTATTGGGAGCTCTGTTTCGTTGTAGTTTTCTTCTATGATTTTGGCTGTTACGGCTGTTTCGCTTATCTCGCATATTTCGCAGAGGTGGCTTTTGCCGCCCTCGCTTATAAGTATGGTGTTGCCTGCGTGCATTCGCAGAACGTTTTTTATGTGGTTGTGGTCGGTGCCGGTTATGCAATAAATCTCACCGTTTCTGCTGTTGTCTTCGACAAAAAAATTGTACATATTTCCGTTTCCCTTGCTTTTTTAGTATGTTAAGTATAACACACCGCTGCGGTATTGTCAACTTCTGCATTTTGTTTATATTACAAAATTATCATTTTATCATAGCCTGTAAAAAACAAGTGTCTTGGCAAAGTCCGCCATCTGAGGTAGCTTTTCCCGTAACATTAAATTCACAATGGAAAAAGAATATATCGTTTTCAAGTCTTATCAGTGTTATTTCTTCGAGTTCGTGATTGAGTTCAAAATTATTTCTGTAAATTTCCGCTACTTTTTCCCCCATGATATTATTTAATTTATCAATATTTACAGCATTAAAATCTACATTTTTCATGGAGCCGTAGCATTTGAAGGAATGCGTATAAACATCCCCTGTTTTCATAATACATACGCTTATCGAATCGGAAAGTTTTATGCCATTAAATGTACGATAAAATGTAAATTCATATGCATCTCGTGTTCTTACATTGGTTACCTTTGTTAATTCATATTCGTCAATATCATCTATATAGTTGGACAAATGTTCTATAACTATAGCATGACATTCATCTTTAGTTAATTGTTTATTAGATGATGGTGACAAAAGCTCCGCTATATTAAAATATATTAGCATTCCTGTATTTCTGTTAAATTCAAAAATTGCACTTCCCATATTATTTTTTAAAATATAGGTGTCTTTATCGTCATTAAAATAACAGCTGTCTGTACTCATATAATATTCACCGATAAATGAATTTCCACCGATTTGTATTGTTTTTTGAGAATCATCCAAAGATTCATCTGTAAAATATTTATCTTGCAGAACGATTCTGTTTTCTACATTATGTTCTGCATTCAATTGAAGTGCACCCGGGAGGCTTGCGTGTTTACCGGATTCCCAAACGTCAAACTCACCGCTTTCACCAAGTTTGATAACTGTGGGAAGTGCATTTTCGCCGCCTGTCGTGCCCTGTACCACGCCGCCTGTCGTACCCGTGCCTGCAGGTGTGTTAAAATGCTTCACAAGCGGTATCGTACCTATCATAAGCGCTACGCATGCCGCTGCTGCAACTATTTTTGTTATACTTATTTTCTTTTTCTTGTAATTCATAGCTTCCTCCAAAAATTTATCGTCGATGTTTCCGAGCTCCTCTAAAAATTTTTCGCTTTTTTCTCTGTTATTCATAACAAAACCACCTTTCTTTAAGAAAATTTTTGAGTCTTTCTCTTGTTCGTATCAATTTTACGGAAATGTTTTTTGCGTTTGTGCCCAGCGCTTTGGCTATTTCCTCATAGCTTTCCATAAACCAATATCTGCGAATGAAAGCAATGCGGTTTTCCTTTGGCTCTGTTTGTAAAAATTTCTCTATCAGGGCAAGAAGCTCCTTCCATTCCAGCGTTTCATTGATCTCGCTATCGAAAATAAGGCTGTTTTCCACTTCATCCAGCGTTTCTTCCATAATACAGCATCGTTTTTTTGCGTTGTCGTTGCGTTTTTTGTTTATGGAGATATTTCGCACGGTTTTGTAGACGTATGAACAAAGCGGTTGGGGCTTTGCGGGCGGTATGCTTTCCCATATTTTCATATAGGCGTCGTTTACACATTCTTCGGCATCGTGCTCGTTACCCAAGATACCAGCGGCGATTTTTCTGCACCGCGTGCCGTATTTTGCTTCTATTTCCGCTATCGCTTTTTCCTCTCTTGCGAAAAGCATCAGCACCAAAGCTTCATCGTTCATATCGAACACCTCCTTTCACTATATACCACACTATTTAACACCCAAAAACTACACTTTTTTGAAATTTTTTTGCAGAAAAATCTTTTTCTGTTAAATGCACAAAAACGCACGGGTAAATTTGTGGATATTTACGGCAAGAAACGGCGCTCTTTTCTGTTTGTTAAAAGGGTAAATCGGAAAAAACAAGAAATATGTTGATTTTGCGCGGAAAATGCGATATAATAAAAACGATATATACGGAAGTTTTTGAATTTAATTTTTAAACGGAGTTTGCCCTGATCATGAAAATTCTGACACTTACACTTAACCCCGCGTTCGATATACATTGCGGCGTAAAGAGCTTTATGCCCGAACGCGAAAACTATATGCGCAGCTACCGCCGCCATATCGGCGGCAAGGGCGTGAACGTTTCGCGTGCGCTCCACGAAAACGGCGTGGAAAGCACGGCTTTTGTCGTGCTTGGCAAGCAAAACTCCGCCGATTTTGAAGCGGAGCTTTCCGCCTGCGGCATAAAATACGTGCCCGTATACGTGCGCGGCAGAATACGCGAAAACATAACCATACACCCGGAGGAAGCGCCCGAAACGCGCATAAGCTTCGAGGGGTGCCACGTTTCCGCGGAAACGGCGGGCGAGCTGTTCAATATGATATTGCCGCTTTGCGACAGGGAAACGGTTTTCACCTTCAACGGCAGAATGCCTGCAGGGCTTTCCGTGGCGGAAATAGTGCCGTATTTGGAAGCTGTTAAGGCGACGGGCGCGTGCCTTGCCGTAGACTCCGGCACATTCACAATGGAAGATTTTATAGAGGTCAAACCTTGGCTTATAAAACCGAACCAAGAGGAAATTTCCCGTTGCGTAGGCAGGGAAATAACCACAGCGGCAGAGGCTATGGATGCGGCAGAGATCCTGCACGAAAAGGGCATAGAAAACGTTATGGTGAGTATGGGCGGCAAGGGCGCCGTGCTGGTTTGCTCGCAGGGGCGTTTTGCGGCGGACGTGCCGAAAATAGACGTTATCTCCACCATAGGCGCGGGCGATAGCAGCGTGGCTGGCTTCTGCGCGGCTTTTGCGGCGGGCAGAACGCAAGGGGAATGCCTGCGCGAGGCGGTTTCCTACGGCAGCGCGGCTTGCCTTACTGCAGGCACGAATCCGCCGAAAAAAGAGGACGTTGACAGGATACGCAGAGATATCGTACTCAAAAAGATAAATTAAAGGTGAAAAAATGAGATACTTTCCCAAGCTTACGGAATATATAGAAGATCTCCACAGAGAGAAGCATTCGCCCTCCTGCGGGATCATAATATACTCGAATCACAAGAAGATATACGAAAATTATTGGGGCTGCGAGGACGCGGAGCGCACGAGAAAAACGACGGGAAAAACGCTCTACAATATGTACTCCTGTACAAAACCGATGACGGTCGCGGCGGGAATGATGCTGTGGGAGAGGGGACTTATCGACCTTGACGCTCCCGTGGAAAAATATCTTCCCGAGATAGCGGAGGCTTTCGTGCTGAAGGATGGCGAAAAGGTAAAGGTCGGCGGCAAGATGCTCGTCCGCCATCTTTTCACGATGAGCGCGGGCTTTGACTACGGTATAACGAGCAGGCATATAAGCGAGCTTGTGAAAAAGACGCGCAGAAAAGCGTCGACCAGGGACATGATATCCGCTTTTACGGCGACTCCGCTCATGTTCGAGCCGGGCGAGAGATTCTACTACAGTCTCTGCCACGACGTGCTTGCGGCGGTCATAGAGGTCGCAAGCGGTATGCGCTTTGCCGATTTTATGCGAGAGAATATTTTCGAGCCTCTCGGTATGGACAGCACCTGCTTCCACATGAGCGCTGAAGAAAAAGAAAAGCGCATGGCTCTTATCTGGAAATGGGACGGAGAAAAGCTCCTTAATTTCGGCAGAAACAACGGATATGAGCTTACCGACAATTACGACAGCGGCGGAGCGGGGCTTATCTCCTGCGCCGAGGACTACGCGATATTCGCCGACGCGATGGCTTGCGGAGGACTTGCGAAGAACGGCTATCGTTTGTTGGAGGACGAAACGATCTGCTACATGGCTTCGAACGGTCTTGCGGGATTTGTAAAGCATCCCGAGAGCTTTTCAAGCGTTGTCGGAGACGGATATTATTACGGGCTCGGCGTACGTGTGCGCGAGGATGAAGAGGGAAGCGAAGAAGGGTACCCCGGTGAATTCGGCTGGGACGGCGCGGGCGGCTGTTGCTTCACGGCGAATATGCGCGACGGCGTGAGCATAGTATTCACGGAGCATCTTTTCTGTTGGCCCGACGCGCAGGGAAAGCTCGTTCACGTCAATATGCGCAAGGCTTTTTATGAGGATTATCTTGCGGGTACGGTCAGCGACGGAGACAACGCTATCTGCGATGAATGCGAGAGCGAGTATCTGCGCTCGTCATCTGCGATGACGTCGATGTGTCCCGAATGTGCGCACGTCATATTCGGATATCCGAAATGCGAGCACGTTTTCAAGGGCGGCAGATGCATAAAATGCCGTTGGGACGGAAGCGAGAGCCTGTATATAAAAGAATTGAAATCTGAATGATAATAAAAAGGGTACTACACATATTGGCTGTACTCTAAAGGAAAGTTTTTAATTTCAATAGGGAATAGTCCCTACTGACAGGAAAAGGACGAAGAGTTGTAAAAACTCCTCGTCCTCTTTTCTTTGCAAGCACTGCATACGGTGAAATATTTTGCCCCGCTTGGTATGGAAAATACGTATTACCACTTGCCCCGAGAGGAAAGGGAAGCGCGCATGGCTTCGCTTTGGAAGTAGGATGTGGGCGGTTGCTGCTTTACCGCAGACCCCGAAAACGGCATAAGTATGATTTTCACAGAGCATCTTTTCTGCTGGCCCGATGCGCAGGGCGCACAGGTGCACGTGAATATGCGCAATGTATTTTACGAGGATCTTTTGGGGTGAGATTTTATCGCTTTTTAATAACAAAACCGCAAAAGGTTGACTTTTTGTTTTTTGTGTGCTAAAATATAGAAAAAAATAGAGGTAATTGCTTTATGAAAAGAAAAACCATTGTTGTTTTGTTTGTTTTTCTGATGCTTTTTTCATTCGTAATGTGCTCTTGCTCACAGCTCGGAACGTCTTACGAACCTCAATATGGTAAAATACGTCTTGCCGTGTTTATCGACGAGCAGGACGGCGGAACGAAAGAGAATTTCGAGGCGCTCCTTGCCAAGCGTATTGCGGAATACGAGGAAGACGGCGAAAGCGAAATGAAAATACAAATTTATCTCCGCGACGGGGCGGAAAAAAGACTTACCGAAAAATATTTTGAGCGCATGGATATGAATGTTTCTTCGTATCGTGTATGTGAAAAAGAAGATTTCGATGAAACGATAAAGTATATTGAATTGACAGTTCCGCTTGAAGACGTGAAGCCGGAAATATTGGAAAAGCTCAGCTCCTTTGCAGACGTAACTGAGATTCATATAAAGGCTTCGGTCAAGATATATCCTTGTTAAATACAAAAATAACGGCTCGGTTTTGCGAGCCGTTATTTTTCGTCTGTTCTTCCCAAAATATAATCGGCGGAAACGCCGTAATAATCGCAAAGCTTCAGCAAGTGGTGTATCGGGAGCTCGTTTGCGCCGCGCTCATAGCGCGCGTACATAGTTTGCGAGGTGCGGAGAAGGTCTGCTATTTCTTTTTGCGTTTTATCGCTGTCTTCGCGCAGGTCGCGTATGCGTTTTATATACGTTATGGCAAACCCTCCTCCCTTGAAATTTGTTTTTTAGTGTATTATATCAAGTAAATAAATTTACTATTGACTTTAGTAAACATTTGTGTTAGAGTGTTTATACAAACGATACAAAAAACGATTTTGCGTAATCGTGCCGAATTATATTATAATTTTTTGTGCCAATTATAATTCCAAAATAAAATTACATTGCGATATACCAATCCTCTCAATATAAAAACACAAAAACAAGAACGACGGTTTTTCCGTCGTTCTTGTTTTTTTCTTTATTCAACTTTAAGTGTCAAAATTTCAAAGCCGTGCAGGCTTACGTTTATTTTGCCGTCTGTGATGGGAAGCTCTTCTTTTTCGTTTTCGAGCATATCGCAAACATAGCATTTTTTCGCGGGGAAGCCTAGCGTTATCTGCGCTTTTGTGCGCGTGTTCTTGCTTTCATAGAAGCGAAGCACCGTTGCCGTGCCTTCCTCCGATTCCTTAACCGTTTCGCAGATAACGTTGTCTTTATCTGCGGAAACGAGAGAGTAGCTTTCCGGTATTTCGGAGCGCTTACCCTTTGCACGAACCGCTACGAGGGGGTTGTTGAGCAGGTATGCGAGCTTTACCGTGTCGCTTTCGCGCAGAGTGCCTTCGTGAACGTAGAGCGAATATGTGAAGCTGTGGTCACCCTGGTCCGCTTCGGGGTAGGGCATAACGCCGGATTTGAGAAGTGAGAGCATCATTGTGTTTTCGTGTATGTCGTGGCCGTATTTGCAATCGTTAAGCAGGCTAACGCCGTATCCGCCGTCGGAAAGGTCGGCGTATTTGTGCGCGCAAACCTCAAATTTAGCCCTATCCCAGCTTGTGTTTTTGTGCGTGGGGCGCTCTACCGAGCCGAACTGTATTTCATACGTCGCTTTGTCGGCGTTCACATCCACTTCGAAAGCGGTTTTCAGCATCTTGTTATGCTCGTGCCATTCGATGTGCGTTTCGAAATCTATTTTCGGCGTTTCGTCGCAGAACCACATTGTCTGCGTTATTTTGGAGCTCATAAACGGGCGCGTTATCTTTATACCCTTGCGTGCTCCGTCTTCGATAATTTCCGCTTCGGAAACTTCTGCGAGCGTTTTGTATGCGGCGAGCGAGTATTCTTGCCATTCCCAGTTGTCGTAGGTGTCGGGGTAGTCGGCGTAAACGCGCAGCTCGTTGCCGGCGCCGCGCAAAACCTCGCGCTCTGCCTTTTTATCGTATATAGAGCTTATCTGCCAGTTTTCGTCGAATTCCACGTGCAAAAGCGGTGTTTCAACTGTTTTGCCGTCTATGCTTACGCTGTTTGTAAACTTGATATCGTTTGTGGCGAGGTAACCTTTTGCGGGGATGCCCGAAACGAAGCCTGTTTTGCCGCCTGCAAGCACGTTTGCGCTTGCGGCAAAGGAATTGGGGTTGAACACAACAAATCCGCGCTCGGAGCTTATTTTCGTGCTTACATCGGCAGATCTGTCGGCAAGTATATTGCGCGCGCTGTAGATGATCTTCGCATAGTCAATGTCGCTCTGGTCGTATACGGGGCCTATAGAGGAGCCGGGGATAATATCGTGGAACTGGTTTGTGAGTATGGTTTCCCAGCCCTCGCGCAGCTCTGCTTTCGGCGATTTTTTGCCGAGCAGGTGCTTTGTGAGCTCGCAAAGCGCTTCTGCGTTCATATAGAGAAATTCGCATTGGCGATTGTTCTTTTTGTTTTTTGCAATAGACGTGTACGTGCCGCGGTGGAATTCGAGGTAAAGCTCGCCTACCCATTTCGGAAGCGCGGGATTTTCTTTTATTCGGCTTTCCATACGGGAAAGGAAGGGCTCTACGTGCTCGAAGCGGGCGTTCGGTACGCCGGGTACGCCGTGTGAAAGGCGTTTTGCCATTTCTATATGCTCTGCCGTGGGGCCGCCGCCGCCGTCGCCGAAGCCGTAGGTCAGCATTACCTCATCGGAAAGGTTTTTGTCGTGGTAGCGATCGTACGTGCCCGCTATCATTTTGGGCGTTGTGTCGCCGTTATAGGTAACGTAGCGAGTGAGAGGGGAGTTTTTCTTTTTATCCTGAGCTGTGAGGAAGTACGTGTACACCTGCGTGCCGTCTATACCTTGCCATGCGAACGTGTCGCAGGGCATCATGTTCGTATCGTTCCAGCTTATTTTGGAGGTTACGAACCAATCTATGCCGCAACCCTTGAGTATCTGCGGAAGCGCGGCGGAATAGCCGAAAACGTCGGGCAGCCAGAGCACGCGGTTATCCTTGCCGAATTCCTCGCGGAAGAAGCGCTTGCCGTATATGAGCTGTCGCACAAAGCTTTCGCCTGTGGGGATATTGCAGTCTGCCTCTACCCACATACCGCCTTCGCATTCCCAGCGGCCCTCTGCCACGCGCTCTTTTATTTGGGCATAAAGCTCGGGCGCTTCTTCTTTTACGTATTTATAGAGAAGCGGCTGGGAGGAGGTGAACTTATATTCGGGGAAGCGGCGCATAAGCTCCAGTACCGTGGCGAAGGAGCGCTGTGCTTTTTCGCGCGTCTGGCGAAGTGTCCAAAGCCAAGCGCAGTCTATATGCGTGTGACCGATGCAGGCAACGCTCGCACGCTGATTTCCGCAGTATTTGCCGTAGAACTCCGTATCGAAAAATTCCTTTGCGGCTTTCATGGAGTCAAAATATGCCGCAGAGCCCACTTCGTAGAGGTCGAGCATGGAAAGCGCACGGTCTATATACGTGAGCGTTTCCATATATTCCTGCGTGTTTTCGTCGAGCAGCTTTGTTGCTTCGTATACCGTGTTTACGTCGTAGTAGAAATCGCGTGCTACGGCGTTCACGTTGCGTATTTCGGCGCTGAATTGGCATTTGGGAATAGACGGGCCTGTGTAGGCATAGATATATATATCGAAATTCGTGCCCTCGGGCAAAAGGTACTCTTTGTGGCGCGTGTCCATACCCTGGCATATCTTGCCGTCTACGTAGAGCAGGAACTGGGGGTTCGTGGTAACGCCGAAGCGGTCGAAATTCGTGCATATGCCAAGCTCTGTGGGCTTTCCCTGCATATGCTCGGGAATAGCTATTTCAAAATGAAACCAAACGTGGCTGTCTTCCCCTGTGCCGAAAAATTCTTCATTTTTAAACGGTGCAAAGCCGGAAAGCGGAGGGGGAGTGTTGTTTTCCTTGTAGTCGCAGGGGCAATACGTTATATTTTCTATAGGGGTTTCGTTTTCGAATATTGTGGATTCCACAATTTCGAGGTATTTTTTTGCTTTTCTGAAAAGTGCTTTCATAAGCGCTTCCTCCGTAAGTGGTTTGTTGTGATTATTCTACCACGCGATAAACCAAAATTCAACATAAAAATAAAAATTTTTCGAAAGCCTTGACAAATGGTAGGGTATATGATAAAATTTTTCCATAAAAAACAAAAAAGAAAAAAATGTAACGGGGATATCCCCGTTTTGCGAGCTTTACCTCGCAAAACCTTTTTGAAAGGAGGAAATAAAAATGGAAATGAAAGAAAAATATGTTCCTGCAGAAATGGAAATCATCAAATTCGAGGCAGAAGACGTTATCAGAACAAGTGGCGACCCCACACTTGGCGAAGACATACTCGACTAATTCACGAAAGGACAAACTTATGAAAAAGAAAATTTTAATTTCTTTGCTTGTTGTGCTCCTGCTCGTTTGTGCCGTTGCGGTCGGCGTTTTTGCGGACGGCAGCGCGGGTGCGGAGGAAACGTTCAGGGTTTACAAAGCGGACCTTACGCTCGGCACAGACTTGCGCTTTAACATCAAGGTGCAGACAGGTGCTCTACCCGAAGGCGCAGGCGATATAAAACTCCTCGTTTGGGAGGGCGCGGTAGACGGCGTGGATTATACACAGGCTACCACAGAAACAGCAGGCTATACAGAGCTTACAGCCCCTATAGAAAACGAAGAGGGGTTGCTCGTGTTTACGTATAGCGGAATTAACGCAAAGGAAATTGGCAAAACGCTCTATTTGCGCGCATACTATAAGTGTAACGGTGAAACTATTTACACAGAAGCAAAGCGTTACAGCATGGCGCAGTACCTCCACAGCATTTACGACAGCTCCGATAATAAAGAAAAAGCCGTTATCGATGCTCTCATGGCGTACGGCGATGCGGCGCAGGAGCTCGGTAACGAGGGCGAACCTCTCCCAAAAATTTCCGACGGTGTTGTGAAAATAACCGTTGCGGGCGGCAAATTTGCCGATGGCTTTACCGAGGGTAAATTCCTTATGGGCGAAAAGCTGAACGTTGTAGCAGACGGCACGGAAAGTGCGCCCATGCTCACAGCGGAGCTTGGCGAAGGATGGCTGTGGACAATGGCAGATGGCAAGCACAGTTATAAGGCAGAAGCTGAATATTCCGAGGGTATTTATGTAGGTAAGTACGAAAACGCTTTCGAGGTTACTGTTGGCGAAAATACAGAGATACACACGGATAAAACTCTCGCAGAAGTATTTGCCCTTGCAAACGGCGGCACGGTGAAGCTGCTCGCCGACGTTGATATGGGTGATTCCTATATCCCATTAGACCTCGAAGAGGAAATTACCCTCGACCTGAACGGCAAAAAGATCACATCTTCGAACGCTTATCTTTTTGATATTTTCAATGCAGAGCTTACCGTAAAAGACGATGCGGGCGGCGGCAGTGTAACAACAACGTCAGAAACCGTTTTCTACCTTAACGTTGAATCTTCCGTATTGACAATAGAAGGCGGCACGTTCACGGGAGCAACCCATGCGGTATACGTTGCAAAAGGCACGGCTACGATAAGCGGAGGCACGTTCACGGGCGATATATTTGCTGATACCGCAAACGGCACGCTTTCCATAACGGGCGGCACGTTCAGCTCCGACCCGAGCGCGTACGCGGCAATTGGTTATGTTGCAGAAGCAACGGAAACCGGCTATATCGTTCGCGTTGCAACGGAGGCGGACTACGTTGCGGCGGTGACGGTTGGCGAAACTACTACGAAATATATGTCTTTGGCAGCGGCATTTGCAAACGCAAACGGCGGCACGGTGAAGCTACTGAAAGATGTTGATATGGGTGAATCCAGTATTTGTTTACTCAATGGAGTAAACATTACCCTCGACTTGAACGGTAAAAAGATCACATCTTCGAGCATTTATATTTTTAATATTTGCGATGCAGAGCTTACAGTAAAAGATAGCGTGGGCGGCAGTGCAACAACAACGGGAGAACACGTCTTCTTCCTTAACGTTGAATCTTCCGTATTGACAATAGAAGGCGGCACGTTCACGGGAGCAACCTATGCGGTATACGTTGCAAACGGCAAGGCTACGATAAACGGCGGCACGTTCAAGAGCAACTTGCATTGCGAATCCGGAAGCACACTTTCCATAACGGGCGGCACGTTCAGCTCCGACCCGAGCGAGTACTTGGCGGGCGCGAGCGAGAATGCACTGCTTGGCTATGTTGCCGTGTACGATGCAAGCAACGAAAATTGGCTTGTGCGCGCGGCAACGGAGGCGGACTACGTTGCCGAGGTTACGGTTGGCGAAACTACTACGAAATATACGTCTTTGGCAGCGGCATTTGCAAACGCAAACGGCGGCACGGTGAAGCTGCTCGCCGACGTTGATATGGGTGAATACAATATCTCGTTAGGCCTCGAAGAGGAAAACTCCGTTGAAATTACCCTCGACCTGAACGGCAAAAAGATCACATCTTCGAACGCTTATCTTTTTGATATTTACAATGCAGAGCTTACCGTACAAGATAGCGTGGGCGGCGGCAGTGCAACAACAACGGGAGAACACGTTTTCTACCTCAACAATGAATTTTCCGTATTGACAATAGAAAGCGGCACGTTCACGGGAGCAACCTATGCGGTTTACGTTTCTTACGGCACGGCTACGATAAACGGCGGCACGTTCACGGGCGAAAAAAACCATGCGGTACAAGTTAACGGCGGCACGGCTACGATTACGGGCGGCACGTTCACGGGCGAAAACAATGCGGTACAAGTTAACGGCGGCACGGCTACGATTACGGGCGGCACGTTCACGGGAGCAACCTATGCGGTAGAAGTTGGCTTCGGCACGGCTACGATTACGGGCGGCACGTTCACGAGCGAAAATGTCGAAGTGGTATGCGTTTACGGCGGCGAAGTAACGATAAGCGGAGGCACGTTCACGGGCGATATATTTGCTGATACCGCAAATGGCACGATTTCCGTAACGGGCGGCACGTTCAGCTCCGACCCGAGCGAGTACTTGGCAGATGGATATGAAGTAGTCGGAGAATCTAATTTAACATATTCTGTTATCGAGCAAAGCTCGGGAAACAACGAGTATATCCCCGTATAAATAAGCAAAAAACAACCCCGATTTGGGGTTGTTTTTGCGTTTTGATAAAGTTATGTAGAAAATTTTAAGTTTTAAATTTTTGATAAAAAAGGCTCCCTTTGCACAAGGGAGCCTATAAAATTACTTTTCGATAGTCTAAAGGGCGGTTTTCACCGCCCTTATGTTTTTTGCAAAATTTTAGATTTTTTCTACAGCAATCTTAACTTTCTTGCCGTTGATATCCCATTCTTTTGCCGTTTCTTTTTCTTCGTTTACAAGGCTCTTGCCGAGTGTTTCGCCCATAATGAATTCGGCGTTCTTTTCTGCAATAGCCACAACCTTTGCGTCGCCCGAAACGGTGATATTGATGTTATCCATAACCTCAAAGCCGCTGTCCTTACGCATCGTCTGGATTTTGGAAACGATTTCGCGAACAAATCCTTCTTCGATAAGCTCTTCGGTAAGGTTTGTGTCGATTACGACGGTTATACCGTAGTCTGCCACGGATTCGTAGCCGGGCATCTTCGCGGAGTCGATGAGGAGGTCTTCCTTTGTGAGAACGATCTGTTCGCCGCGGTCCTCAAACTTGAGCGCGCCACTTGCTTCAAGCTCTGCCATAGCGGCGTTGCCGTCAACAGCGGAGAGGTAAGCCTTGATGCCGCCGAGGTGCTTGCCGTATTTCGGGCCCACGGTGCGGAGCTGGGGCTTGAACGTGTAGGATGTGAAAGCGGAGATGTCGCTCGTGAACTCAACCGCCTTGAGGTTAAGCTCTTCTTCGATGATTTCCGTGAAGAATTCGGGGAGCGTGAAGTCTGCCGCAACGTACATTTTGGAAAGGGGCTGGCGGTTCTTTATAGCCGCGCCGTTACGGCAAGCTCTGCCGAGTGCAACCACTTTGAGAACTTCGTCCATGCGCTCTTCAAGCTCGCTGTCGATAAGCGCTTCGTTTGCTGCGGGGTAATCGCAGAGGTGTACGCTTATGGGGGCTTCCTTATCTACCGTGCAAACGAGGTTGCGGTAGATATCTTCCGTCATAAACGGGATCATAGGTGCGCAAACCTTTGCAAACGTTACAAGGCAGGTGTAGAGCGTCATGTAAGCGTTTACCTTATCCTGGGGCATACCGGGCACCCAGAAGCGTTCGCGGCTGCGGCGAACGTACCAGTTGGAAAGGTCGTCGATGAAATCCTGGAGTATTCTTGTCGTTTCCGTGATCTTGTAGTTTTCGAGGCAGTTATCTACGGATTTTACAACGCTGTTGAGCTTGGAAAGCACCCACTTATCCATTACGGAAAGCTTTTCGTAATCGAGTGTATATTTCGTAGCGTCAAATTCGTCGATGTTGGCGTAGAGAACGAAGAATGCGTATGTGTTCCAGAGCGTGGACATAAACTTGCGCTGACCTTCCGTTACTGCATCGTCGTGGAAGCGGCTGGGGAGCCACGGTGCGCTACCGGAGTAGAAGTACCAGCGTATAGCGTCTGCGCCGTGCTTTTCGAGCGCTTCAAACGGGTCTACAGCGTTGCCCTTGGATTTACTCATCTTCTGGCCGTTTTTATCGATAACGTTGACGAGAACTATAACGTTCTTATAGGGCGCTTTGTTGAAGAGGAGCGTGGATATAGCCATGAGGGAATAGAACCAACCGCGCGTCTGGTCTACAGCTTCGGAAATGAAGTCTGCGGGGAACTGTGTTTCAAAGAGCTCTTTGTTTTCGAATGGGTAGTGCCACTGTGCAAAGGGCATGGAGCCGGAGTCGAACCAGCAGTCGATAACCTCGGGTACACGGTGCATCTGCTTGCCGCAATCGGGGCAAGTGAGCGTAACTTCATCGATGAAAGGTCTGTGGAGCTCGATATTTTCGGGGCAGTTCGGGGACATTTCTTTGAGCTCTGCGATAGAGCCTATAGCGTGCTGTTTGCCGCATTCGCATTCCCAGATGTTAAGGGGTGTGCCCCAGTAACGGTTACGAGAAATACCCCAGTCCTGAACGTTTTCGAGCCAGTCACCGAAGCGGCCTTTACCGATGGATTCGGGTATCCAATTTACCGTGTTGTTGTTTCTTATAAGGTCGTCTTTAACCTCTGTCATCTTGATGAACCAAGAGGAGCGCGCATACTGAAGAAGGGGTGTGTCGCATCTCCAGCAGTGGGGGTAATCGTGCTCGAACTTGGGCGCGGAGAAGAGAAGACCGCGTTCGTCGAGGTCTGTAAGGATGATGGGGTCTGCCTTCTTAACGAAGAGGCCCTGCCATTTTTCGCCCGCCGTCATATTGCCCTGTGCGTCTACGAGCTGAACGAAGGGGAGGTCGTATTTTCTGCCCACGCGGGAGTCATCGTCACCGAACGCGGGAGCGAGGTGAACGATACCCGTACCGTCGCCCATGGTTACGTAGCCGTCGCAAGTAACGTACCAGCATTTTTTGTCGGGGTTTACGAAGCGGTAGAGGGGCTCGTATTCCATACCCTCGAGCGCTTTACCCTGCATTGTTGCGAGCACTTCATAAGTGCCTGCGCCGAGAACAGTGTCTGCGAGCGCTGTTGCCATATAATATGTCCAGCCGTCCTGCGCTTTAACCTTGCAATATTCCTCTGTGGGGTTAACGCAGAGCGCTACGTTGGAGGGAAGTGTCCAGGGGGTTGTCGTCCACGCGAGGAACGCTGTTTTTTCTTCCTTGGGGTAAACGAAGCGTGCTATAGCGGAGCGTTCTTTAACGGGTTTGTAGCCCTGCGCTACTTCCTGCGCGGAAAGAGGTGTTCCGCAACGGGGGCAGTACCAAACTGTTTTGAAGCCCTTGTAGAGGAGCTTCTTGTTCCAGATCTCTTTGAGCGCCCACCATTCGGATTCGATAAAGTTGTTGTCGTATGTGATGTAGGGGTTATCCATATCTACCCAGTAGCCTACGGTAGAGGAGAAATCTTCCCACATGCCTTTATATTTCCAAACGCATTCCTTGCATTCGTTTATAAAGGGACCCATACCGTATTCTTCGATCTGCTCCTTGCCGTCGAGGCCGAGCTTCTTTTCTACTTCGATCTCAACGGGAAGACCGTGTGTGTCCCAGCCCGCTTTACGGAGGATGTGGTAGCCCTTCATGGCGCGGTAACGGGGGATCATATCTTTTATAACACGTGTGAGAACGTGGCCGATGTGGGGCTTGCCGTTTGCTGTGGGGGGGCCGTCGTAGAACGTGTAGTCTTTGCCGCCTGCACGGCTTTCGATACTCTTTTCGAAAACGAGGTTTTCGTTCCAGAATTTAACCGTTTGCTTTTCTCTTTCGACAAAGTTTGTATTGGGTGAAACTTTTTCGTACATTTTTGTAACTCCTTTGTGAATTTTGTTTTGAGTGGCACGGGTAAGTGCAAAAAACAAAAAATCCCCGTCCGTTAGAATAGGACGAGGAAATATATTTGCCCCGATAAACCACCCATTCGACATACGAACATATGCGCGCTCTTTTACGGGAGCGACACGTCGCAAACTACTGGTAAAAGCTTTCATCTGCGCGGCTCGGAAGTGATGTTCGCGTTCGCATACTCTTGCCGTCGGGCTCGCACCGTCCCCGATTCGCTTTGGCTTTTTCCGCGTGCTACTGTCTTCGTCAACGCCTTTGGGATTTTCTGATTATACAAAGGGTAGTATACTATTTTTTTTGCCGCTTGTCAATGGGGTTTGGGAAAAATATTTAAAAAATCACAGCGAAACTTGGCGGAAATGCTAAAGAAAGCAGAATAAAAAGCGCAGAATCATTCAAATCGTCCCTTTGCTTCCATAACGTCGAGCTCCAGCGAGCGCAGGAAGCCTTTTTCGTTCAGCAGCTTATATTCGCCGAGCGTTTCGCCCGTGTCCGCACGTCTGCGGCGCATATTTTCGCCCACGAACATCTCTTTCGGGGCAGGGCTTACGATTAAAATTTTTGTGTTTTCGCTTTCAAATGCGTATTCAAAACGGTGAACGTATTTGAAAATTTCTTTGCCGCGTATGCGGAAGTAATGCAGCCACACACCGGCGCCGAAAAGGTCGAACATAACGGGCGAATTTTTGAATATGCCCGAAAGAAATTTGCAATCGTACGTTTTGCCGTGCGCCGTTACGGTGAAATTATACCCTTTATGCATACGGAAAATAAAGCTGTACGGCACCCGTATTTCGGAAAGCGCGAAGCCTTTTTCGCGGCATAGCTTTTTAAGCGATTTTATGAACCGTTTTCTCGCGCGGAAAGCAAAGACGTAGGAGTATATAAAAAACAGCAGTAAAATCGCAATCAAAAATGGTAAAACAGCGCCCAAGATCATAATCGCGGCAGGTGCGTTTCCGAGGTATATGGGGAAGGTCATAAACCCTACTGCGTATATGAGCAAAATTGCCGTAAGACGAACGAGCAAAAAAGCACTTGATTTCAGCGCGCCGTGTGGCTTTTCTTGTGCAAGGCTCTGCGAAAACCAATCCTTGCGTACAATTGTACGCATTAAAATTTCGGCGGCGAGAACAAGCGGCAGCATAAGCGCAAAAATACAGAGCTTTTCCTGCAAAGCAGAGAGGTTTTTGCCGTAAAACAGAGCGCTTGTTATGTTTGTATATCCAAGCCCGAGAGGGAGCGTTGGAAGCGCTGAAATAAACAGCAGAAAAACGAGCGTTTCCGCAATAAATTCGGGCGAGCGCAAAACGCGCAAAATTTCACGCGAGAAAACGAATTTTTTGCCTCTTTCGGCGAGGAATTTTTCGTGCGATGCCGTATCGTGAAGCGCGAACGATTGCACCACGGAAAAAAGCGTGAAGATAATAGCGAAAAACGCGATGAAATGTATGCTTCTTTCGCCTAATTTATCGAAGTACATATACTGCACGCACCATGTTATAAAAGCGCTTATAAAAACGAATGAAAAATAGCATAAAACAGCGCGCAAAACGGCGAAAAAACAGCGTAAATGTTTACTCGGCATTTTTTCTTTCCTCCTTCCGTTTAAGGGCAAAAGTCACAGCGCCGCAAAGCGCCATAAGCACGGCGAAAGTGATGCACAAAACGGTGGTTTCGCTGCCTCCGAAAAACACGGAAATTCTCGCAAAAAGCGCGGCTATGGCGAATGCGGAAAAATACGGGCAGATGCTGTAAAATTTCCTGCGGAAAGCGCGCAAAACGGGTGATTTGTCGCCGGGAAAATATATGAACGTTTCCATATGCACGATCACGTAGATCTGCGCAAAAAGCGTGAGCAAAACAGCCCTGTTCGATTCCCCCGAAGCAGGTGCGGCAAAATATACCGCGGCGGCGCATAAAAAGAGGAATGCGGACGAAAGAACGTACGCCCAAAAGATCCTATCTCGCATGCTTTTTTCAAGGTGCGAAAACGGCACGGTTTTTACGGTGAATACGCGCGAAAAATTTGTAAGAAGCATACAGAAAAAACACACTACCATAGCGGCGAGCGAAATGTCTGCCGCCACGCATACCAGAAACAGGGAAAGGCTGCAAAAAATCTCATATAAAACGGGAAATTTTTGTGCCCTCGGTCGGGGCACTTCGGCGTGCTTGCTTTGAACTGATGTAAGCTCCATCTCGTCGTGCAGAAGCATATCCGCGGAAACGCGGAAAATACGCGAAAGCTCCAAAATATTTTTCGCATCGGGCAGAGCCGCGCCCATTTCCCAGCGGGAAACCGCCTGGCGCGAAACGTCCAGCTTTTCTGCAAGCTCCTCTTGCGAAAGCCCCGCTTTTTTGCGAAGTGTTAGCAGTTTTTCGTTGAATGTCATCTGTGACCTCCTTGTGGTGTTTCGATGCCACCATTTTAGCGTGCGATGGGCGGAAAATCCACCATTTTTGCGTGTCAATTGCGCAACCTAATGTAACATTGTATGAAAATGAAGCAAAAAAGGTGCAAAAAACGCCTTTTTTGAGATTTTTTTGACTAATATATAACTGATATTCCGTCGATATTTTCTATCATTTCCGCAAGCTCTGTGGGAACTTCTATAACCCAGATGTGAGCCTTATTTTCGTATTTCGGCAGTTCGTTTTCGCCGTATTCGTAAACGTTGAAAATTGAGAAATAATATTTACCGTTTTCGTCTTTGCTTATGGGCGCGCTCCAATAGATGTTTTCGTACTCTTCAAATTCGATTTGCAGGGAAAGCTCTATTGGGGTTGTATTTGCGCCCTCGGCAGAGGGATATCTAAGGTAGTGGTACTTTCTTTCTGTGTGATGGACGCGGCGCTGGTCTACCTCGGTACGCTCGCCTTCACGAATGGCTTTCAGTATTTCGTTTTGCAAATTTTCATCGTTTATTTGGTTTCCCGTAAGCGTTATTTTGCTAACGGTAAAATCTTTTATCGGGTCCACAGCGGAGGCTTTATGGCGAACTATATGCCTGCCGTTTACACCGCCGAAAATGACGGTAAGATGCTCTGTCAAAACCAAAAAATCTTCTGTGGGAACACCATCTATTCCTTTAAATGAAAGGCTGTGTTTGTCATCGTGCTTATACGAAGTGTTTGAGAATTTGCCTACAGAGTTTGCATAGATATTTTTAAAGTGCAGATTTAAATCGAAAACAGCGTAATTTTTCATACAGTATTCCAGCGTATATTCTGCGGGATATTCGAAATATTTTCCTTCCTGCTCGTTTAACGGTCTGCCATAAAAAATCTTTACGCAGGAAACGATAAATGAAGAAACGAATATTGCGTCAACGAGCATAACTGCGATGCCTGCAAACACGATTGACATTGCTTTAATTGATTTTTTCATAGTAAAATTCTCCTTTCTGCGCTTATTATAGCATATTAACGCATATTTGTCAAATACGCTGCTTTAAGGAGCAAAAAAGGGCGCAAAAACGCCCCTTTAAATTATTATTTTTCTTTTTTGCCAATGATGAATTTATATACCAAAAGACCTATAAGGCTGAGCACAAGTGTAACAGCGACCGTGATTATAAGCGAGGTGTATTTTCCGTCGCCCAAGGCGCTGCCGCCTATGGTGGAGGTAACGGCAGAGGGTATGCGCCCGAAAGCGGCAATGAGAAGCCACGTGGAAAGCTTCATATCCGTGAGCCCTGCGAAGTATGCAAGCAGATCCTTCGGCGTGCCGGGAATTGTGAAGATAACGGAGAAAATGAGCGTGCGTTTCGGCGAGGTTTGAAGGATTTTAAGCGATTCCAGTTTTTCTTTTGAAAAGAATATTTCTGCGGCTATTCTGCCGAATTTTCGCACAAGCAAAAATACTATAACACTGCCTATAAAAGCGCCGATTAGATAGAGAAATGTGCCGCGCAAAATGCCGAAGGCGTAGCCGCCGAGAATTTCGATTGGCTCGCCCGGAATTAGCGCTACAACGACCTGCAAAATTACGAGTAGTATATACGCGCCGTCGCCGAGGAAACCGAGCGAAGCTATCCACTCGCGGAAGTGCTCGGGTTCGGAGGCGGAACGCACCAAAGGCACGCCGACCACTATGCCCACAGCCGCGAAAACGAGGAAGAGCAGCACCATTACGGCGATAATTATTGCTTTTTGTTTTTTTATATCTTTATCGTAGAAGCCCATTTTGTTTCAACTTTCTTTTGCTTTTTTACTATCTTTTTTATGCACTTTTTGCGTTTTTTGTGTTTTGATGTTATGATTGCCTTAATAAAAGAGGTTTACGCAAAATATAATAACATATGTGGCGCAAAATGTCGATAGATTGCGAAAAAAATTAAAACAAACTTAATATTTCGGGAAAATAAAAAAGCCCCCTGTTTTAGGAGCGTTCTCATAAGGATGTTTTCGGAACACGGTAGGGGCGAACTGTGTTCGCCCTCGGGAGACCGCAGGTCTCCCCTACGGATACACATATAAATATCGGCAGAGGACTTGTTTTCTCTGCCGATTTGTGTTATAATGGGGATAATGAAAAAGCCTCTCCCTTGGGGAGAGGTGGCGGCGAAGCCGACGGAGAGGGTTAGATGATGGATTGAATTGCCCTCTCACCCGCTATCGCGGGAGCTTTCCCAAAGGGAGAGCCTTTGGATGCGCTCATGCATCTTTAGGGGTATGGGCTTTGCCCGATGCCGGCGTTGCTTGCAACGCTGTAATACAAAGACGAAACTGGCGATAAAGCAGAGAGATAAATAAGAATTTAACGAAAGGAGTTATCTCATGAGCAATATAATCGAACAACTAACAGATAGTGAGTTTCTTTACCTCCAGCCGTGGTTTTACAATAACAAATTGGCTTTAAGATGTGAG
>JAFTLJ010000077.1 GCA_017456005.1 Clostridia bacterium | reverse complement strand
CATTTTTTACCCGCTGTAAGACCGTCTGCCGTGCATGTCGCATCTTTACCTGCAACATCCACTTCCGTATGGCCTTTGGCTTTAATTACTTCCTGTTTTACAGTAACTTCGCCGCATACGGAACATTTTTTGCCCGCTGTAAGACCGTCTGCCGTGCATGTCGCATCTTTGCCTGCAACGTCCACTTCCGTATGGCCTTTGGCTTTGATTGTCTCTGTCTGGGTATCGCCGCAAGAGCATTTTCTTGCCTGCTCACCGTCGACTGTACAAGTTGCTTCTTTCACAACTTCCCATTCACCGTAATTGTGAACATGGGTTGTCGTGCTTGTTGTTTCTGTCGTGCTCAATGATGTAGATTCCGTGGTGACCGTGGTATCTGTAGTGCCGGCAGGCTCTTCAGATAAATCACAGGCAACCGCAGTAAGTATTATCACAAACAGCACGAGAAACAATGCTAATGTTTTTTTCATACTGCCATCTCCTTGAAAAATTTAGTTATGCGTTCTATGGTATTTTTTTGATATAACATAACTATTACATTATAGCACTCATTATGTTTATTTCAAGTAATTAGCGCAAAATTGTGTACAATACGTAACATATTGTTACAGATTTTCTCTCCACAATAGACCATTTTATAAATAGGTTTTACATAGTTTTTGTGAATACTGCACAAATTCTCCTATATCAACTGATTTTGTAGTCATTTTTCGTTCACATTTTACCGCCGGGAAAAACAGTATTCGCTCAAAAAAAGCAAATCCCCACAAAATGAGTTTTCAAATTTTGATTTTTATAATGAAGTGCTGCGAATGTTGAATATAAAATAAATTTTTTCATATATTTTTATGGTAAAAATTTATTTTTGAAAGGAACGAATGCTTTGAAATTCACAAAAAAAGACCGTGCACTCGTGCTCGGTGCTTACATAGCGGAAAACAGCGCCACCGTGCGAGATGCCGCACGCAAATACGGCATCTCCAAATCCACAGTACATAAAGACGTAACGGAAAAGCTGCGTGTACAAAACCGCGAGCTCTTCGAGCGAGTTCGCGCTGTTTTAGACAGGAACAAAGCCGAGCGACATATGCGCGGCGGCGAAGCAACGAAGCAAAAATACATTCAAATAAAAAACTCGCCCGACTTCTGCAAATAACGAAAAAGACTCTTTTGCTATCTGCACTCTTCCATAATTCTGCGCATTTCTCTTATATTTTCCGGTGTAAGTGCGTAATACATATCTTTTAAAGCATCTAAAAAGCAAGCGAATACTCTTTCAGAAAAAAGATCGGATTTATCTATTTCTTTTATTTCCGCCAAAAGTGCCTCTTCCCACTCTTGTTTGCTTTCAAAATCGCACTTCTGTATAAACGCCTCTATTATCTCGTAGCGTAGGCTTTCGTATGACACGGGGCGTGTTTTTCTTTCATATACAGATATGCCTTCATCTCCATCGGAAAGTAGCGTCATTTTTATAAAATCCGGTATGCAAGCGAGATTTTCCACTGTTTTGCGCTCTATTTTTTTGCCGTAAATATGTTTTTTTAGATCTTTATAAAGGCTTTGTTCTTTATTCTCTGCCATAAAATCATCTCCTGACAAGTTTATATATTATTAGTATAATCTTTTACGCAATCATTTTCCATACAAAAAAGCAAAAAACAAGTAAAAATCGTTGTTTTTTTAAATCAAATTATTATGCATCAATTATTTTCTTCAAAATTGACATGCACCGCAAAAAATGGTATAATAAAATATATATAATTCAAAAATGCGATTTGGGGAGCAAAAATGAAGGGCACGTATAGAATAGCAGAGAAAAATATAGAAATCATCTCTCTTTACGAGGGGGTGCACAAGCTTTGCATAGGATACGAGAGCGAAGAAGCCCCCGATTTCACAGTGGAAAGCGCACAAAGCGACATAGATTTCGAGCGCGAGCGCTCTGCCGCGGAGGATGCTGCCGCAGGCAGAAAAACCGTACATTATTCCGATGCCTACCTTGAAACGCTGGCGGTATACAGAAAGATCGCCGATAAAATGCTGTTTTACGGAACCATGCTTTTCCACGGCTCCGCAATAGCTGTAGACGGCAAGGCATACCTTTTTACGGCGAAAAGCGGCACGGGAAAAAGCACGCACACACGCCTGTGGCGCGAGCTCTTCGGCGAGCGCGCCGTTATGATAAACGACGACAAGCCGCTTATCCACTTAACCAAGGAAGGCGCATTCGTATACGGCACGCCCTGGAACGGCAAGCACAGGCTGGGCACGAACGCGAGCGCACCGCTTGCCGCCGTCTGCATACTGGAGCGCGATACTGTAAACCACATAGAAAAAATAAACGCAAAAAGCGTCTACCCAATGGTCATGCAGCAGGCGCACAGGCCTGCGAGCCAAGGCGGTATGATAATGTTATTTACGCTTGCAGACGTTCTGGTAGACACAGTGCCGTTCTACCGCCTGGGATGCAATATGGAACGGGATGCGGCTAGCGTGGCATACGAAGGGATGAAAAACAATTCGGAGGAGATAGAAAAATGAAGCTTAAAGAAGGATTTATTACACACCAAACACAGGGCGAGCACATAACCGTTTCCGCGGGCGGCTCCGGCTTCAACGGGCTAATACGCAGCAACGGCACAGCGGGTTTTATAGTTGAATGCCTGAAAACCGACACAACGGAAGAAGCGATAGTGGAAAAAATGCTGGCAAAATACGATGCTCCGCGCACGCTTATCGCCGCAGACGTGGCAAAGGTGCTGGCAAGCCTTCGCGAGATCGGTGCCATCGATGATTAAGACCACATACGAAGAATACCTTGCCGAGCACGGCGAGCTTACGCTTACGAACGTGGGCGTTAGCATGGAGCCGATGATAAAGCAAGGCCGAGATATGTTCACTCTCACAAAGAAAACGCAAGAACGCTGCAAAAAATACGACGTGGTGCTCTACCGCGTACCGCCGAACCGTTGCGTTTTGCACAGAATAGTGGAGGTGCGAGAGCACGATTACGTTATTCTGGGCGATAACTGCATGAACAAGGAATACGGCATTAAAGACGAAGACATTATCGCCGTGCTGACACGCTTTGTGCGCGACGGCAAGGAATATTCCGTACACGATACGGGATATATGAATTACGCAAGGGCTTGGTACTCGCTATATCCCCTGCGCCGCACGGCAAAAAAAATAAAGGGAAAAATAGGCGAGGTCATTCGCAAAAAATAAGCGTTTTATAACGCCGCTAAAAGAGGTTTAATCATGATAAGATCCGCATACGATATGCTGTACCTTTCCGCCTGCGCCGTAAACGGCTTTGAAGCAGACAAGTCTCGTATTGCCGAAATGGAGCTCGGCAAGGTCTACAAAGTGAGTGCAAGGCACAGCCTAGCGGCGCTTACTGCGCACGCGCTCGCACGCGCTGGCGCAGAGCTCCCCGCGGAGTGGGCAGAGGAGCAAGTGAAGACCATGCGCAAAAACATACTTTTCGACAACGAGCGCGAAAAAATACTGCGCTTTATGGAGGAAAGCGGTATATGGTATATGCCGCTTAAAGGGGTAATACTTAAAAATATGTACCCTGTTTTCGGCGTGCGCGAAATGGCAGACAACGACATTCTCTACGACAAAGCTTACCAAAATGAAGTGCTCGGTTTCATGCTTTCACGCGGCTACGAGGCGGCAAGTGTCGGCAAATGCCACCACGACACGTACTATAAGGCCCCCATATACAATTTCGAGCTTCACACGGTGCTTTTCGCGCCGTCAAACGAGCGCTTTTCGGAGTATTACAAAGATGTGAAGGAGCGCCTTTTGCCCGACGAGGGCAAGCGCTTTGCCTACCATTTCAGCGATGAGGATTTCTACGTGCATATTACGGCGCACGAATACAAGCATTTCAGTGCGAGCGGCACGGGGCTCCGTTCTTTGCTTGACAGATACGTTTATATTTCGCGCAAAAAGGAGCTTGATTTCGCATATATAGAGTGCGAATGCGAAAAGCTCGGCATCGCCGATTTCGAGCGCGAAAGCCGCGCACTCTGCCTTAAAGTTTTCGCCGCAAGGGAGCTCCCCGAGCTCGGTAAAAAAGAGCGCGATATGCTGGAATGCTACCTGCTTTCCACGACCTACGGCACGCTGGAAAAGCTCTACCGCCACAGGCTGGCAGAGCACGGCGAGGTTATAGACAAAAAGGCGAAGCGACGCTATATTTTGCGCCGCATTTTCCCCGAGACCGAGTTTTATAAGGAGTATTCCCCGCTCGCCTACAAATACAAGGTGCTGATACCGTTCGTATGGGCAAAAAGGCTTTTTTGCGCCGCACTTAAAAACAGGAAAAACATAAAAAAAGAAATAGATATGGTAAAAAAGATAAAGTGAAAAAAGTTGCCTTTGGCAACTATAAAATGCCCGTAAATCGGGCATTTTTACATAAGAAAAACTTTTTTGAACAAGAAATTGCGCACGATTTGCGCTCAATTTCCTATGTTATAAAAACGCCTTCCCGGAGGCGTTTTTTATAAAAAAAGCACGCCAAAATATACAAAACACACAAAAAATTTTTAAAAACCCCTTGACAAATCAAAATTCAAATGGTAAAGTATTTACGTAGAGTTAGCATAGGCTAACAGATATGGAGGTAAAATATGAATTTAACCGAAGTTATTGAAGGCAAAGAATATATCATCGATAAAATAGACACTGAAGATGATGAGCTCGATGCGTTCTTGTTTTCCTTGGGTTGCTACAGCGGCGAACCGATAACGGTCGTTTCCCGCAAGAAAAAGATGTGCACCGTTTCCATAAAGGACGGCAGATACAGCATAGACAGCAGGCTTGCCGCCGCCATTACGGTAACGGAATAAAGCAGTAAAAAACACAGAAACGATATTTTTTTACGCATTGGTTAGCGACCGCTAACCAGCAATTCAACAAAAAACACGATTTTATTTAAGGAGAATAAACAGTATGAGAATTGCTCTTGCAGGCAACCCCAACAGCGGCAAAACCACAATGTTCAATGCGCTTACGGGAAGCAGCGAAAAGGTAGGCAACTGGGCAGGTGTTACGGTAGAGAAAAAAGAGAGCACTGTAAAAAAGCTCTATTGCAAAAACGGTGAAACGATAACCGCGGTAGACCTACCCGGTGCATACTCTATGTCCCCGTTCACATCCGAGGAAAGCGTTACGCGCGATTATATCAAAAACGAAACACCCGACGTAATCATAAACATCGTAGACGCAACCAACCTGAGCCGAAGCCTTTTTTTCACCACACAGCTTTTAGAGCTCGGCATACCTATGGTAATCGCGCTCAACAAAGCCGACCTCAACAAGAAAAAGGATACGAAAATAGACGTAGCACTTCTTGAAAAGAAGATGGGCTGCCCCGTTATAAACACGGTTTCCACCTCGGCAGACGGCTTTTCGGAGCTTATAACGGCGGTGATAGACCAGATAGAAAAAGACCAAACGCCCCCCTATACCGAAAATAACGTAGACCTTTCCGATATAGAAGCCGTAAAAGCGGCAGACAGAAAGCGTTTTGAATTTGTAAACGCTGTGGTAAAGGAAGTGGAAACACGCAAGGTCTATACAAGAGAAAGAAACATTCATGATAAGATAGACAACGTACTTACGAATAAATGGGTGGGCATCCCCTTCTTCGCTTTAGTAATGTTCCTCGTATTCCAGATATCGCAGGTTTGGGTGGGCACACCCATAGCAGACCTGCTCGGCGAGCTTTTGGGGCTTTTCCAGGAATGGGTTGGCGGCTTGCTCGAAGGTGCCAACCCCTTGCTCTACGCCTTGCTCGTAGACGGTATTATAGGCGGTTTGATAGCCGTTATGGGCTTTTTGCCGCTGGTAATGGTCATGTACTTCCTCATCGCGCTTCTCGAAGATTGCGGCTATATGGCAAGAGTTGCCGTAGTGCTTGACCCTATATTCAAAAAAGTAGGCCTTTCCGGTAAATCGGTTATTCCTTTCGTTATCACAGTAGGCTGTGCGGTGCCGGGCGTTATGGCAAGCCGCACGATAAAAAACGAACGCGAACGCAGAGCCACAGCCATGCTCGCCCCGTTTATGCCCTGCGGCGCCAAAATACCCGTAATTTCCCTTTTCGCCGGTATATTCTTCAATAACGCAGGCTGGGTAAGCACGGTTACGTATCTTGCAGGTATAGTTCTCATATTCCTTTGCGCGCTCCTTATAAACGGTATAACGGGCAACAGCGCAAAAAAATCTTACTTCATAATAGAAATCCCCGAATATAAAAAGCCCTCCTTCAAGGGCGCGTTCAAATCTATGTGCGGCAGGGGCTGGGAATACATAGTTAAAGCCGCAACGATAATTTTGCTTTGCAACACGGCGGTGCAGATAATGCAGTCGTTCACGTGGAGCTTTACCGTGGCAGAAAACGCAAACGAATCTATCCTCGCGACAATCGCAGGTCCTTTTGCATACGTTCTTCTCCCCGTGGTGGGCATACTTTCCTGGCAGCTCGCGGCGGCGGCTATCACAGGCTTTATTGCAAAAGAAAACGTTGTAGGTACCATCGCCGTATGCTACGGTATCACAAAATTCATAAATATGGACGAGCTCGTGCTAGAGGGCGGCGCATCCGATGTGGCGGCTATCATGGGGCTTACACAGGCGGCGGCTTTGGCATACCTTATGTTTAACCTTTTCTCTCCCCCTTGCTTTGCGGCAATAGGCGCTATGCGCGCAGAAATGAAGAGCGCAAAATGGCTTTGGGGTGGTATAGCGCTCCAGCTCGGCGTGGGCTTTACCGTAGGCTTTGCGGTATATCAGATAGGCACGCTCATATCGGCAGGCACGCTCGGCGCAGGCTTCCTACCCGGCATCATTGCCGTGGCAGTAATGGCGGCAATAATAACGGTAATGTGCATAACAGCCACAAAAAGAGTGAAAGCAGAGCGCGCACACAAAAAAGCAAAATAATTTTTTCGGAGGTATTTTGCCTATGGGAATTGAAAATTTCATCATTATAGCTGTAGTCGCCATAATAGTAGGGCTTGCTTCGCTTTACGTTTACAAGGCAAAGAAAAGCGGCAAAAAGTGCATAGGCTGTTCTTCTTGCGGCTCGTCCTGCACGGGAAATTGTTCCTCTTGCAGCGGTTGCAGCGAAAAAAAACAAGTGAATAACAAAAAAACGGACTTTTAAAAGTCCGTTTTTCTTATATCAGAATGTCATATTCGCGATTTCGGAAATGATCTTGTTCATCTCTCCCATACGGTCGTACATTTCTTCTGCCAACTTAAGCTGGCAGCGCGTGCGCACAAGGTTGTGGCCGCGATAGTTCGTTTTGAAGTACTGGTCGCCCGTTATATAGTCGTCGAGGAAGCGAACGGCAACCTCGAGCGTCATCGTAAACGCACCGAGCGCCATTGTCTTTATTTCTATGGGTGTAAGCGAGTGTACAAGCTCCGGTATAAAGCCCTCCGCAAACGCGCGGAAACGCTCTATATCAAGCCCCACCTTGGAAAGGTCTGCCTCGTCCTCTGCCGCCGTATTTGCCGCAAAGCGTATAGCATCGCCGAAGTCGTGTGCTACAAGACCGGGCATAACCGTGTCGAGGTCGATAACGGTTTTTGCCTCTCCCGTATTAACGTCGAAAAGCACGTTGTTTATCTTTGTGTCGTTATGTGTTACGCGGAATGTCATTTCCTGCGAATCTATAAGCTCATTGAGGCGCACGCCCAGGGGCTTGAGCTTTTTGATCCTTTCAAGCTCTTCCTGCACCTCGTCTGCTCTGCCGCAGGGGTCCTCGTTTGCGTGACGCATAAGCACTGCTATACGGCTGCGCGTATTATGGAAATTGGGGATAGTTTCGTAGAGCTCGTTTGCATCGAAATCGGAAAGCATCACCTGGAAATTGCCGAAAGCTTTGCCTGCGCTGCGGAGCTTATTAAGGTCCTCGCAAGTGTTGCACGTAACGGAATCGCGCACGTATTCGGAAACGCGCCAGAAGCCCTGGTCGTCTACAATATAGTTTTTGCCGTTTTCTCGGTGTGCAAAATGCATTACGAAATCGCGGCTTTTGCCCTCTGCCTCGAGCTTTTCGGAAATATGTGTCGTTATTTTTTCAATATTGCTCATTATCTGCTTGGGGTTTTTAAAAACGTAGATATTGAGCTTTTGGAAAACGTATCTCTGCTCTTCGCCCTCATGCTCCATCGTAACGTCGTACGTTGCGTTTATATTGCCGTGGCTAATAAGCTTAATATCCTTTACAGTACCGGGCAAGCAAAAGATAGATGCAAGCTCGGTTATTTTTTCGTTGATATTATTATTCATTGCAAAATTCCCTTTCAAAATAAATCTGTAATAAACTAAATATATGAATGCTTATGGGAAAATATCGCCCTCGTTTTGCAATTCGGGCAGATGCTTTTATTATTTTACCACATTTTTCGACATTTGTCTATAGCAAAATCTTATTTTTCGGAAATCGTGTGCTTTTATTTTGTAATCGTTCGCGTTTTTGTGCCGAATTTTATTTCCTGTGAAAAAATCTTTTCCAGCTTATAGTAGACATATCCCATATCGAGCTTTTCCGCTATACGCTCCATAACCGTGCCAGCGAGCACCTCCGCCAGCATATCGCCCGCGCTGCGCACTATAAATGCGGCACCAGGTGCCTCCTCTGCGCGGCAAATCATCTTGCCGCCCTCGAAAAAGAATTTCAATATGCGTGAGCACGGGGTTTCCGTGAAGTCTATGCGAACTACGAGCACGGGCACGCCGTCCTCGTTGCGCGCCAAGCGTGCAAAAGCACACACGGCAAATTCTTCGCCGCGGAAAGAAAGCTCCGTGCGCTCGCCGCACAGCAAGCCCGCGCGGAAAACGTGCGTTTCGTCCTCTTCCTCAAACGTTATTTTTATACTTTCTGCCGCTTCCTCGAGCGCGAAGGAGATTTTTTTTATGCCTTTCGTAAAGTTATTTTGCGTAAGCTGAAGTATGGCAGGCATAAGCCCGAAGGAGGGGGCGTTTTCGTCTGCCGTCTCAAACGTACCTTCGCAAAGCTCCGAAAGCTCGGCAAAAATCTTGTTTTTGCCCACAATGCGTGCTTGACCGCCGCCAAAAACGAGCGTACGCGTAAGCTTTTGCAGCTCTGCCCTGCCGCGCCTGTTTTCCGGCAGCCTTTCGGGAAACTTTCTGTCGAAAGCGGAAAGCGTTATATCATAGAAATTTCCCTGCTGGAAAAGCTCGCCGTTGCCGGCGTTGGAAACTATGATAATGCCGCTTTTGCGGAAGCAGAGCACGTTCTGCCCCAGCATGCCGTTGAAAAGGAATGTGTCCGTATCCTTTCCCACCCATATCTGATAGCCATAGTTAAAATTGCCCATTTCGCGCGGGGTAACGACGTGCGCCGTTGTGGCGGCGCGCAAATATTCCGCAGAAACGATACGTTTGCCGTTCCACACGCCGCCGTTCATAACCAGCGTGCCTATCTTGCCCATGTCCTCCGGGCGCATATAAAGCCCCCAGCCGCCCTTTTCTATGCCCATAGGGCATTTCTCCCAGGCATAATCTGTGATGCCCAGAGGCGTAAATAAGCGCTCATTTAAGTATTCCGCAAGGTGCTTTCCCGTTTTCTTATATACTATAGCGGAAAGGATATAGGTGTTCAGGCTGTTATATGCAAAGGTTTCGCCCACCTTGCCCTGCGTGGCAGAGGAAAAGAAGCTTTTCACCCAGTTTGCGGAAATCGCCGCCTCCGCCTCGTCAAACACGATAGAGGAGCGCATTGTAAGCAGATCCTCCACGCTTATGGCATCCGTGCGCAGCTTATCTATAATATTCACTCTGTCTTCAAATATAGCCGCCGCGCTTTCCGAAAGGGAAAGAAGCCCCTCGTCCCACAGCATGCCTATAGCTATGGAGGTTATGCTTTTGCAGGCAGAAAACGTCATTTTCGGCGTGTTTACGTCCTGCCCGTCGAAATTGCATTCATACAGCACCTTGCCATCGCGCAATATCGTTATATTGTGCATGTTAAGGGTTTTGTCCGCCCTTATTTTTTCTATATATTCGCGTATTATCGCGCAAGAAACACCGCAGGATTCGGGCGTTACGCGCGGCAGGTTATCTCTTTTTTCGGAAACAGGTATTTTCGGCTTCTGCGGCAAGGTTTCCAGCACGGGTTCCGTTGCCTTTTTCGTGTCTAAAAAGCGAAAAACCAAGGTTGCCAAACGGTTTACAGCATTTAAATTCATATTTTCACCTGATTTCGTGTGATTTTCGTGGTTACTTGCCCAAACAAAATGCCGATGGGCGGTTACGCCCATCGGCAAAAGGGCTACCCCTTTTAATTATAGACAGATCTTGTGTCTAAATTTCCATTATTTTGTTTTCTTTTTGTTAACAACTACCACAGCTGCAACAGCCGCGCCGCCTACTACCGCAACAGCCGCTACCACTATTATAACCACAGTCATGGTGTTGCCGCCGTTTCCGCCCTGTGCGCCGCCGTTAGGTGCTTCGCCCGTCTGATTATTTCCGGGTGTATTTTCGTTATTATCGGGGGTGGATGGCTTCGCCGTCGTATTGTTTGCGGAAGAACCCTGCACCCATTTAGCGTAGATAGTAAAATCGTCTGCGCTTTCGAGAGGCTTGGTTATATCAAAGGGTTCTGTGAACGCTTCGTCGAGATACCAGCCGTCAAAGGTATAGCCTTTTTTAACGAGATACGCCTCGTTAACCACTACAGCTTTGCCAATATCCGTCTTTACCGACGTCTTGCTTCCTCTATCGGAATTCAATACTACCGTAACGGTTGCTTTTGTTTTTTCTACAGGCACGGGATTTGTAAACTTGGAAGAAGCTCTCTTTGCGGAGCCATGTGTGGTTTCGAGCTCTATTTCATAGAAATATTCCGTATTGGGTTCGAGGTTATCGAACGTGCCAACGTATTCGCCTGCCGCGTTCTTTTCAACCGTGATCTCCGTAGCGCCGGAAAGGTTTTCGTTTTTGGAAATTCTCATCTTGCAGGCAAGAACTTCTGCGCCGTTGAAGTCTGTAACATCAGCTTTGAAAGAAAGTTTATTCTGTGTAGCTTCCGTAACAGTGCCGCGTATTATGGGGGCAAGGTCTTTTGCGCCCGTAATGCGTATCTTCATTTCGTTACCTGCAGATGTAAGAAATTCTATTTTGATATTGCAAGCAGCAGCTTCTTCTTCCGTAAGTGTTGTGTGCCACGTGCCGGGGTTGGTAGAGGGCTTGCTTACGGGGAATTTATATGTTGCTTCGTTGCTTGCCACAAACGTGCCGCCCTGATCCTTGGACCAAGTACTGTTATTGTCGGCGTCACCTATACCGTTCGGATGGATTATAGTCAAGCCTGCGGGATGCCCTTCATCGCCGTTGTTAGGTCTTGCATATCCATCTATGGTCTCTTGGTCTATGTGCCAGATAAGTATGCCCTGCATGCTTTCGCCGTTACCCTTATCGTCACCGCCGTTAAGACCGTTGTTATCGTAGCCCTTATCCGAGGAATGGGAACGGTTTTCTATAAGTAAATATTCCGTTTCGGAAATATTTACGCGTATAACCTTAAATTCGCCTTCTGTGGATTCATGGGAATAAAGAGTGTATTCCTGTGTGCCGGATTTCGCAATAATTTCATCTGCAAAACCATAAAGAACCTTGTAGTATGGGTCAAGTACCGTAGGAGAAGAAACGTTGCCGTTCATACCGCCGGAACCACCGCCCATAAGGGAGAGCTGACCGCAACCGCCTATCCAAGTTCTGCCATCGGACATATAAAGGTCCTTGGCACCGAGAACGTGACCGAGCTCGTGTGCAAGCTTGCCCATCTTAGCCCAACCGCCGTTGCCATTGGAGCTTTCGCCCATACGAACATAGGGCAGGTCGCTCCAAAGCTTCACGCCGTCGTGCGTGTTGGTGTAGGACATGTGGGATACGTGTGCGTGCGTCGCATAGGAATACAACATATTGGTGGGACTACCGTATGAAATTTCCATACCGCTGTAGATAAATACTACGGAAAGCTCTTCAAAATCGAGCTGACCGCTGCCGTCTTTATCATATTTAGAAAAATCGATAAACTCATCTGCCGCTGCAAGCGCTTTTGCGCGCTCGCCGCCGTCTTTCAAGCCATCTTTATCGTCTGCGCCCGGGTGTTTTGCATTTATCGTAACTGTGATAACACCATCGTTTGCAGTGCCGCTGGTTTCCTCTGCGGGAATCCAATAGAATCTGTCGTTGGATATGTACTTATAGTAATCGTTAAGAGAGCCAAAGCCTTCGCCGAAGCACATTTCAGACCAATAGGAGTCGGGAGAGTAGCAGTACTGCTCGCCCCACTGCGCACTGTTTTTAAACATAAATCTATCATAACCGAGAGATTCGCCGTTTTTGTCTTTTTCGTAGTAGCAGTCTTTTCCGTCGCCGTCCGTTTCAAAGTTGATTTTAATAACGACGAGCGGAATGGGCTCGTAGCCGTCTATAACTCTGCCGTTCGGTGTGCCTTTTTCAATTTCGGCCGCAAAAGCAAAGCTTGCCATAGAGAAAACAAGCATAATACAGAGCGCAAGCGCCAAAATTCTTTTTGTTTTTTTCATAATATCATACCTCATGCTCGGTTCGGACCGTGTCGGGTGCTCGCCCGATACGGTCCGAGCTTTTAACTTTTAATATTATTTTTTCTTTTTAATAAGCACGATAACTACCGCAACAGCAGCCGCAACCACTACCGCAACAACAGCCACTACCACGATAATAGTAGTATTTCCGCCGTTGTTTGCGCCGGGTTCGGGTGTAACAGCCGTTGTATTATCGGGTGTTTCGGGTTTTGCCGTCGTTGTATTGGGTGTTATAACATCGCCGTTTTCTGCTATCCATTTCGCATAGATCTTAACTTCGCCCGTGCCTTCTGCAGCCTTTGTAAAGTCGAACTCTACCGTGCATTCTGCGTCTGCATACCAGCCGCCGAACGTGTGCCCTGCTTTTTCTGCGGGAACAGGGGCTGTGAACGTACCGCCCGGTACTGTCGCATAAGCCATAGCCTCTGCGCCTACCACGGTAAGCGTAGCCGCTTTAGCGTTTTCTATCCATTTTGCGTAGATGGAAAAATCATCTGTGCTTTCCAGGGGTTTTGTTATATCGAAGGGCTGTGTGAGCGCCTCGTCGAGGTACCAACCGCCGAAAGCATAGCCTTTTTTAACCAAGATAGCGCTGTTTACCGTTACGGTTTTGCCAACCTCTGTTTTCGCCGTTGTTTTTGTGGTTCTGTCGGAATTTGCATAAACCGTTACAGTTGCTTTTGTT
>JAFTLJ010000076.1 GCA_017456005.1 Clostridia bacterium | reverse complement strand
GCAGTTCTGTTTGCAGGCGTTCCCTAAATATAAATTCCCTTTTCTATGTTATCCGCCCAAAGCTTCAGCGCCTTTTCGCGTCTTTCACCGTCTGCTATACCATAGAGCACGGCAAACGTGTTTGTCTGCACGCTCACGCGCGAAAGAGCCATATATTTTTCAAAGCTAAGCGGCTCTTTGCCTATTTCAGCGTAATATTCAAGATATTTTTTATATTCGCACTCATCGCGCACCGTGTCTATATAAGCGCCGCGCTCCTCATTCCAGGCATATTTATTTACCGCCGCTTTTATGCGCACACCATGCGCGGCATATTCTGCGGCTTTTTCCGAATTGCCGAGCTCGGCATATATTTTTGCAAACTCCGCAAAGCAATATGCGAGCATCATGCTGTTCGCCACACATTCGCCGTATTCGGAAACGTCGTTGTTCGCCCATTCTATTAAGTTCCACGCACCGTTTATCGCTAGCAAGCCGCGCTCATCGGAAAGCCTGATAGAGCGTGCAAACGTCTCTTCTACAGCGGGCATAAGAGCAAATAAGGTTTCTTTATCGCCTGTATATTTATAGTGATTTGCCACGGAAAGCACCCACATATAGCTCCAAATGGGAATATTCCCTTCCGGATAAGTAGGGAAAGAGGCGCAGGGCAAAAATCTTCTTTCAGTATAACGCTTGTTGCCTTTGCGGTAAATTTTTGCCATACCGTCATCCAAAGAAGATGCTATAAGAGCAAGAAAACGTGCATCAAAATCATACGCGCCGAAATTGGCAAGGTTCACGAGCGCCGTAACACCCGCATCGCCCACCCAAATATTTTGTTCATATCCGGGGCAATCCACGTATGCGTCGAGCATACAAACCTTTGCCGTGTCCACGCACATTTTATACACCGCATTAAGTCGTTCGTCGGAGCATTCAAATCCCGTGCGGTTTTCTGCAGGAAAGCGCCATTCAAAAAGGCAAATATTTTCAAGTGTTATTTCCGCTTCTCTTGCGGGGATATTAACAAGCAAATATCGGAAACCGCGGCGCGTGTGCGACAGATATTCGTTTTTCCCTGCGCGGCAGGTATATGAAAGCACGTTATGGTCACCGCCCAGTACGGCACCTTGCTCGTTTATCGCCTCGAAAGCGTTCATTGTTATTTCCGTGCCCTCGGGCGCGGAAACAGAAAGATATATACCGCCGATATGCACCGTGCCGAAATCCAAAATAAAAGTAATATCCTCTTTGCTCGGGGCAAAAGTCATTTCACCGTTCGCCAAAAAAATGCTTTCTCTCCCCAAAACGCCGAGCGTTTCGGCACTTTTGGCTCTCGGTGCGGCTTTTTCGAGCTTTTCATCTGTAACGGAATCTGCACAAGTTATGTATTTTTTATATTTTAACTTTTCGGCGGTGTTAAGTTCATATGCCGTATCACCTGCGTCACACATAGCAAGCGATCCCTTTGAAGCGAGGTAGCAGGAAAGCTTTTCTGGCAATTTTTCTTCGCTTGCAAGGTCGTTCCACGGGAAGCGCGGCGTGCGTTTTTTTCTTGCCGCTTCGCGTTTTTCGGGTTCTGCCCTTTTCCATTTACCCAGAGCAAATCCATTGCCCTTTATGAATATTTTCGGGTCGTGCCCCACAAGCGCCAGCCTGTAAGTGCCGGCAGAAAGACTTATTTTTTCGCCGAAAGCGTGCCTTTCTCCGCCTATGGAAAGCGCAAAAGCACCGCCGAGCGCATCCACGGTTATTTCACACCCGTGCTCTGCAGAAAGCTCCGTTTCGCAAAGCACTATGCCGCCGTTCTCGGCGCGGATCTCGGCGGCAACGCCGATTTCCGCCACGCTTTTTTCTATACTTACATATTTTTTGGCAAAAACGGGTGTATTTGTTTGCATTTCCGTTTTATCCTGCGTTGCTGTTTTGAGCGAATACGCCGCAGTTTCTTCGTCTGTGCATTCGGCACGTAACCAAGCAGAATCGTCAAATCCGGCAAAAAACGCAGGGGCAAAAATATCCTTTCGCGCATCGAAAATCTCGTATTTGTGCGGTCCCTCTATAAAGAAGCTTGCTCCCGCGCCCATAGGCGCGTATTCTGCCGCGCGAAAGCCGCCGTCGCTTACAAGCACGGGTATGCCGCCGCAGTTTATCTGAACAATAATGTCGGAGCGTCTGTTCTCGTCGAACATTTTGTCTGCTATTATAACGAGCGCATTCTTCCCTTTTTTCAGAAAACGAGAAATATCCGCACATTTGTATTTTATATCGAAGTGATATGCACGTTCACAAAAACGCATAGCAAGCGCACCGTTTATATATGCTTCCGCATAGTGGCAAGCGCCGAGCGCGAGCACAGCGCTTTCGCAGAACACATCAAATTCGCGCCTTAAAATATACCAGTGCGCAGGCTCTGCCCCTGCCGCATGAATCCAGCGTGCATCAGGTGCGAGCGCAAAATCGCCCGTGTATACGTTCGGAAGTTCGGTATTCATATTGGCCTCCGATAAAATCAGATTCTTTGGTCGAGTATTATGCGGTATTTTTCGTAAAATTCTTCAAATTTATCGTTTTCGATAGCCTCGCGTATCTTTGCCATGAGCTCGTTGTAGAAATAGAGGTTGTGGAGTACGCAGAGGCGCATACCGAGCGCCTCGCCCGAGCGAATGAGGTGGCGCAAATATCCGCGTGAATAGTGGCGGCAAGCGGGGCAATCGCAAACCTCGGAAAGGGGCTTTTCATCTGTAGTGTATTTTTCGTTGTTGAGGTTGAGTGTGCCGTCCCATGTGAAGATATAGCCATGGCGCGCGTTGCGAGAAGGCATTACGCAATCGAAAAAGTCCACACCGCGGTGCACCGCTTCCAAAATATTAACGGGTGTGCCCACGCCCATAAGGTAGCGCGGTTTGTTCACGGGCATATGAGGTTCAACAGCGTCTATGATCCTATACATATCTTCTGCTTCTTCGCCAACGGCAAGACCGCCGATAGCATAGCCGTCGAGGTCGAGCTTAGCTATTTCTTTCATGTGCGCAATACGAATATCCTCGTACGTGCCGCCCTGATTGATACCGAAGAGCATCTGGTGCTTGTTTATAGTTCTGTCGAGAGAATTGAGTCGGTCCATTTCGTTTTTGCAGCGGACGAGCCAGCGCGTGGTACGCTCCACCGATGCCTGAACGTATTCGCGCGGTGCGGGGTTTTCTATACATTCATCGAAAGCCATCGCTATTGTGGAGGCTATGTTGGATTGTATCTGCATGCTTTCCTCGGGGCCCATAAAGATGCGCTTGCCGTCCACGTGGGAAGCAAATTCCACGCCCTCTTCCGTTATTTTTCGCAAGGAAGAAAGCGAGAATACCTGGAAGCCGCCGCTGTCTGTGAGTACAGGACGGGACCAGTTGAAGAATTTGTGAATACCGCCCATTTTATATATAACGTCATCGCCTGGGCGAATGTGAAGGTGGTATGTGTTGGAAAGCTCCACTTGGCAGCCTATCTCTTCCAGATCCTTTGTGGAAGCGCCGCCTTTAATAGCAGCACATGTGCCCACGTTCATGAAAACAGGGGTCTGAATAGTGCCGTGTACCGTTGTAAATTCACCGCGGCGAGCGCGGTTTTCAGTTTTAAGAAGTTTAAACATTTTTCGCTCCTTTTTATAGCTTTATTTTATTCTGCCGAAACGCCTGTCAAGCTCTCTTTTGGTAAGCTCGAAAGCCACAGGTCTGCCGTGCGGGCAGTATTTTATGCAATCGTAACGAAGCAGATTGTCGCAAACGTAACGAAGCATTGCTTCGTCGTACACTCTGCCCGCTTTTATGGAGGCTTTACACGCCGTTTGGTAAAGCGCCGCCTCGAAAATGGATTTTCTGCGGAATTCCACGTTGCCGCCGTGCTCGCAAAGCTCACATACAAGCGTATAGAACATGTCCTTTGCTTTTGAAATGTCGAAGCCGGATGGCACGCCGGAAATCAGCGCGGTCTTACTGTCTTTTATTTCGAAAACAAAACCGCAGGCGTTTATTTCTTCGCTGAATTCTGCGGCGCTCACCGCTTCTTCGCCCGAAAGCGTTACGCTTTCGGGAATTATCAGCAACTGGCTGTCCGGCTCTATTCTTTCCATTCCCGCGCGCAAAATTTCAAAGTTTATGCGTTCGTGCGCCGCGTGCTTATCTACTATAAGCACCTTGTCCTCCAGCTGCATTATAACGTAGCTCGCGTAAAGCTCGCCTATAATAGTATATTCCGGTATCTCTTTTGCCTCTTTGCCGGGTATTTTGGCATCGCGCACAGGCACAGCGGGTGCACGCTCCTCTTCGGTAGGCAGCGGTGCTTCCTCCTGCATTTGCGGCGGCGGTGCTTCCTCTGCAGGCGGCACCTGTGCAAAAAGCGAAGCCGCTTCCTCCTCGCTCATGAGCGAGGGGTTGGCGCGCACAAAGTTATCTGTGCGAACATTATAATACGTCGCATCGGGTTCTTCTTCTTTCTTCGTGTTTACCAACACATTTTCCACAGTTTTTTCTACACCCTTTTCCACGGGCTTTGTGGAAAACTCCTCCGCGTCCACGTCTATTTTATAGCGCGGAACCTCTGGAAAAGCAAATTCGGGCGGCTTTTCAAAAGCAGGTGCGGCTTTTACCGCTTCCTCTGCCTTTACCGCATCGAAAATTTTCACCTTGTCATATTTCGGCTCGTCCTTCGGGACGAAAGCGGAAACAACCTTTAGCTTTTCTTCCGTAAGGCGAGAGGTTTCTTTTTTCAGCGCATCGAGCGCAGGGCGTGCGAGCGTGTTTTCGAGCGCCGAGCGCACCGCGTAGTAAACCACGTCGAAAACCGCGCGTTCATCGCTGAATTTAACCTCGAGCTTAGAGGGGTGGATGTTAACGTCCACCATGGAATGGTTCAGCGAAATATTCAGCACACAAGAGGGGAATTTATCGTGCGGTATATAGGAACGGAAAGCCTGCTCCAGCGCCGCTGTAAGCGTCTTATTCTTAACGGAACGCTCGTTTATAAAGAAATGCTGCATGGCACGGTTTCCGCGCACGTTATCGGGTGCGGAAATATAACCCTTAACCTTAAGCCCGTTATATGAATATTTTACCTCTGCAAGCTTTGTGGCAAACGCGCCGAAAACAGAATATATTGCGTTCTGCAGGTTGCCGTCGCCGCGCGTGGAAAAGCGCAGCTTGCCGTCGGCTATAAATTTCACAGCCACCTCCGGGTGGGAAATGGCGATTTTCTCCATAACAGAAGCAACGTAAGCGGTTTCGCTCGCGTTGGATTTCATAAATTTAAGCCTCGCAGGGGTCTGTGCAAACATTTTTTCGCAAATAATTGTCGTTCCCGCAGGGCAACCGCTGTCCGCCACGTCGCGAAGTGCGCCGTAGCTTGCCGTAACTATCGTTCCCATAGGTTCGTCGGCTCTCGCTGTCATAATTCGCATTTCCGTAACAGCGGCTATAGCGGCGAGCGCTTCGCCGCGGAAGCCAAGCGTCATTATGGCATAAAGATCTTTTTCATTTTTTATTTTACTTGTGGCGTGGCGGCGCAGGCACATCATAGCATCCTCGCGAGTCATACCCGAACCATTGTCGGTAACACGCAGAAAGGATATGCCGCCGTTTTTTATTTCGGCTGTGATTTCCGTCGCGCCTGCGTCTATGGAGTTTTCCGCCATCTCCTTTATAGCGGATGCAGGGCGCTCCACAACCTCGCCTGCGGCAATAAGGTTTGCCACAGACTGTTCAAGAACATTTATTATTCCCATATTTATTTCTCACTTTTTTCGGGAGGAGCGAGCCCCTCCCATACAGAATAATTATTTATTCATCGTTAATATTAACCGTGCATTATCTTACGCAAACTGCACAACTGTGCACTTTTCGCCGGTTTCAACGTTTTCAAAAATATATTCAAATTTATCGCCTTCGCTCTTTTCTTCGATAAACTTCATAGGCTCTGCGCCCTGGCAGGGCCATTCCGGCTCCTGTACCCAATGCGGATATTTTCGCGGAGCAATGTGAAATTTTTCTTTCAAGAGCGCTTTTTTCTCTTTATCGGAAAGATTTTCGTTTTCAAGTATAGCATCGACAATCGCGTCTGCTTCTTCTCCACCGAGGTAATCGAGCTTCATTTTTTCAAGAGGAGTTTTGGCAACCTTTGCAAAAGGATCGAAGCGTTTTACTTTTATTTCGGGATAATTATACTCCACAAGGTTCGGTATAAGCTTGCAAACGTCTATCTTTGTTCCTATATCATCAAATCCGAATGCCGTAAGTGTTTCTTCTATATCATATCCGTTTGTTACAAAATTTTGGCTCACACCGTATTTTTTACGGTAATCGCAGTTTTCGTCTGCTATGTCTTTAGGCACAAGTCCCTGCAGAAAAGCCCATATTTCGGGTTTTGCGTCAACTGCTACCGCAAAGTTTTCATATGATAAATTTCCTTTTGCAAAATCGAAAACTTCTTTCATACAATTACCTCAAATCCTTTTTTAACTCAAAAATGAGGTTTATCGCTTCAAGAGGTGTCAGCGTGTTTATGTCCACGGCACGGAGCTTGTCGCACACGGCTTTTTCGCTCATATTATCGAACGTTATAAAGCCCGTGTCAACCTCCTGTTTCTTCTCTTTTGCCACCGTCGGTGCGCCGCTTACAAGCTCGGCAAGTACCTTTTTCGCGTTTTTCACAACTTCATTCGGCACGCCCGCGAGCTTCGCTACCTCTATACCGTAGCTGTCGTCTGCCGCACCGCGCACGATTTTGCGCAGGAAAATTATATCGTCGCTTCTCTTCTTCGCCGCGATGTTGTAGTTTACCACACCTTTTTCTTCCTCTTCAAGAGAAGTAAGCTCGTGATAGTGCGTAGCAAAGAGAGTTTTCGCACCCACTATTATCAGCGTGTATTCCGCCACGGCACGCGCTATGGCAAG
>JAFTLJ010000075.1 GCA_017456005.1 Clostridia bacterium | reverse complement strand
CCAACCGCCGAAAGCATAGCCTTTTTTAACCAAGATAGCGCTGTTTACCGTTACGGTTTTGCCAACCTCTGTTTTCGCCGTTGTTTTTGTGGTTCTGTCGGAATTTGCATAAACCGTTACAGTTGCTTTTGTTTTTTCCACGGGCGCGGGGAGCGTGTAGAAGTCGTTTTCATAAACACCCGTGCCGTTGGAGGTTTCGGAAGTAACTCTTACTATATAGTTTTTGTTAGCTTCGAGCCCCGTGTAGCTTACGCTGAACTGATAGTTTGCATCAAGCGTGATATTATCTGTTTTTATAACAGCCTTTGTGGAAGCATCGATAAATTCGCATTTTGCGCTGTTGAGCGTGCAGTAATTGAGCCTGTCGAGTGTGTAATTTACCGTCATGGAGGTCTGCGTGATATCGCTTGTTCTTGCTGTCCAATCGGGGGTGAGCTTCGGGTCGTAAACGCCCGTTATTTTTATCTGTATTTCATCGCTCTTGCCGGTAATAACCTCTACGCGAAGGTTTTCTACAAGCTTTGCTTCATCTTCCGTCAAGCTTGTATACCATGTTTTGCTTACGGGGAATTTATATGACGTGGGGCTAAAATATGCATAGTTTGCATACGTGGGGTGGTCGTTTGTAAAGGGGGATGAAACCGTGCCCACGGGGCTTACACCCGTAGTTTCCGCTTTACTTATAGGAGGATATGCCACGAGCGTGGGGTCGTAGCCGAGGTTCTGTGTGTTGGCCTTCATTCCTGTAGCACGGTGAAGTCTTTCGTCCACGTGCCAGATAAGTATGCCCTTCTGAACACCGTTATCGAAATTGGAGCCATCTGTAACGGAAGAATATCTGTTTTCTATAAGGTAATATTCATCGGGGTTGGGTGTAGCAAGCTTAATAATATTGTATTTATTCTGGGAATTTGCTTTGGAATAAAGAGTATACGTGCCGTCTGCCGTAACAAGCGTGGGGGAAACAAAACCGAAATCATAAAGCAAATACGGGTCGAGGTGTGCGGGCTGACTGCCGTGAGCGCCGCTTGCCATAAGAGAAAGACTGCCAACAGCTTGAGTATAGCTTTCGGAGCCCTTGCTGCCCGTATCATAAAGGTCGGGCGCGCCGAGATAGTGGCCGAGCTCGTGTGCGAAAACACCGAAATTGAGCGCAGCACCGCCGGAAATGGCACCTGTACCGAAAAATCCGCTGTAGCCAACCTCAACGCCGTCTACAATTGTGCGGTTGTTGGGGTCGTAATCTTTATAGTATGCGTGGAAGCCGAAAGCTTCGGAGCTTGTAATCGCGCCGGAGCTTGTTTCTGCGCCGCCGAGTATAAACGCAAGGCAAAGCTCGTATTTATCTACCCTGCCGTTGCCGTTTTTATCATATGCGGAAAAATCAACGTACGCATCTGCCGCTTCAACTATTTGGTTAAAGCAATGAACCCACTGGCCTGTACCCTGTATGCAGTTAGGGTGAACATTCTTTATAGTCACGGCAATAATACCGTTATCTGCTGTGCCGTATGTTTCCTTTGCGGGGATCCAATGGAACTTATCGTCGGATATGTATTTATAGTACGTATTCAGCGTTTTGCCTTCGTGAGCAAAAAGGCGGTCTGTCCAGTCCTGCTCAGTCGTGTGGCACCACTGCTCGCCATATATGCTTTTATCTTTGTTTTTTACATCATTGAAGCTGTCGCCGTCGGGGTTATCGTCCACACCGTCACCGTTGGCATCGAAGTTTATCATAATTACCACCATCGGGATGGGGTCGTATGTATTTTTGCCGGGGTTATAGCCGGAAATGGGGTATTCCTGCGTGCTTTCATCTGCCGCACCCACAACAAACGGAAGCAATGTAGCAAAAGCACTGCCGAGCATAAGCACGGAAAGCACTATCGCCAAAGCTCTTACAAGTAAATTTTTTTTGTTTGTTTTCATAAAATCTTCTCCGTTTGGAATTTTAAATTTAAATTGATGCAAATTATTTTTTCTTTTTAATAAGCACGATAACTACCGCAACGGCAGCCGCAACCACTACCGCAACAACAGCCACTACCACGATAATAGTAGTATTTCCACCGTTGTTTGCGCCGGGTTCGGGTGTAACAGCCGTTGTATTATCGGGTGTTTCGGGTTTTGCCGTCGTTGTATTGGGGGTTATAACGTCGCCGTTTTCTGCTATCCATTTTGCATAGATCTTAACTTCACCCGTGCCTTCTGCAGCTTTTGTAAAGTCGAACTCTACCGTGCAGTCTGCGTCTGCATACCAGCCGCCGAACGTGTGCCCTGCTTTTTCTGCGGGAACAGGGGCTGTAAACGTGCCGCCAACCTCTGTTGCATAACCCGTAGCCTCTGCGCCTACCACGGTAAGCGTAGCCGCTTTAGCGTTTTCTATCCATTTTGCATAGATAGAAAAATCATCTGTGCTTTCCAGGGGTTTTGTTATATCGAAGGGCTGTGTGAGCGCCTCATCGAGGTACCAACCGCCGAAAGCATAGCCTTTTTTAACCAAGATAGCGCTGTTTACCGTTACGGTTTTGCCAACCTCTGTTTTCGCCGTTGTTTTTGTGGTTCTGTCGGAATTTGCATAAACCGTTACAGTTGCTTTTGTT
>JAFTLJ010000074.1 GCA_017456005.1 Clostridia bacterium | reverse complement strand
TTGCGGAATTATCTGACGGGAATTCGTAAGCGTCGCCGAAGCGTTTTATGTAGCGTTCCTTCATTCCCGGGAAATGCTCGTCGAGCTTGCCATAGAAATATTCGCGGTTGCCGCTTCGCATTGTAACGCCGAAGCCGAAATTGATGATGCCGACAACGCCCGCATCGAAGCAATAGCCGAGAATGCCGCGCAGATTTTCTTCCGTGTCGTTGATGTACGGCAGAATTGGGCAGAGCCACACCACCGTGGGAATACCGCGTTTTTGGCATTCCTTGAGAACCTCGTACCGTTGCTTTGTGGTGCTTACGTTTGGCTCGATTATACGGCAGATGTTTTCATAGTATGTGGTGAGTGTAATCTGCACGACTGCTTTGGATTGGCGTTTGATTTTTTAGAGCAGGTCAATATCGCGCAGAATACGCGCCGATTTTGTTTGTATAGCCACGCCGCAATCGTACTTATCGATGATCTCAAGGCATTTGCGTGTGTAGCCGAGGCTTTCTTCGCAGTGCATATATGGGTCGCACATAGCGCCCGTGCCTATCATACACGGCTTGCGTTTTCTTTTGAGCGCGTCCTCAAGAAGCTCGGGCGCGTTCTGCTTGACGGCTATATCCTCAAACCTATGGTCGAAGCCGTAGCAATCGGAACGGCTGTCGCAATAGATGCACCCGTGCGTGCAGCCGCGGTATATGTTCATTCCGTTTTTTGCTGATAGAATGGATTTAGCTTGTATAAAGTGCAAGGTTGTTCTCCAAATTAAAATATATGGCTGAGGCCCGTGTAATCGAAATTTATGGGCTTTGTGCCGTTTACAAAGCGGATATAATATGTTTTCGTTCTCTCGTCTACTTCCTCGATGATGCCCTCGCCGAATATCTTGTGGCGGACTTGGTCGCCGACCTTGTAGAGCTCGGTGTCGGTCTTATCGAATTTTCTCGCGATCATCATATATTCCGCTTTTATCCCGTCGGGAATAATGCCTATCTGTTCAAGCAAGCTTTTGTCTATGTCGAATAAGAATCTCGACGGCACTTTTGAAAAGCCTTTTACACCGAAGCCCTCGCTTTCGGTGAGATAGAGCCTTTTCTTCGCGCGCGTTACTGCTACGAAGCAGAGCCTGCGTTCTTCCTCAAGAGCTTCGTTCTTGCGCTCCTCAAGGCTTCTTGCGGAGGGAAAAGAGCCTTCCGTAAGCCCTACGAGGAAAACGTTATCGAACTCCAGCCCCTTTGAGGTGTGGATAGTCATGATTTTTACGCGGTCGCTCGCATCCTCAACGTCGCTGTCGCGCAGAAGCGTGATGTTCTGCAAAAACGCCGAGAGCGAAAGATGCTCGCCGAATTCCGTTTCCTGCGCCACGATGCTTCGCAGGAGCTCCGTGACGTTGTCGAGCCTGTCTATATCGCCGCTTTCGCGGATATAAAGCTCATAGCCCGTGTCTTTTATTATGTGCTGTAAAAGCTCGGAGACCGAGAGTTCTTCTGATTTCTCGCGCAGTTTTTCTATTGTGGAGACAAACTCCTTTGCTTTGCAGCCCTTGAACGTTTCGCTCTCGCAGTTCGCTTTCAGCGCATCGTAGAGGGAAGTGTTGTTCCTCTCTGCATATTCGGCAAGGGTTTTCAGCTTTATCTTGCCTATTTTCCTGCGGGGAACGTTGATGATTCTTTTGAAGGAAAGGTCATCGCCCGTATTGTCAACGAGGCGCATATACGAAAGCACGTCCTTTATTTCCGTGCGCTCGTAGAAGCCGACGCCGCCGTAAACGACGTAGGGGATATTTTCGGCGAGGAAGCCTTGCTCCACAAATCGGGAAACGTAGGTTGAACGGTAGAGCACGGCAAAATCGGCATACTTTCCGCCGGCCTCGATGTGATTTCTTATCTGTGAGCAGATGTATTTAATTTCTTCTTTATCGTTTTTCGCGTGGAGATACTGTACTTTACTGCCGGGAGCATTAGTATAAAGCTCCTTTTTCACGCGGTTGCGGTTCTTTTCTATAAGCGAGTTTGCCACGCTGATTATGGGGGAAGCCGAACGGTAATTCCTGTTCAGAATAATGTCGCGCGCCGTGAGCTCGAGCTGATTTTCGAAGCATTCATTGTTGAGCCACGCTTCGAAATCGACGATAACGCTCATATTCGCACCGCGCCATTCGTAGATGTTCTGGTCCGGGTCGCCAACAACAAAAAGGTTACGGTTGTATTCGGAAAGTCTGCGGATAAGCTTGAATTCCTTAACCGTTATATCCTGAAATTCATCGACCATAATGTAGCAGAGCTTTTTCTGCCATTTGAGAAGCACGTCGGGATATTTGCGGAAAAGGTGAATGGTGAAATTTATAAGATCGAAGAAGTCAAGACCGAAATATTTGCGTTGCTTCTGAATGTAGCGGAATATTATTGCATCGGTCTTGCTTTGAGGCTTGAGGGAAGAATAGTCGAAGTTCGGGTCGGCAAGGTATTCCACGTAGGTAATCTGGTTTTTATAGAACTTTATCTGGTCTATAATAAACTTGAAGCTCGCCGTGTCCATTTTAATGCACATTTCTTCGTATATCTCTTCTAAAATATTCTTTTGGTCGATATTATCGAGAACTATGAAGTTGTCGGGGTAGAAAAGCTTTGTTATTTCTTCTCTTAAAATGCGCGTGCAGAAGGAATGGAGCGTGGCGACAAAGGAAGTGTCAAATTCTTCACCGAGCATTGCTTTTATGCGCTTTTTCATCTCGTTTGCCGCTTTGTTGGTGAACGTGATGCAGAGTATGTTGGAGGGGGAGATGCCGAGCTCGTTTACTATATAGGCATATCTGTGTGTCAGCGCCTTTGTTTTGCCCGTTCCCGCGCCTGCGATCACACGGATATAGCCCTCGGTCGCAGTTACTGCTTCCATTTGGGATTCATTAAGTTCACTAAATAATTCCTGCATAATTTGTCCTCATATCCGTGTGTAGTTTGTCAGCGTATGTCTTTGATAACCTTGAGCGCGATGCCTTGGATTGCAATTTTAGCAGGTTTCAGCTCGCGGCGTTCTTTGGGGTAGCTCTTGTTTTCGGCAAGGAGCCACGGGCGACCGTTTCCACGGTTCATAAAGCGCTTGAGCGTTGTGCCTTCATCGGTGAGTACAGCGACAACTTGCCCGTCGTATGCCTCTTGTGCGCGCTTGATAAGCACAAGGTCGCC
>JAFTLJ010000073.1 GCA_017456005.1 Clostridia bacterium | reverse complement strand
AGTGCCTGATAAAATTCTCGGCGTAACCGTGCTGAAAATGGAATTTGACGCGCCTCCGCGCCACGTTTTCCGCAGTTATTACCCGCAGATAACGGGCGGCACGGACTTTTCGGAAGGGAACCACAAATGGTAAAAACAAAAACGGTCGTTCCCTCTGCGTTCTAAGCGGAGAAATGACAGGTGCAAAAATATCGGCAGAGAACTTGTTTTCTCTGCCGATTTGTGTTATAATGAGGCTAACGAAAAGCCTCCCTCCGAGAGGGAGGGGGACCGCGTTAGCGGTGGAAGGAGCCTGCGTGACTTTAGGTTTGAATTAACTTCATTGTAGCGCACTCTCCCTCAGTCAGCTTCGCTGACAGCTCCCTCCCTGAGGGAGCCTTAGGATGCGCGTAACCTTAGGGGTATGGGCTTTGCCCGAAGCATTTGTAATACAAATGCGAAACTGGCGATAAAAAGCAAGCATCGATGAAAAGGAGCAACTTATGAATTTGCAGATTTATGAAAAAGATAAATTCGTCGAAATGGATTCTATGCACGATTCAATAGCAACAAACATTTCGATAAAAGATAAGACCTTGCTTATCACATACGACAATCTGAATGAGGGAGTAATAGGGCGAGATGGACTGCCTTATTATAAAAACAAAAAATTGACAATCGAATATGTGATAGATTCATACTGTGATGTGAAATTCTTTAGAAGAAATAAATACAAATATGTTGACTTATTAGAAGAAAACAATAAATTCTATAAGATTATCAATGGTTGTTCATTTATGTCGTATAAGTACGCAATTGACAGCTTTGGAGAGATAATACTGTTTTTTAATATCCGAGAAAAAAACAAATATTGGTGCTTTGAGATCAGTATGGATGCAGAAAAAATTATATATCATTGGGAATAATGGTAAAACCCCGACAGACATTGAAAATCTGTCGGGGCTAATTATTTGTTTGCTGCGGATCAAATAAGGTGAGTTGATTTAAGATTTCTCCGCTAAGAACATCACACATTTGAGCCGTTTTTTTATTCCACGTCTTTTTTTGTGATGTTCGCAAGGGGGTGGCTTTCCACGGCTTCTTCCAGCTTTTTGTCGCTGACGTGCGTGTATATCTGCGTGGTATTCAGCTCTGAATGCCCGAGTATTTCTTTGAGCGAAAGCACGTCTACGCCGCCCTCTTGGTACATAAGCGTCGCCGCCGTGTGTCGCAGCTTATGCGTGGAAAAATGCTTGTATGAAAGCCCTGCTTGGTCGAGGTATTTGTATACGAGCCATTGCACGGTTTTTACGCTTATACGCTTGCCGAGGCGCGAAATGAACAGGGCATTTTTATCTTTATCCTTTATGTTTGTCGCCTCTCTTGCGCGCGTCAAAATATATGTTGAAAGCGCGCTTTTGCAAGCGTCGTTCAGGTATACTATACGCTCCTTGTTGCCCTTGCCCACAACGCGAAGCGAGCGCATTTCGCGGTCTATATCCGAAAGGTTTATGCCCACAAGCTCTGAAAGTCGCAAGCCGCAGTTTAGGAAAAGCGTTATTATGCAATAGTCGCGGTCGCGGTTTTTGCTTTCTTCGTCGGCAACAACGCTGTGCAGCAGGTCTTTGCTTTCGTTTACTGTAAGGTGCTTTGGCAGCGCTTTTTTCTTTTTGGGCGATTCTATTTCCGCCGCAGGGTTTACCTCTATTATTTTTTCGCTCGCCGTGAGGTATTTGAAGAACATACGAATGGTGGAAAGCTTGCGGCTTCTGGCGGCTGCGGAATTGCCGCGCGCGTTTGCCGTGTACGCCATAAACTCAAGTATATCTATCGTTTTTATGTTTTTTACGAACGCTTCATCCACACAGGCGATGGAAATTTCGTTAAATTCATCGCTGTGGGGCGAAATGCCGTCGCGCATGGCTATGAGAAAGCGGAAAAACGTGCGAAGGTCAAGCCCGTATTCCTCTACCGTTTTTTGCGAACGCCCCTGTATTACGAGTTTGTAGCGCAAAAAGCGCTCCACAACGGGGGATTTATCTTTTGAATGTGCTGTTTTTTCTTCCATAAAGTGTATTACCGCCGAAAATCTGAATTATACAAAATATTGTATCATCTTTTTGTGAAAATGTAAACTTTTTTTGCAAAAATATAATATTTTGTTTTTTCGCTTGCTTATGTGCGAAAATAGTGTTAAAATAAAAGCAATAATAAATTTTTACGGAGTTTTCTATGAATATCAAAAAGTTTTTCGATGATTACGGCTATACCATACTCAAGCTTTTGGGTACGCACGTGGCTATGTCTATTTTCGGGCTTATGGTTTGGCTGCCCACGGGCAACAATAAGCTCATAGGCGGTATTTTGGGCATTCTTTGTGTCGTTTTCTATTTCTTTATGATAAATAACGACGTGGCAAAGGTAGGCTCCAAGGACGCTGTGCGCAAGGTGCGCGGCAAGCCTGCGGCACACGCGGCAAAGGGCTTTATTATAGGCGCTATTTCCGCCATACCCGATTTTGTTATATGTGCGCTCTATATCATTTTTAGCTACTACGGCAATTTTTACCCCGAAATGGCGGAAGCCGGCATTATTTTCACGTTCACGGGTACGCTTTGGGAAGGTATCTTTATGGGCATGGTAACTATTACCGAACAGCCGAGAATAGTTTTTGCCTGCATACCGTTTGCCATAATTCTTTTTGTCGGCATTTCTTATATTTTGGGCATGAACAACATAAACCTTATTCCCCTGGAGGCAAACCCCGAGGAGGAGGAACGCCAAAGACAAGCGGAAAAGGAAAAAAAGAAAAACCCCTTCGGCAAAAACAAGCAGAAGGAAGAGGAAGAAGACGAAGACGAGCTTATGTAAGCTCATAAAAAAGAATAATTCACAGCACCGCCGAATATATTTTTCTCATACAAAAATAAATTTCGGCGGTGAATGATTTTGAATAGCTTAAGTAAATTTTTCTGGCGAAGAATATCCTTTCTTTTCACGTTTTCGGTGCTTTGTATGCTGATAGTGAGCGTTACGTATTTTGCGGGGGAGCGAATAACCTCCGCGGACGCAGGCAAGGACACGGCGGCAATGCCGAAAGACGAGATCACTGTGATAATCGATGCAGGGCACGGCGGGCGCGACGGCGGCGCATCTACGGAAGACGGGGTGCTTGAAAAGCATCTGAACCTTGCCGTAGCAAAGAAGGTGCAGGCTCTGCTTTCCTGTGCGAACGTGAACGTGGTTATGACGAGGGAGAGCGATATTATGCTGGCTGACGAGGATTCCTCGCACAAAAAGCGCGACGACCTGAACGCACGCCTGCATATGGCAGATGCTTACGAAAATTGTGTTTTCGTAAGCATTCATATGAACAAATTCCCCGTGGCAAAATATTCCGGCTTGCAGGTCTACTACTCCAAAAACAACGAAGAAAGCCAGTGGCTTGCAGAAGGTATACAGGCGAAAGCAGGCGAATTTCTGCAGGGCGGAAATTCGCGCACGGTAAAGGCGGCAGACGACTCTATTTACATTCTGCACAATATAAAAGTACCTGCGGTTCTTGTGGAGTGCGGCTTCCTTTCCAACCCCGAGGAAGCGGCGCTATTGCAAACGGAGGCATACCAGAATAAGCTTGCGGCGCTCATCTGCGCTTCTGTGCTGGAATATTTGGGGCGTGCGGATTGAAGCATAAAATGTGTGGGAGGGGCTTGCTACTCCCGAAAAAGAAAAAACAAGGACGTAATTTTATGAAACAGAAAAAAGTATACGTTTGTACGGAATGTGATTACCAAAGCCCGAAGTGGCTGGGCAAATGCCCCTCCTGCGGCGCTTGGAATACGTTCACGGAAGAAACCTATGAGGAAGAAACTACCTCGAATAAAAAAGAAAGCTCGCACCGTTCCATGCTCGTGCGCAGCGAAAGCGAAGCCGAGCCGCAAAAGCTCTCTTGGGACGATCTGCCCGAATATATTCGCTCCGGCACGGGCATGCAGGAGTTTGACCGCGTGCTGGGCGGTGGGCTTGTGGAGGGCAGCGTGGTGCTTATTTCGGGCGAGCCCGGCATAGGCAAATCCACCCTGCTTATGCAGATATGCGCTTCGCTTTCAAAAACCAAAACCGTGCTGTACGTTACGGGCGAGGAATCCTCTGCACAGCTTTCCATGCGCGCAAAGCGCCTGGGCGTGCGCGGCGAGCGCATTTACGTGCTTACGGAAACAAACGCGCAAAAGGTTATATCGAAGGCGCAGAAGCTGGCGCCCGATATAATCATCGTGGACTCTATACAAACTATGTACCATGTGGAAAGTGCGAGCATACCGGGAAGCGTTACGCAGATACGCGAATGTGCCTCTATGTTTATAAACAAAGCCAAAACAGACGGCACGAGCGTGCTTCTCGTAGGCCACGTTAACAAAGAGGGCACTATTGCCGGCCCGAAGATTTTGGAGCATATGGTGGATACCGTGCTCTATTTCGAGGGCGAAAGACGGCAGAATTTCCGCATTATACGCGCTATGAAAAACCGCTTCGGCTCCACGAACGAGATAGGTGTTTTTGAAATGCGCGATACAGGCCTTGCGGAGGTTCCGAACCCCTCTGAGATGCTGCTTGCAGACAGACCGCAGAAAACCTCGGGCAACTGCGCCGTGTGCGTTATAGAGGGCACGCGCCCGATCATTGCGGAAATACAGGCGCTTTCCACCCCCACGGTTTTTCCCTCGCCGCGCAGAATGTCCACAGGCATAGATTTTAACCGCGTTTCGCTCATACTCGCCGTGCTGGAAAAGCGCCTGGGCTTGCATTTTTCCGCCATGGACGTATACCTCAACGTAATAGGCGGTATACGCATAGACGAAACGGCGAGCGATATGGGAATGGCGCTCGCGCTAATATCCTCCATACGCGATATAGAAATACCCGACGACCTGCTTTGCTTTGGCGAGCTCGGCCTTTCGGGCGAGTGCCGCGCCGTTATGCGCGCGGAGGACAGAATAAAAGAGAGCGCACGCCTCGGCTTCCGCAAAATCGTGGTGCCGTACCGCTCCATAACAAAGGCGACGAAAATCCCTGAAGGTGTAGAGGTTATTCCCGCGAAGAGCGTTTTCGACCTTTTGCCCTTGCTTAAAAAGAAAGAAGAAAAATGAAAAAACAAAAAAGCAGTTCGTGTGAACTGCTTTTTGATTTTATTCAGCTTCTTTATCTGCGGGCGCTTCTTCTGCTTTTGCTTCTGCCATAGCCGCTTTTGCCGCTTCTTCCGCTGCCTGTCTTTTTATTTTCTTTTCACGGAGAGAGAGGTAATATATAACACCGAGACCTGCGAAAAGAATTCCGAAACCGAGATCTTTGAGGTAGCCTATGAGAATTTCGGGTTCAGCGAAGAAATAGGGTACGACCTGAACGGATTCAAAGAATGTGTAAGTGAAATCAACTTCACCTGCCGCAAACCATTCCTGATATGCGAGGTATATGTCGTATGCAACACAGAAATACCAGGATATTGCGAGAACTATTACTGTTGTGATGATGGAAATAACGAGGCATTTTTTGCTTTCGTTTTTTGTTTTTGCAAAGAATGTGTAGCCTTTTACCGCGCAGATAACGCCTACGAGGCCGCTTACTGCCGCGAGGTAACCGATTTGATAGAGCACGAACCAGAGTATGCCGCCTACGAGCGAAAAGAGAAATGCGCCAACTACGCCCGCAAGAACATTTTCTTGTTCTTGAACGAATGTGGAATTGTTATTCATTTTTGAAATCTCCTTGAATTTTAATACGTAAATTGTCTTTTCTTGTGCTGCTTTGGCACGTTCTCGAACATTATATCATCATATGTTACAAATGTCAAGGGGGATTTTTATAAAAATGCAACAAAAGAAAAATACTTCTTGCGAACAAATGTTTCTAAAACTCTTTACAAATAGCAAAAAATGTGGTATAATATATATACCCGTAAAACGGGTAAAAATTTAGTTCCCTTTGTTTTCCAAATCGTCGGAGGAAAGCCCTTTGGCAAAAGCCGAAGAGGAGATGATTTGCAGATGAATATTTTAACGCGAGGAGGGGGAACGTGGCAGAAATTTCCGCAGAGCGCATAGTAAAGGTGGAGGAGCGCGAAAAAAGCAATACGCACCGCATAGACCGCCTGGAAACTTTGGCGGAAGCCATTCACCTCCAAAACGAAAACATTGCACGGCTGGTGGAAAAGCTGGAGGCGACGAACAGCGCGCTCGATGCGCAGGAAAAGCGCCTTTCCGAAATGGAAAAGCTGCCCAGATGGCGCGAAAACACCGTTTTTTCCTCTGCCGTTACTGCCGCGGCGAGCGCTGTGGCAGGGGCAATAATAACTATGTTTTTTTCATAAAAACAGTAGCAAAAAACCGCCTTTTTGGCGGTTTTTTGCGTTTTGCCCATCATTTCCCCTTTAGAAGCTCCGAAACGGTTACGAATTCATAGCCTTCGCCTTGCAGGTATGGCACTATCACCTCCAGCGCCTCCAGCGTGTGCGCATCCTTGTGCGTATAATCGTGAAAAAGTATTATACTGCCGGAGGTAACGCTAGCCTTTACGTTTTCCACTATGGCATCGCGCGCGGTTTTTGCCCAATCCAACGTGTCCACCGTCCATATGATGGTGGTTTTGCCGAGATTTGCCGCCGTTTTCACGACGTTTTCGGAGTAAGCCCCCTCCGGCGGACGGAAGAGGCGCGGGGTTACACCCGAAGCCTTTTTTATTGCGGCGTCGGCACGCTCTATTTCGGCGCTTATTTCCGCATCTGTAAGCTTTGAAAGCCTTGGGTGGGTAAAAGAGTGGTTGGCGAGCTCGTGCCCGCGCACGGCTTCCTCTGCCACTATTTCAGGGTAATATTCCGCGTTTTCGCCTATTATGAAAAACGTGGCTTTTACGCCGAATTTATCGAGCAGGTCTAAAATTTGCATGGTTTTGTACGGGTGCGGCCCATCGTCGAACGTGAGCGCTATTTTTTTGCCGCAGGCCGTGGTGCCGGAGAATATGACACCGTCTTTTTCCGGCGGTGCGGCGGCAAAGACCGAGCTTGAGGAAAACGAGAGCAGAAGCAGGAGCACAAGCGAGGTATAAAGAATTTTTTTCATATCGATTTTTTAAAAAAGCTCCCCAAGCGTGCCGAAGCGGTAGCCCTGTGCTTCCCACTCTGTGAGCAGCGCATCCAGTATATCTGCGTTTGTTTTGGATGTGGGGTGTAGCAGTATTACCGCGCCGTTGTGCGTGTTGGCAAGCAAAAGCTGCTTGGATTTTTCGGGCTCGGGCTGCTTTTCGTTGTCCCAATCGGCATAGGCGAGGCTCCAGAACACGGTTTTGTAGCCGAGAGCCTCTGCCGCCTTAAGGTTCTTTTCGCTGAACCTGCCCTCGGGCGGGCGGTAGAATTTCGCGCACATAACGCCCACTTTTTCTGCGAGAATATCTTCGAGCGTTTTAAGCTCTGCGGCGAACGCTTCGTCGTTCATTTTTGTCATATCCCTGTGGCGCGCCGTGTGGTTGCACACAAGGTGCCCCTCTGCCGCCATACGGCGCACAAGCTCTGTGTTGCGCACGGCGAGGTTTTCCAGCACGAAGAAGGCGGCGTGTGCTTTGTGCTTTGCCAAAACGTCGAGTATGCGGGCTATATTGCCGTTTTCGTAGCCTGCGTCGAACGTGAGGTAGAGCACCTTTTCCTCGGGGTTTTTGCCTATATATGCGCCGCCGCATTCGGAAATAAAGCTCATAGAGGGCTCTGCCTCGGGGCGTGTGTGGTTTTTGGCGCGCTTGCAGTACCAATTATATGCGCCGCCCGACGCGTGCGCGCAAAGCGTGAAAACAGAGGCAAAGGCGCAGGCGAGGGCGATTATTTTAAATTTTTTCATTTGAAAAATCCTTTCTTTGGGTTTCTCTTTTATAAGTTTCTGCTTTTTCGCGAAAAGTAAACGAAAAAAATAATGTTTTGCGCGCCATATTGCGCCAAAACTTGATTTTTTTGTTTTTGTGTGATACAATATAAAATTAAGCCTTGCATAAAAGTAAGCGATGATCTTTAATCTTACTTGGCAGGGGCTTTAAAACAGACTTTAATTACGGAGAATATTATGGCAAATATAAATATAGTTTTGGTAGAGCCCGAAATTCCGCAGAATACGGGCAATATAGCGCGCACGTGCTCTGTTACCGGTGCGGCGCTCCACCTTGTAAAGCCGCTGGGCTTTGAAATAGACGATAAAAAAATGAAGCGCGCGGGGCTGGATTACTGGCACGAGCTGGAGATATATTACTACGAAAACCTTGCAGAGTTTTTGGAGAAAAACAAAGATGAAGAACTCTACTTTTTCTCTAAAAAAGCAAGCCACATATACAGCGAAATAACTTATCCCGAGCGTGTTTTTCTCGTTTTCGGCAAGGAAACGAAGGGCTTGCCCGAGGCACTGCTCGAAGAGCGCTTCGAGCGCTCCCTGCGTATGCCGATGAAGGGCGAGAGCCGTTCGCTCAACCTTTCCAACACGGTGGCTATCGCCACTTACGAGGTGCTCCGCCAGCGCGAATTTGAAGATCTGCGCTGCGACGGCGAGATATTGCGCGAAAAAATGATGTAATTTTTAAAGAAAAATCGCATTTATTTACAAATTACTGTGGTTTTGTTTGAAAATATATGATAAAATAATTATATTACGGTTTATTTTTATTAAAATTTGAATTTTGGAGGAATTATGTCCTTATTTGAAAAAATATTCGGAACGTACAGTTCAAAGCAGGTTAAGAAAATAGAGCCTATCGTAAACAAAATAGAGGCTCTTGCGGATAAATACGCGGCTATGGGCGACGGCGAGCTTGCCGCCGTGACACCCGCGTTTAAAGAAAGACTTAACGCGGGCGAAACGCTCGACGATATTCTGCCCGAAGCATTCGCTGCCGTGCGCGAAGCGGCTACGCGCGTGCTTGGCAAGCGCCCCTTCCGCGTTCAGCTCATGGGCGGTATCATTCTCCACCAGGGCCGTATAGCCGAAATGAAAACGGGCGAGGGTAAAACTCTCGTTGCCACGATGCCCGCATACCTCAATGCGCTCACGGGCAGGGGCGTTCACATCGTAACGGTGAACGAGTACCTCGCACGCCGCGACAGCGAGGAGATGGGCAAGGTATACGGATTTCTCGGCCTTACAACAGGTCTTATACGCAACGCGCAGGACCAGTCCACAGAGGAAAAGAGAGCGGCATATGCCTGCGACATTACCTACGGCACCAACAACGAGATCGGCTTTGACTACCTGCGCGACAATATGGTTATCTACAAAGACAGAATAGTTCAGCGCGGGCACAACTTCGCTATTGTGGACGAGGTGGACTCCATTCTCATAGACGAAGCGCGCACACCGCTTATAATTTCCGGCCAGGGAAGTGCTTCCGACGAGATGTACGGCAGGGCAGACGTGTTCGTGCGCTCCCTGCGCGCTCTTAGAGTAAAGGAAAAAGACACAAAATCCGATTATGAGGATGTAAAAGAAGATTATATCGTGGACGAAAAGGCGAAGCGCGCCACGCTCACGCACAACGGTATAGCAAAAGCCGAAAGATTTTTCGGCGTGGAAAACTATGCCGATATAGAGAACACAGACCTTACGCACTATGTAAACCAGGCGCTCCACGCGCACGGCTGTATGAAGCGCGACGACGATTACGTTGTTATAGACGGCAAGGTGCTTATTGTAGACAGCTTCACGGGCAGAATTATGCCGGGCAGAAGATTTTCCGACGGTCTCCACCAGGCAATTGAAGCCAAAGAGCGCGTAAAAATAGAAAACGAAAATCAGACGCTTGCCACTATCACTTTTCAGAACTTCTTCCGCCTTTACGGGAAGCTTTCCGGTATGACGGGTACGGCGCTTACAGAAGAAGAGGAATTCCGCGAAATATACAGCTTGGACGTTGTGGAAGTGCCCACGAACAGACCTATGATCCGCAAGGACCAGAACGACGTGGTCTACAAGAACACGAAGGGAAAATACGACGCTATTATAGCGCAGATAAAGGCTTGCCACGAAAAGGGTCAGCCTGTGCTGGTGGGTACTGTTTCCGTAGATAAATCCGAAATGCTTTCCAAGCTCCTTTCGCGCGAGGGTATACCGCACAACGTGCTCAACGCCAAATACCACGAAAAGGAAGCGGCGATTGTAGCACAGGCAGGTAAATTCGGCGCCGTTACCATCTCCACCAATATGGCGGGCAGAGGTACGGACATTATGCTCGGCGGTAACGCAGAGTTTCTTGCCAAAAACGAGCTTTTAAAGCTCGGCTATAACGAAGAAGAAATTCTCGCGGCTACGGGCGCCTCCGAAAGCATAGACGAGCGCGCACGCGAAGCGCGCGAAATATACCGCGAAAAGCTGGACGATTTCAAGGCGCAGATAGCGCCTGAGGCAGACGACGTAAGGCGTGCGGGCGGTCTTTTCATTCTCGGCACGGAGCGCCACGAAAGCAGACGTATAGATAACCAGCTCCGCGGACGTGCAGGGCGACAGGGTGACCCCGGCGAGAGCAGATTTTTCCTTTCGCTGGAAGACGACCTTTTGCGCCTTTTCGGCAGCGAACGCATACAGGGTATGGTAGACCGCTTGGGCTTGCCCGATGACCAGCCCATAGACGCGAAAATTCTTTCGGGTACGATAGAAAACGCGCAGACACAGCTTGAAGCAAACAACTTCAACAGACGTAAGAACGTGCTGGATTATGACGACGTTATGAACCAGCAGAGAAATATTATCTACGGCGAACGCCGCAGAGTGCTGGACGGCGAGGATATAAGCGAAACTATCGCAAAAATGATAGCAAGCAGTATTTCCGACGGCGTTGCCGAGAGCGTGGATATGGAAAGCGGCAAGCTTTCTGTAGACGGCGTGCGCAAAAACCTTTTCTGGATGGTGGCAAAAGAAGATTTTGCAGAAGACCGCGAATATACGGCAGAGGAAATTACGGAAGCTCTCACAGCCCGTGCAAACGGTATTTACGAGCACCAAAAGGAAGTTTTCGGCGAAAATATACGCGAGCTGGAGCGTGTGGCGCTGTTGCGCGCGGTGGATACACACTGGATGGAGCACCTCGACGCTATGGACGACCTGCGCGGCGGTGTGGGGCTTGCGGCATACGCACAGAGAAACCCGCTTAATGAATACCGCATAGCGGCAGGCGAAATGTTCGATGCGATGATAGCTAACATTCGCGTGGACACGGTGCGTATGACCCTTTTTTCCCGCCCTGCGGAGCAGATAAAGCGCACACAGGTTGCAAAGCAGCGCGAAGCGCAGGCGGCGGCTGTGGGCGGCGAAGGCGAAAAGAAACGCCCCGTTGTTAAAAAAGCGGCGGAAAAAGTGGGCAGAAACGACCCTTGCCCCTGCGGCTCAGGCAAAAAATACAAAAAATGCTGCGGTGCTACGGGCGCGGATAAGGAATGAGTTTTGCGGCGTTTGCGGTGCGACGGTAACGGCACACCTGCAGATTTGCGCGCAGACATTTAAGGAGATATAAAAATGGGTTTTGGAATAATGTTTTTCGGCTGTATTTTGCTCGCGGAAACAGCGGGAACAGAGCTTGCTGGCTTTTTGCTGCTCTATTTCGGCATGCGCACGGCGTGCGAGCACTGCGACTGCTTTGTGTTGCCGAAAAAGCTGTGCTATGCGGGTATGGCGCTTTCTGCCGTTAAGCTCGCAATGCAGATAACGAAGGCGTTCGGCATAACGCTCATGAACGCTACGGCAGAGGGCTACTTTGCCAGCATATACACGGCGTTTATGGTATTTTTCTATGCCGCCTTCTTTGTTGGAATAGCTAGAATAGCAGACGAAACGGGTTTGCCCTCCATAAAAAGTATGGCGTATGCAAACGTGGTACTTTCTTCCTTGTTTATGGTGCTTTCGCGCGTGTGCTATGCGCTGGTTTCCTTTGCGCCGGCAGAGCTTTTGGGCGATCACAAGGCGCAGGTTTTGGGTACGGCCATGCTTTTGCCGATACTCGTTATGCTGCTTTCGGCAATACTTGTTTTCCGCTGTTATATGCATATCTGCCTTGAGGGCGACGAGGATATGGAGCAAAAGAAAAATTCCTTTAAATCGCCCGTGGATTTTTACGAAAAGGACAGATATAAAAGAAACGCGCAAAGCGGAAAGAAAAATATACATCACAAAAAGAAAAAATAAATTTAACGGGAGCTGAAAATGGGAATAAACTTTATTATTGCGGGTATGATCTTTCTGTTTAACCCGTTTATAAGTCTTTTCGATATTTTGCCCGATGTCATAGGCTATGCACTTATAATCTACGGCATTTCCAAAATAGCGGATACAGAGCTTAAGGTTATGGAAGCGAAAAGGCGTATGACACAGGCGCTGTACGTGGGTGCAGGCAGATTTGTTTTTATGCTTATGGCGTTTTTTATGGAGTTTGATTCCACTCTTACGCTTGTTTTCACTTTTTCTTTCGCCACGCTGGAGCTTTTCTTTATGATACCTGCTTTCAGAATGTTTTTCGAAAGCCTTGAATATTCCCGCATGCGTATTATAGGCACTTCTTCCGCTATGAGTACAAAAGCGGAAAATGCCTCTGTAATATCGCCTATTTTCATAATAGTGCGCGCCGCCGCCGCCGTTGTGCCCGAGCTCACCTCGCTCAAAACCGACTACGGCTATGTGGGCGATGAAACGGGCCTTGAGGATTCCGGCGTTATCAGAATAGCGCTTTTGGTGCTTTGCGCGCTCGTGGCGCTCGTTTTCGGTGCGGTGTGGCTTTCTTCGGTGCTTTCCTACCTTAAGGAGCTTAAGAAAAATACGGAATTTTGGGCGTATATAAAAGAAAAATACGAAACGGAAGTGCTTACGAACAATGCGCTTATGATGCAGAGAAGCGTAAAACGCTTCTGGAGCTTTACTTTCGCTTCGCTGTTCTTCCTCACCTGCATTTCCATAGACGGCTATTACCTTATACCTGATTTTGCTTGTGCGCTGCTTATCTTTTTCGCATTTTTCTTTGCAAAAAGATATGTGCGCGAATATAAAAAGACTGTTTTGGTTTGCTTTGCCGCCGTTTTTGCCGGCTTGCTTGAATACACCTTGCTTTTCCGCTATTCCTCGGAGCTCGGCTATGTTATTTATGCGTACCAGGTGGATGGCTTCTACGGCTATTTTCTGCCTTACGTTGCCGCCGCAGTCGTGTTCTATGCGTTGCTCGCTTGGCTTGCTGCAAAGGGCAGAGAAACGGCAAAGACTATGGTAGAGGATGCCGTCGGTGTGCGCGGCACACAGGACGCGCGCAGGCGCGAAATAGACGAGCAGAGAAAAAAAGAGCTTTGCAAATATATAGACAGGCTTTTCGTGCTCGAATGCATAACTATAGGCGCCGGCGCCGTGCTCATGGTGCTTATGCCTTGGTTTGACCTCGCGTGGACAGCGCGCACGGTGCTTGCCGTAGCGACCGTAATATATGCATACAACGTTATGTGCGATATAAACGAAGAAGCCGAAAAAGCGGTATAAACGCTTGCCGAAAGGAGTTTTCTATGAATAATGAATTCAAAACGGAAGAGGTAAAGCCACAAAAAAGCAGAGCTTCGCTTCTTTATGAAACGCTGGAAATAATTTCGATAGCGCTTATTGTCGTTATACTTATAAACCTTTTTGTTGGCAGAATGACCACGGTAGTGGGCGATTCTATGTACCCTACGCTGCACAATACGGAAAAGCTTTGGGTTTCGCGCCTCGGTTATACGCCCCAAAACGGCGATATCGTGGTAATACAGGAAAAAAATTCCGCTATAAGCGAGCCTATAGTAAAGCGCATTATAGCAACGGAAAACCAAACCATAAAATTTGATTTCGAAAACTGGAAGGTCTTTGTGGACGGCGTGCCCCTTGAAGAAGACTATATAAACTACGAGGATTGGTGCGCTATGAAAAGCTACGGCTGCCCCGAAGAGCTTGTTGTGCCGCCCGGCTACGTTTTCGTTATGGGCGACAACCGCAACCATTCCACCGATAGCCGCGACGGGCGCGTGGGCGTTATAAGCGAAGACGATATTATGGGCAAGGTGGTGGCCCGCATTTTCCCGCTTAATAAATTCGGCGCGGTGGGCAACTGACAGAAAGGACATAAATTATGCCATCAGAGATAATACAGTGGTTTCCGGGACATATGGCGAAAACGCGCCGCGAAATTTCCGAAAACCTTAAAAACGTAGATTTTGTTATAGAGCTTTTGGATGCGCGCGTTCCGCGCAGCTCCGAAAACCCCGAAATCGCACGCATATGCGGCGATAAGCCGCGCCTGCGCCTGCTGAGCCGCCTTTCGCTGGCAGACCCGAAATACACAAAGGAATGGAAAGCATATTTTGCCGAAAAGGGCGAAACGTGCATTTTCTACGACTGCATAACGGGCGAGGGCTTTGGCGAGATCATGCCTGCGGCGAGAACACTCCTTGCGGAGAAAATCGAACGCTACCGCGAAAAGGGTATGGGCGGCAGAAAGCTGAAGGCTATGATTGTCGGCATACCGAACGTGGGCAAAAGCTCTATTATAAACAAGCTTTCGGGCACAAAAAGCGCCAAGGTGGAAAACCGCCCGGGCGTTACGCGCCAGAAGCAGTGGATACCCACAAACCTCGGCTTTGACTTGCTTGACACGCCCGGAGTGCTCTGGCCGAAGTTCGACGACCAAAGAATAGGCGAAAACCTCGCCATAACGGGCGCGATAAAGGACGATATACTCGATATAGAAACTCTCGCGGCAACACTCGTGGGCAGAATGCGCGAGCTTTACCCCGAAAAGCTTGCGGAACGCTACAAGCTTAAGGAGGGCGCGCTTGCCGAAGAGCTCACAAACTTCGACGTGCTCGAAAAAATAGGCAGAGCGCGCGGCTTCCTCGTTTCCGGCGGTGAAATAGATACGGAACGCACGGCGAAAATGCTGCTGGAGGAATTCCGCAACGGAAAAATGGGCAAGCTCACGCTGGATAGAGTGAAGAATGCAGAGTGAAGAATGCAGAATTATTGGTGGAAATATGGAACTTGAATATTACCTTGAAAAAGAGGCGTGTGATGCCGGCTTTTCCGCCGTGTGCGGCGTGGACGAAGCGGGCAGAGGGCCGCTGGCTGGCAACGTGGTCGCCGCGGCGGTAATTTTGCCGCAGGGGCTTGTGATAGAGGGGCTTAACGATTCCAAAAAGCTTTCCGAAAAGAAGCGTGACGCGCTCTACGACGTTATTATAAAAGAAGCTCTCGCATATTCCGTAGCGTGGGCAACACCTGCAGAAATAGACGAGCACAATATTCTCGGCGCCACGATGATAGCTATGAACAGGGCGGTAAACGGGCTTTCAGTGAAAGCGGATTTTGCGCTTATAGACGGCAACTGTGCACGCGGCTTTGATATACCTACGCAGACGGTGGTAAAGGGCGACGCAAAAAGCCCGAGTATTGCCGCCGCTTCGATACTTGCGAAAGTGACAAGGGACAGGCAGTGCGCAGAGCTGCACGAAAAATATCCCGAATACGGCTTTGCAAAGCACAAGGGCTACCCCACGAAAGAGCATATGCAGAAGGTGCGCGAGCTTGGCCCGTGCCCCGAGCACAGAAAAAGCTTTCTTTCGTTTCTTAACAAATGAGAAGCAGGAGCGAAACCGGAAAAGTAGGCGAAAACATTGCCTGCAAATATCTTGAGGCGCAAGGCTTTGAAATAAAGCACCGCAACTACCGCGCAGGGCACCTGGAAACGGATATCATTTGCGAAAACGGGGAATATGTGCTTTTCGTAGAGGTAAAAACACGCAGGGCAACGGGTGCTAATCCACGCTATGGCACGGCACGCGATGCCGTGGATACGCGCAAGAGGGAAAACCTCGTTGCTTGTGCAAAGGAATATTTGCGCGCATACAAAACGGAAAAGAAGCCGCGCATAGACGTTATAGAGGTCTATCTCTCACGCGAGGAAGAGCCGAGGCTAAACCATATAAAGAATATTCTGTGAGGAAGGAAAGCCTGCGGCTTTCCAAACAAATTTACTAACTTTTTCTTTTTGAAAGAAAAAGTTACAAAAAGAATCAAAAAGCCTCGCCGGCTTTAGCGGCATTTTGCGCTCAAGGTTCAGCGAACTTTATCACGCACATCGAACACCCAAATCCAAAACACCCATGAAACGGATTGTTCTTCAAAAACTATCGGTGTGTGCTGATTCCGTTACTTCTTCGTCCCGAAATGGTGGTTCAGATATGAGCGCAAAATATCAAGCCGAAACTTTGTGCGTAACCCTTTGCAGAAAGCGAAAAATTTTTGCTTTGAACCCAACCGCGTGGTTCCGATGCGGTTTTGCGAAGTGAAACCGCTTCGGGAAGCGGCTCTCGCCGTGGTTTTCAGCAGAACATAGCGATAAACCGTCAGGGTTTTTGCTTCTTTTTGCAACTTTTTCTTTCAAAAAGAAAAAGTTGGCAGTTCTCAAGGTGAGGGGCACTTTGCCAAACAAAAAATACACCTTGCGGTGTATTTTTTGAGGGGCTTATTCTGCGCTCTTCTGTTTGAACGTAGCGCAGACTGTGTCTGTGCAGGAGGTAGCGTAGCTGGGGCCTACGTTGATTGTCTCTGCCGTGCAGGTGGAGCTGCCGTCGTGGTAAACGCAATTGGAAACGTCGCATATAACGCCGTTATTGCATTTGCAGGTGTTCTTTTCGTCTTTGTTATTCATCATTTTCAAAAACTCCTTTCTGTGAGTTCTTTTATATTTTGTACGGTGCGCACGGCTTTTATTCGCGCAGATATTACGTTTATTTGGAATTTTTTAAAAAAATTGGAGGAAAGAGATGGCTCTTTTCGTTATAGGTGATACACACCTTTCGCTTTCCACGGAAAAGCCGATGGATATTTTCGGCCCGCGCTGGCACGGGTACGTGGAAAAGCTGGAAGCTGAATGGCGCGCGCTCGTGGGCGAGGGCGACACGGTCGTGGTGGCAGGGGACATTTCCTGGGCTATGACAACAGAGGAAGCCAAAGCGGATTTCGACTTTTTGGAAAGTCTGCCGGGCAAAAAAATTATTCTTAAGGGCAACCACGACTATTGGTGGCAGACCATGGCAAAGCTCGACGCTTTTCTCGCCAAAAACGAATATAAAACCATAACGTTTTTGCACAACAACGCATACGTTTGCGAGGATTTTATAATCTGCGGTTCACGTGGGTGGTATAACGACGATAAGAATACGCCTATGCGCGGGGCAGACAGCGAAAAGATAGTGGCGCGCGAGGTAGTGCGCCTCGGCATAAGCCTTGACGAAGGCTTGCGCTTGCGCGAAGAAGCAAAGGCGCAGGACGGCAAGGAAAGGGAAATGCTCGCTTTTCTGCATTTTCCGCCAATATTCAAGGGCTATATGTGCGACGAGATTATAATGGAGCTTTATAAAAAGGAAGTCAGCCGCTGCTTCTTTGGGCACATACACGGCTCTTACGATGCACCGATGAAGGTAAATTACGCCGATATTGACTTCTTTTTCGTTTCTGCGGATTATCTCGCCTTCAGACCTTACAAAATTGAACCGAAAAATATGTAAAATTTGACGATAACAGTTGACTTTGTAAAATCAAAGTGATATAATAACTGATGATTATAATAAAATAAATTCATTATGAATTTACGGAGGATAAAATGAAATTACTCAACATCACAGATGCGGAAAAGAACCAGAAGGTTATCGAATTTTCCGTAGACAAAGCTACATTTGATGCGGCTGTTGATAAAGCTTATAAGAAAAACGTTTCTAAAATCAACATCCCCGGTTTCAGACGCGGCAAAGCACCCAAAAGCATGATCGAAAAGATGTATGGCAAAGGCTTCTTCTATGAAGATGCTATCAACGACATTCTTCCCGCAGCTTACGAAGCAGCTCTCGCAGAATCCAAGCTCGACGTTGTAAGCCAGCCCGAAATCGACATCAAAACAATCGACGATAACGGCGTTGTTATCACAGCTCTCGTATACGTTAAACCCGAGGTTAAGCTCGGCGAATACAAGGGTCTTGCAGCTACACGCGAAGACGTAAAGGTTACAGACGAAGCTGTTGACGCAGAGATCCAGAAAGCGCTCGAAGGTCAGGCTCGCGAAACAGAAGTAACAGACAGAGCTTGCGAAATGGGCGACGAAGTTGTATTTGACTTCGACGGCTATGTAGACGGCGTAGCATTCGACGGCGGCAAATCCGAAAACTACAGCCTCAAGCTCGGTTCCGGTGCGTTCATCCCCGGCTTCGAAGAACAGATCGTTGGCAAAGCTATCGGCGAAAACTTCGACGTAAACGTAACGTTCCCCGCTGACTACCATGCAGAAAACCTCGCAGGTAAAGAAGCAGTATTCAAATGCCTCGTTCACGCTATCAAGGTTCGCGAACTTCCCGAGCTCGACGATGAATTCGTAAAAGACGTTTCCGAATTCGACACAGTTGCTGAATACCGTGCAGACGTTACGGCAAAACTCCAGGCAGAAGCAGACAAAGCAGAAGATGCTAAGGTTGACGCTCAGCTTATGGACAAGCTTGTTGAAGCTATGGAAGCTGAGATTCCCGAAGTTATGTTCGCAAACGAAGCAGACGCTATGATGCGCGATTACGAAACAAGACTCCGCTACCAGGGCCTTGACCTCGAAATGTTTATGAAGTACACAGGCCAGACTGTTGAAACAATGAAAGAACAGTTCCGTCCTCAGGCTGAAAAACAGGTTAAAACAAGACTCGCTCTCGAAGCAGTTGCAGCTGCAGAAGCTTTTGAAGCAACAGCAGAGGAGATCGATGCTGAATACACAAGAATCGCAGAAGCATACAACGTAAAAGTTGAAGACGTACGCGCTCAGATCGACAGCGCTGCGATCGCCGCTGACCTCGTTGTAGGCAAGGCTGCACAGCTCGTTCGCGACACAGCAGTTCTTTCTGCAAAAGACGCTGAATAATCAGTTATATTGATACACTTGCATTCGCAGACGTTTCGTCTGCGAATTTGATTAAAAGCGTGTTTTGTCCTTTTTTAAAGAAAAAACGCGAAAAACAAACAAATTCTTTTTGAGCGAAGCTTTTGCAGAGCTTTTCTCGAAAAGCGACACGGAAAGGAGATAAATTTATGGCACTTGTACCAATGGTTGTTGAACAGACGGGCAGAGGAGAACGCTCCTTCGATATATACTCCCGCCTTCTCAACGAAAGAATCGTATTTTTGACGGACGAAGTTAACGACGTTACGGCATCCCTTGTGGTGGCACAGCTTCTCCACCTCGAATCGCAGGACCCCGATAAGGATATTTGCCTCTATATAAACAGCCCCGGCGGCTCTGTTTCCGCAGGCTTTGCTATTTTCGACACGATGAATTATATCAAATGCGACGTATCCACGGTTTGTATGGGTATGGCGGCTTCCATGGGCGCATTTCTGCTTGCGGCGGGCGCACCCGGCAAACGTTTTGCGCTGCCAAACAGCGAAATTATGATCCATCAGCCTCTGGGCGGTATGCAGGGTCAGGCAAGCGATATCAAGATCCACGCCGACCATATTTTGCGCACACGCCAGAAGCTCAACGAAATTTTGGCGCGCGAAACGGGCAAATCTGTAGAGCAGATAGCACTCGACACGGAAAGAGATAACTTTATGACAGCCGAAGAGGCTTGCGCATACGGTCTTATAGATAAGGTTATCGAAAAAAGAGCGTAAACGCGAGGTATAAAAATGGCAGACAACAGAAGTACAGAATGCAGATGTTGCTTTTGCGGCAGAACGGAACGCCAGGCAGAGGTGCTTATACCTGCGCCCACAGGCTTCTATATCTGCAACAACTGCGTTGAAGCTTGCAGCGAAATACTCGATGAATGGGAAGCGGAAAGCCGCCCCGCGGCAGAGATTCCCGAGCTTACAGAGCTTCCCAAGCCCAAGGATATAAAACGCGTGCTCGACGATTACGTTATCGGGCAGGAAAACGCAAAAAAAGCGCTTGCGGTGGCTGTTTATAACCACTATAAGCGCATATGGCAGAAGAAAGAGGGCGAGGACGACGGCGTTGAAATACAGAAGAGCAACGTGCTGCTTCTCGGCCCCACGGGCGTTGGCAAAACGTTCCTCGCACAGACTTTGGCGAAAACGCTTAAGGTTCCTTTCGCTATTGCAGATGCCACAACGCTTACCGAGGCAGGCTATGTTGGCGAGGATGTTGAAAACATACTCTTGCGCCTTATTCAGGCGGCAGATTTCGACGTAGAGCTTGCAGAGCGCGGTATTATCTATATAGACGAGCTTGATAAGATCGCGCGCAAGAGCGAAAACCCCTCTATCACGCGCGACGTTTCGGGCGAAGGCGTGCAGCAGGCACTGCTTAAAATTTTGGAAGGCACTGTGGCAAACGTGCCCCCGCAGGGCGGCAGAAAGCACCCGGGGCAGGAGTTTATACAGATAAACACGGAAAATATCCTCTTTATCTGCGGCGGCGCTTTCGACGGTCTTGGCAAAATTATAGAGAAACGCGGCGGCAAGCAGGGCATTGGATTTGGCGGCGAAGTGAAGAGCAAGGCGGAAAAATCGCAGGAAAGCGTGTTTAAAGACGCCACGGCACACGATATTGTCAAGTATGGCTTGATCCCCGAGCTTGTGGGGCGTATTCCCGTAATCGTAAGCCTGGAGCCCCTCGATACAGAAGCGCTCACACGCATTCTGAAAGAGCCCAAAAACGCTATACTCAAGCAGTACAGAAAGCTTTTCTCGTTCGATGATATAGAAATAGAATTTACAGATGAAGCTATAAACGCTGTTGCCGAGCTTGCAAAGGAGCGCGGCACGGGTGCACGCGGATTGCGCGCTATTATGGAAGAGATCATGCAGCCCATTATGTATGAATCCCCCACGCTCCGCGATGAAAAAGGTATTTCCAAGATAGTTATTACGGAAAAGACGGTTAAAGAAAAGGCAGAACCCGAATATATAGCATAGAAACGCAAAAACGCAACCAAAAAGGTTGCGTTTTTACGTTTCGCATATAAAAATCATTTTTCGTTATTCCCGAGCTTTTTGAGCTTCTGCGGTATAAGGCTTATTGCCAGCAATATCTGAGAGGGCAGATACAGCACATACGTTAGGTCAAATTCCGAATTGGATATATAATACGCCAAAGATCTTCTGGAAACAAAAAGATATTTTTCAAGGTTGTTAAACCCTATTATCGTATCTGAAAGTATAAAGATAAGAAGCGCTATTGCAAAAATGCCGTGCTTTTTGAAGTTTATGAAAGAGAACACTACGTTGATCAGCAGGTTTGCATAATAGAACATGGAAACGAGCGCAACACCGTCTGCCGCAGGCCCGAGAACCGCGAGCGTAAGCACTACTGCGAGCACAGATGCTACGATACGCAAAACAAGGTGTACCTTGCGGCGCGCGGCATTATCATCTGTGGAATATACCATAAAAAAGTACATAAGCTGTGCCGCAGAGAAAAATATCATACCGGGCAGGCGCTGCTGTTTGGGAATAAGCACAAGGAAGAAATCTGCACATACCGTAAGAATAAGACCGAGCTGGGTAAAGATATATTTTTCGCTCGGTTCTGCCGAAAGCGCGCAGAAAAGACACGCGAAAACCACGAAAATAAACGAGAAAAAGGAAAAATAACCGCCCACCGTGAACATCAAATTTGCGATGATGAATTCCAATGCGAGGAAGACCGCAAGCGCCGAGATAATGAATTTACAGTTATTAACTATGGCGAAAGGTTTTTTTATATGCGGAAAACATTGTGTTTTTCCAGCTGTCAATATAAAACCCCCGTTCTTTTTTTTGTTGTGTTTAGTTTAGCATATGTTTTAAAAAAATACAATATGTACGAAAGAATTTCTTTGTAAATTCTTAAGAAAATCTTAAGAATTTACAATTTCGTAAAAAAAATTCCGCCCGCGGCTGTCGCCATGGGCGGAATTTTGAATATATACGTGTTTTTTTGCTTTTATTCGCCGCGGTGCTTTATTTTGGAGCAGAGCGTGGTTATGCCTTTTTCGGATGCGTAGAATATAAGGGAAACGAGGGCGAAACCAAGTAAGTATATAAGAAGATATACGGGGTATGGCACGAGAGGATAGATGATGGAAAGCACAGGAAGGGTGCAGGGCTGGAACGGGCTTATAAAGAACATATTGAATTCCACGCCGGGCATTCGATAGTTTGCAATAACGTTCATAACGAGCGCTAACGAAGCAAGCACAGAGAAAACAATCATACTCCACGCAAAGAAGCGCTTGCTCAAATGGTGGCGGTTGTGAGCCACGAGAAATACACCCATAACGAGCTGAAGCCCGTGGTGAACCATTGTCTGAATGTTTATACCTATGAGCTCTATAAAAACATCGCCCGGGTAAACCATTACAACGAAACCGGCAAAGAAGGAAAACGTTACCATATATGCTACAATGGCGTTTCTGAACTTGCCTTCTTTGGCAAATACGAGTATTGGCAAAAGATAGAGCGGTGTGGAACAGAACTGGAACGGGAAAGCGTGCCAATCGTATGACCAGGTTGCCGTTATGCCATCGCTATTCATAGAGAAAACTATTTGCTTATAGATTTCAAAGCACAGCATAACAGCCCAGAAAATGCCTAAAATGATGCGAAGTGTTTTATCGTTGCAATCTTTAAATTTCCAGACCATAAATGCCGCCAGAGCAAGCGCGATGGCGAGAGAAACGAAATGCCAAACGCCGAAAAGCGGCGGGCGCTCCATTTCCGCGCTTAAAAAGTATACTATTTTTTCAAATGCATTCATAAAAAAGCCTCTTTTTCTTTCTTTTTATCAAATTGTACCATATGTAAAAATAAAATACAATATATTTTAACATAACTTAATAAAATCTTAAGAAAGAGAAAACCGCAAGAGGTTTTCTTGCGGTTTTCGTGTTTGATGTTTTGCTTGATTTAAGCCTCTGTATCGGGCGTTTCTTCTGCCGTGGGAACTTGGCCGTTGCTTGCGCCGAGCGCGGCTTTGCCGCCCGCAAATCCTGCGATAATGCTGGAAAGGTCGATGCCCGTGGATTCCTTCATGCCCTCCATGATCTGGTTTGCGCTGTTCATAACGTCGCGCACAACCTTTGTGGAGTTGCCGTCGCCGTACATGACGATCTTATCTGTGCGGGAAAGGGGAGAAGCGGCGTTCTTAACAACTTCGGGAAGGGCTGTGAGGTACATTTCAAGCACGGAAGCCTCGCCCATTTTCTTCTGCGCTTCGGCTTTCTTTTCGATAGCCTCTGCCTCTGCAAGACCTTTGGCGCGGATACCCTCTGCCTCCTGCTCCATAGCGAAACGGAGCGCTTCTGCCTCTGCCTTTTTAGCTTCGGCAGCCTGGATAGCTTCGTATTTCTTTGCTTCTGCCTCGTATTTCTTTGCTTCCGCTATCTGCAAAGCCTCGTATTTTTTAGCCTCTGCCTCGCGCTGGCGCTGGATAAGGTCGGCTTCCGCTTCTTTTTCCGTCTGGTACTTCATAGCGTCTGCCTGTTTTATGATCTGTGCCTCCAGCTCGCGCTCTTTGATGGCGATGTTCTTTTCTGCGAGCTCTGCTTCTTTTTCGCGGCGAGCGATATCTGCGTTTGTTCTCGCGATTTCGATAACCTTACGCTGTGCTTCCTGCTGGATGGAGTATGCGGCGTCTGCCTCTGCCTTCTTTGTGTCGGCTTTAACCTTCATATCCGCCTGCTGAACGGAAAGCGCGGCATCCTGCTCTGCGATCTTCTTTTCGGATTCAACGCGAACAGCGTTTGCTTCTTCCTGCGCCTTTGCCGTTGCGATAGCTATATCGCGCTGTGCGTTTGCTTTTGCGATCTGCGCATTTTTGCGTATCTGCTCTACGTTGTCGATACCCATATTTTCAATAGTGCCTGCGGCATCCTTGAAGTTCTGGATATTGAAGTTTACAACCTCGATACCGAGCTTCTGCATATCGGGAACAACGTTTTCCGTTATTTTTTTCGCAACGCCCTGGCGGTCCTGAACCATTTCTTTAAGACCTACGGAACCTACGATTTCGCGCATATTACCTTCCAGAACCTGTGTAACAAGGTTTACAAGGTCCTGCTGGCGCATGCCGAGCAGCGATTCTGCCGCGAGCTTGAGCGCATCGGGGTCGGAAGAGATTTTGATGTTTGCAACGCCGTCTACCGTTACGTTGATAAATTCGTTTGTGGGCACTGCTTCGCTTGTTTTAACGTCTACCTGCATTACGCGCAGAGAGAGACGGTCAACACGGGTAAAGAAGGGCATACGCCAGCCTGCTTTACCGATCAGGATCTTCTTTTTGCCAAGACCGGTGATGATGTAAGCCGTATCCGGGGGAGCCTTGAGATAGCCGCCGATTCCAAGAATAACAGCAAGTGCGAGTACGACGAGAACGGGAATTAACCACTCCATAGTGTTTTCTCCTTTTTAAAAATAGATTTTGAAATGCGATCCGCGGGATCACATTTATATTTTACCACGCAGTCAAGTGACTGTCAATAGGTTTCTTTTGATGTTTACAAATCGTTTACAATTAACCCTCGCTGCCAGGTTCAATGCCCATTTGGCGCAAAAGATTGTTGTTAAATTCCTCGGCGGTGTTGTAGCCCATGCGCTTTTGACGGTTGTTCATTGCGGCAACCTCCAAAATAATGGCAAGGTTACGGCCGGGGCGAACGGGAATGGTGATGGAAGGAACCTGCAAGCCGAGAATGTCGATGGT
>JAFTLJ010000072.1 GCA_017456005.1 Clostridia bacterium | reverse complement strand
GGCACAGAGCGAGCACGGCATAAGCCGCAGAAATATAAATAGGCTTGACGAGCTGGATAAATACCTTATAAAGCATTTCCATATAACGTTCGGTAACCGTATTATGAAGCAGATAAAGACGTATATACCGGTATACGTAAGTTGTGGGGGAAGGGAACTCGACGCGCTCGACGATATTCTTTCCAAAAAGGTTATACGCAAGCTGGAAACGCAAAACCCCATTTATCTCAGAAATGCCGCAGAGGGCTTGCTCGCTTATATAGACGAGCTTTTCGGCAGCGACAGCATGCCTCTTTGCAAGGCGCACATCGCAAGACTCCAGAGAAACGCATAAAAATTATACAAAAAGAGTGTTGATTATGAAAAAAAGTAATTTATTTAATATACTTTGCTCGTTTTTGATGAGCTTGATGTTTATAATCGCCATTATTCTCGTTTTTATTGCAAGCGGAATGGTATCGTTTGCCAAAAACGAACTTGTTTTTAAAACATTGGGGGATACGGCGTTTTACAGCGGAGAGCCTCTTACCAACGACAGTTGGGAGCTTTTTTCGGGAGAACTTGAGGAAGGTCATCGAATCACCGTTAAGGTTACGGGTTCACAAACGGACGTAGGCGAAAGCCAGAATACTATAGAAGTACATATACTTGATGTTACAGATACAGACGTTACAGATTCCTATAAAATTTCATACGATTTGGGAACCCTTAAAGTAAAAGCGAGAAATATAACCGTAACGAGCGGTAGCGCCGAAAAGATATATGACGGCGAACCTCTTACCAACAGTAACCATACCGTGTCCGAAGAAGACCTTGCAGAGGGGCACAGCGCACTTGTTGTTGTCACAGGGTCTATAACCGACGTGGGAGAGGATTTTAACACTATCTCTACCGTGCTTATCACAGATAAATACGGTAACGATGTTACGGAAAATTACAGAGTAACCTTAAGAGAAGGTATGCTGCGTGTTAAAGACCCTTCGGAGGATGACCCTAACAAGGTTCTCTATCAGATACATTCAGATCATTCCGGATACGTTTATTTGAAATATGCGAGTTACGGTGATTATGATGGCAAATATTGGATAGCCGCAGAAAGATACAATAAGCTTATAGAAAAGAAGTATTCTGCAGCTTATCTCACAAGCTTTGCTTTGAAAAATGCAGGTGCTACGAAACACCACATAACCATAGATCCCGCCACGAGTATATACATATTGCCGTATTATATGGATATGGAAAACACCGAACAATATAAGGTGCAAATAGACGACACGTTTTATAAGGGCGGATACGGCCAGTATGAGCTCGATTATTATGATTATGATGTTACACCGGTGCTCGATTCTGAAGAGCTTAAGGCTTTCGAGCTTGAATACAGAAATTATGTTTATAAAACATATCTTAACGGCTTCAACGAAGAAACGAATGATTTTATAAAAAAAATCATTCAAGAACAGGGCTTTTCAAAGGATTCTCCTACCATCATCGAGGATGTGGCGAAATATATACAAAACGTTGCAAAATATGATGCCTCTTACGACATTGCACTTGATTCCGAAGAAAACGTGGTAATTGCTTTCTTGAATGATTATAAAGCGGGCAACTGCAAACATTTTTCTTCCGCGGCGGTACTTCTTTACCGTGCGCTCGGAATTCCCGCAAGATATACTACAGGTTATCTTGTGGAAACAGAAGCAGGCAGCTGGATAAGTGTTACATCCGAAAGATCGCACGCTTGGGCAGAAGTTTATATAGACGGCGTAGGCTGGAGACGTGTGGAGGTAACTGGAGCCAATAATATCCCACCTCAGAACGATTCCAGACTTGTGCTTACACCCGTAACCGTAGACAAAATGTACGACGGCACTCCTCTTTATCCGATACCGCAGATAAAAGGTCTTGAAAAATATACTTCCCAAGGATTTACTTATAAAGTGGTTATTTCCGGACAGCAAACAGAAATAGGCATTTCAAAAAGTAAAATAGAAAGCATAGAACTCTATGCTCCGAACGGAAACAATGTAACTTCGGATTTTGCAATCGTTTTGAATTACGGTAAGATCCACGTTTATGCCGCAGAGTTAACTTTCACAAGTAAAGACGGCGACGCCGAATATGGAAACACCATAGCACCGGAAATTGTAAAAACAAAGGGCGAATATTTAAGCAGTGACCATATGGCGCAAAGCGTACCTTTAAAAAGCTCTGCAGCCGGTGTGACTTATAACGATTTCGATGTGAAAATAACCGATAAAAACGGCAAAGACGTAACTTACTATTATAAGATAAACAAAGAATACGGTGTTCTAAACGTTGCACGCGTTCAGATAACCGTAAAAGCCGGAGATGCAACGAAGGTTTACGACGGAAAACCCTTATTCTGCAGCGAAATAGAGCTTATAGAAGGCGAGCTTTTGGAAGGCGACAAAATAAGAACTTTCGTAACGGAAGGTTATCAAACCAACGTGGGAAGTGCAGAAAATATAGTTACTTCCGTAAGAATCTATAATGAAGATAATGAGGAAGTGACCGGTAACTATGCAATCAAGTTGGTTTCAGGTCTTCTGACCGTAACTTTAGATTAAAAAGGTAATACTGATGTTATACGATAAATACCAAAATAAAATATTGAGAAGAGCTCGTATATTGCAAAAAATATACAAAAAGCTTCCCATAATTATTACGGTACTTGTGATTTTGATAGTAACGGCTATAGCCGTTACTATCGCCAAGGGAACCGTATATGGCGCCCAAATACCGCAATCCATCGAATACGGTGATTTTAAGGGATGCAAGGCTTATGCTTTTCTCAGCGCGGTGGAGTTTGAATATTCACCTAAAGGCGAGGAAAACTGGAACCGTGAAACACCTTTCTTGCCGGGTGACTACGATGTGAGAACCGTTTCATACGGCTCGTTTGGAGCCATAAAATACGGAAATACAAAAAGCTTCACTATTATGCCAAGGAAGATTTCGGTAGAATTAGAGGAAAAGGATGTTATCTACGGTATCGTTCCTCCGTTTACCGCCGACCTTGGATTTGAAGATACACTTGTTTGTGAAGATTTTAAATACGAGAACATTATACTCAAGGAAACGAGAGTTTGCGCGGAGACAAGCAGCATAAAAATACTTGATAAGAACGGCAACGACGTAACGTATGCGTATGAAATCAGCACACCATATTGTGACGTGAAGATAGCACCAAAAAAAATAAGTATTCTTGTTGAAGATGCCGCTCATGACTACGATGGAACGGTATTTAAATACGAAGTATATGAGCTTTTTGAAAGCGAGCTCGCGAAGGGAGACGAAATTCAAGCGAATTTTACCGGTTCTTTGACACGCCCCGGCACGATTCAGAACACTCCCCAAATAAGCATTATAAACGAAAGCGGACATGATGTTACCCATCATTATAAGATAGACACCAGCAAGACCGGAACGATAACTGTAAACAAACGCCCGCTTATTATTACTACGGGTAGCTTAAACGTAGTGTACGATGGCAAAACATACAGCTCCAAGGAATATACAATAGATCCTACAACATCCTTGCTTCCCGGGCATATTCTTGTGGCGGGAGACATACTTACGTTAACCAATGCCGGAACTATAGAAAATACAAGAAGCTTCAAGGTTCTGGATGAAAAAACAGGTACAAACGTTACAAGATTGTATTCTGTTATAGTAAACGTAGGTGAAATAAATATAAACAGACGCCCCGCTACCATAACCACAGGCAGCTCCAGCTGGCTGTATGACGGGGAAGAGCATGCTTATACGCGTGTTCAGTCCGAAGGACTTTTGCAAAACCATTTTGTATATACGTATCGTGTGAATTACGCCAGCATCATAAATGCGGGAAAAATCGAAAATGTTATAGAACCGGAAATTATAGACAGATTTTCGGGAGATTCCGTTATAGATAACTATGACATTACCTATAATTACGGAACTTTAGAAGTGAGAAAACGCAAAATAAACATCACTACTGTTAGCAAAACATGGGTATACGATACTTTGCCGCACTATTCTACGGAAACAACCGTAACAGGCGACGGCCTTCTGAAAAACCATAAGATCACAGGCTCGCAAATGCCTTCCATAACAGAGGTTGGCAGTGTGGAAAACGTGTTTATTGCCGAGATCGTGCGTGATTTTGAAAAACTCACATCTAACTATGAAATAACGTACGATTACGGCACGCTAACGGTAGAACCCCGTTCTATAACGATAGCTCCCGTTGATGTAAAAAAAGTATACGACGGCACGCCGTTGTATGCAACGGAAGCAAAAATAGTAGAAGGAACGCTCGCTTACGGGCATGATATTCAAATAGAAGTTGAAGGCAGCGCTACCACAGTAGCAGATTCCGAAACAGAAAAATCTGTGGTATCCTCCTATTCCATAACCTGTAACGGAGAGGATATTTCCGATAATTACAATGTGATTTTGGAAGAAGGGCTCTTGATCATTGAACCCAGAACTATAATGGTCACATCCGGCAGCGCAGAAAAAGTATATGATGGTACCCCGCTTACAAGCAACGAAATAATTGCTGTAGAAGATGTTGGCAGCGAAGAAGAACTTTACACCCTTTTGCCCGGACATATAATTTACGGGGATATAACCGGTTCCCAAACCAACATAGGCAAAACAAAAAATACATATGATATAAATTCTTTGGTAATAAAGAATGGCGAAGAAGATGTAACCGAAAATTATATGTTTCACGCATTTGAGTATGGATTTTTGCTCGTAAAATATCCCGAAACTTCGTACGGCAAAATAAAAGCCGACGCGAGTGGTCCTATATACTTGCGCATGGCAAGCTTTGGCAATTACAGTTTGTCGGTTAATTCTTTGGGCAAATTCTGGACAGAGGCAACACCTTATATAAGCAGCACATACAGCCCCAATGCATTTACGGCAGAAGCACTTTCCAAAACCTTCGACGAAATGTACAAGGCCGAATTTTCGGGTATGCAGACTTATATGCAGCCATACTATTCTTATGTTACAGACAGCAATAAGATAAATATTACTACCGATACGGATTATTCCGCGATAGACCCCACCAAGCCATACTCTGTAGAATTTTACAAGGTTCCCAACCTTTTCGACAGATTGCTCAGTATAAAGAAGAACGCAGTTCCGAATGCTGCCGAAGAGGAATACAGAAAATACGTATATGAGAATTATTTGTTTATAGACAGCTTCACGCGAGAATATATGAACTCCATCATTCAAAAGGAAAGCTTCAAAGCGGATGATGAGGACATTGTAAAAAGGGTGGCTGTATATATACAGAACTCCGCAAAATACGAGCTTTATTATGACTCCGCACTCGATGGAGAGGAAAACGTTGTAATAGCGTTTTTGGAAGAATATAAAGCCGGAAATTGTACGCACTACGCTTCTGCGGCAACGTTGCTTTTCCGTGCGCTCGGTATACCTGCACGATACGTTGAAGGCTTCTATGTAGAAGCGGTAGAGGGGGAAGAGGTAGAAATAAAAAATCCTTCTCACGCTTGGGTGGAAATTTATTTAGACGGCATCGGCTGGGTATATGTAGAGGTTACGGGCGGAATGAAGAACGGATTTGATACCGGTCTTTATGAAGGTGAAAAGCTGCCCACGGGCTTTACAGTTCAGCCGTTGGCATATAAACACAAATTCACAGGCTCCGCTTTCTATCCGGAAAACAAAATAGAAGAATTCGGCGATCTCAAAAAGCTTTTGGACAGAGGATATACCTATACTGTAGAGGTAAGCGGTTCTCAGCTTGAAATAGGCGCTTCCGCTACCGCTGTAACGGCGTTTACATTGTTTGATCCCAACGGAAACGATGTTACGGATGAATTCGATATAGAATATCTAAATGGCGAAATAGAAGTATGCGAAAACCCGATAAGCATTTATCTTTACGAGATAAGAAAGTATTACGATGCTAAAGATATAATTATAGACGAAAACGGATATAAAATTATGACTCCTTTGGCAGACGGAATTACTTTAGAGCTTGATTTCCATATAAATCTCAAAAACGTCGGCGAAATAACACGTTCCGAGTTAAATATCAATACGGAAGAATACGTGACATATAAGGTATATTCAAACGGAACAGACGTTACAAGAGGGTACACTCTCTATTTCGATATTCACGAAAGTATAACCGATACTGCCGGGTATATTCCTATATCCATTAAGCCGCGCCAGATAGAGATCACATCGGGAACGGCGGTTAAAATGTTCGACGGAGCTCCTCTCACAAACGATGATTTCTATATTTCCATAGGTTCTCTTGTAGAGGGCGATACCATCACTACGATGATAGATGGCGAACAGATAAAAATAGGACGTTCCGAAAACAAGATCGTTTCTGCTACGGTAATAGATAAAGACGGCAACAACGTTACAGATAACTATAAAATCGTCCCTAAGAGCGGTATACTTACCGTTTTGGACCCTGCAGCTTAAAAAACAGCCCGAGATTTTCTCGGGCTGTTTTTATCAATATACTTGACAAAACTATATAAAATTTGATATTATTTGCATATAAAATCACATTTGAAAGAAGATTGTTTTATGCTTGAATTGAAAACAAAAATTTGCTTTTTGAGCGGCAATTCATTAAAAATTATAGCGGCTATCGCTATGCTCATAGACCACATAGGGTATCTTTTGTTCCCACAATATGATGCTTTGCGCATAATAGGGCGTATTGCCTTTCCTATTTTTGCCTTTATGATAGCGGAAGGGTGTAAATATACTAAAAATAAGGTGCGATACTTTTTTATGGTTTTTGGACTTGCCGCAGTTTGCCAAACGGTATATTTTGTTTTTGACGGAAGCCTTTTTATGTCCGTTCTTGTAAGTTTTTCGCTCGCAATACTTATGGTTTATGCTTTGCAAAATTTCAAGACGGTATTGTTTGCGCACGGTAGTACTACCGTGCAGAAAGTACTTTCTGCACTTTTGTTTGTTGCTTTGGTATTCGGCATATTCTTTATAAATCTGTTTGTGGAAATAGATTACGGCTTTTGGGGGTGTATGATGCCCGTGTTTGCATCATTTTTCCATATGCCCAAAAACTGTGAAAACGTTTTTTTGAAAAAGCTTGATTGCATACCAATGAGCGTTTTTACGATGTCGCTTGCCATGGTGCTGCTTGCGATTTCCATAGGTTGGGTGCAGCCGTATTCTTTTCTTGCGCTCGTGCCGCTGTTGCTCTATTCCGGCAAAAGAGGTAAATTAAAAATGAAATATTTTTTCTATATATTCTACCCGCTTCACCTTGTGATCTTGCAGGGTATAAGCATGCTTTGCGCTTTATAACACATTTTTTCCAAAAAAGAAAAGGAAAATATATTGAAAAAAATATAAAATACTGATATAATAACTCTAATATCATTGATAATGAGCTTATTATCATCGAAAGAAGGTCTTTTAATTGAATAAAATTTTAGAAAAAAGAGTTCTTACACCCGGTGTGGTACTTATGAAGATATATGCCCCACGCATAGCAAAAAAAGCGGAGCCAGGACAGTTTATTATAGTTATGCCGAGCGAAAAAAGCGAGCGTATACCGCTTACGATAGCAGATTATGAAAGAGAAGAAGGCGGAGTTACGATAATTTTCCAAACAGTCGGCGCTACTACAATGGAGCTTGGCGAAATGAACGTTGGCGATGAAGTGTTTGCCTTCACAGGTCCTCTCGGTAAAGCTTCGCATACCGAAGGCGTAAAAAAAGTTGCCGTTATCGGCGGCGGTCTTGGTTGTGCCATAGCGTATCCGCAGGCAAAAAAGCTCCACGAGCTCGGTGCGGAAGTTGATATGATAGCAGGATTCAGAAATAAAGACATCGTTATTTTGGAAGAAGAGATGAAAAATGCTTCCACACGCCTTTTTATCATGACCGACGATGGCTCTAACGGAAACAAAGGCTTTGTTACAAACAAGCTTGAAGAGCTGCTTGAAAGCGGCGAAAAATATGACGAGGTCATTGCCATAGGGCCGCTTATGATGATGAAATTTGTTTGCAAGCTAACGGAAAAATACGGTATAAAAACCGTGGTTAGTATGAACCCTATTATGATAGACGGCACAGGCATGTGCGGCGGTTGCCGCCTCACCGTCGGCGGAGAAACGAAGTTTGCTTGCGTAGACGGGCCCGATTTCGACGGTCACCTGGTAGATTTCGATGAAATTATAAGGCGTTCGGGAATGTATAGGGCAGAGGAGCAAAAGGCACGCGAGGCACACTGCAACCTTATGAAAATGAAAGAAGAGGCATAAATTATGGCAGATATGACACTTAAAAAATATCCTATGGCAGAACAGGCTCCCGAGGTAAGGAACAAGAACTTCGGAGAGGTTGCGCTCGGCTACACAGCGGAAGAAGCCGTGGCGGAAGCAAAAAGATGCCTTAATTGCAAAAAGCCTCTTTGCGTGCAAGGTTGCCCCGTAAATGTAAAAATTCCCGAATTTATCAAACTGGTGGCGGAAGGTAAATTTGAAGAAGCATACAGAAAAATAAGCGAAACAAGCTCGCTCCCCGCCGTTTGCGGCAGGGTCTGCCCACAGGAACGCCAATGCGAAAGCAAATGCATCCGCGGCATAAAAGGCGAACCAGTTGCCATAGGCAGGCTTGAGCGCTTCTGCGCAGACTATCATATGGCGCACGGGAAAAACGAAGAAATCAAAATAGAAAAGAACGGGCATAAGGTTGCTATTGTAGGTGCAGGCCCCGCAGGGCTTACTTGTGCAGGTGACCTTGCCAAGCTCGGATATGACGTCACTGTTTTCGAGGCGTTTCACGTTGCTGGCGGCGTTTTGATGTATGGTATACCGGAATTCCGTTTACCTAAAGAAATCGTGCAGAAAGAGGTTGAAAACCTCCGAAAACTCGGTGTTGTAATAGAAACAAACACGGTTGTGGGTCAGGCCGTAGCCGTTGATGAGCTTTTGAGCGAGGAAGGCTTCGAGGCCGTGTTCATTGGCACCGGTGCAGGTCTGCCCATGTTTATGAAAATACCTGGGGAGGGGCTTTCCGGCGTTTATTCCGCGAACGAATTCCTCACGCGGATCAACCTTATGAAGGCTTATAAGGAAGATTATGCAACCCCGATAAAAAAACACGAAAAGGTTGCCATTGTAGGTGGCGGTAACGTAGCCATGGACGCGGCAAGGTGCGCAAAGCGCCTTGGCGCGGAGGTTTACATAGTTTACCGACGCGGCAAAGAAGAATTGCCTGCGCGTGCAGAGGAGATACACCACGCAGAGGAGGAAGGAATTATATTCAAGCTCCTTTGCAACCCCGTGGAAATTTTAGGCGATGAAAATGGCGGCGTGCGTGCTATGCGTTGCGTGGAAATGGAGCTTGGCGAGCCCGATGCTTCCGGAAGACGCAGACCTATAGAAAAGAAAGGCTCCGATTTTATTTTGGACGTAGACAGCGTTATAATGGCGCTCGGCACTTCTCCCAACCCGCTTATAAAGAACACTACGGACGGCTTGGAGGTTAACTCTCGAGGCTGTATCGTGGCAAACGATGTCGGCAAAACAAGCAAAGACGGCGTTTATGCGGGCGGTGATGCCGTAACAGGCGCGGCAACGGTTATTCTTGCTATGGGTGCGGGCAAAAAAGCTGCAGCGGCTATCGATGAGTACATAAAAAGCAAATAATTATAAAATAAAAGAAAGATGGCTTTTCGCCATCTTTCTTTTATTTTATCGTGACTGCTTCGCCAAAGCAATTTTTTTATTGTATTCCTCTGCTAAAGGCTCGGTTTCAATGCCCGAATACATATTTTTGATATATTCATCTGCCACCGGTTCGGCTTGAGCAAAATCTATGCAAAGAGTGCCTTTTTCTTTTCGTTTTTCACGCCACAAAGCCTTTTCTGCCTCACTCCCTCCAAAGCGGCGAAGCTCATTGAGCTGGCAATTACAAATATGATATTCCACAAAAATAAGCTCTTTTGCTCCCGATTTTTCACGGGCTTCTGCAATAATATCGAGCAAGGTAAGCCCTTTGCGGGATTTTTCTTCTGCCGCGCCTTCTCCGCAGAACCAAATTTCTTTCATTTTTTTGTCTATTGCAAAGAAAGAGAGCTCGTAGAGATTAAGGAGTAGTTGGCGACGGAACTCGGGAGTGTCCTTTGCGAAAAGTTGCTCGCTTTTTTGCTCCCACGTCTGATACCAGGCAGGGAATTTCGTGCGGTATATTTTAAGAGCCTCGTCTGTCTTTCCCTCTGCGTGCAAAATTTTGGCGCGCATATTCCACGCATCAAATCGAATGTTCTCGTTTGTACAGCCATCTAGAATTTTGTTGCAAATCGCCAGAAATTCCTCTTTGTGCTCGAGCAATACGGCTGGGTCGTTGTCTGCATAGTCGCCGCCCAAATTCCACATATAGTTATGCATAACTTTATAATCATTGGGATATTCCTTATACGCTTTTATAATAAGTTCTCTTGCCTTTTGGAACTCTCTTTCATAGGAAAGCGCTCTGTATTCATCAAGCAAAGCTTTTATATCTTCGCGTATTTTTTCCTCATTGTATCCCATAAGCTCGTCGAGACTCACACCGAAATAGTGTGCGAGAGGGAAAAGGAGCGTTATATCCGGATATGTTTCGCCGCGCTCCCATTTGCTTACAGCGGTGATGGAAACGCCGAGTATTTCTGCAATTTGCTCTTGCGTGATGTTTTTGTTTTTACGTAAACGCTTTATATTTTCGCCTATTTGTATATTCATTGTAAATTCTCCTTTATGAAAAATTAACAAGGCCTTGTTTCTGATTATATTATAGCATAGCTTTTGGCGTTTTAACAGAACTTGTTGCGCCATATGCGTTAAACCTATGGTTAAATTTTTGAACCTACTCACCATACGGTTGCGCAAAACTATCCAAACGCTATATTGAAAATATTATAGTCTTAAGATATAATATTACTGTGAACAAAAGTAAGGAGGGCGAGCAAGATGTTAATAGGTGATAAAATTAAATTATTGCGCAAAAATAAAAATGTAACACAGTTGCAGCTGGCAGAGGCGCTTGCTGTTTCAGCGCAGTCGGTTAGCAAATGGGAAAACCATGTTTCTGCGCCCGATATTGCGGTTTTGCCTGAGATAGCGCGCTATTTCGGCATAACTATGGATGAGCTTTTCGGTTATCGCTTGGATGCGCTCAATTATAAAGAGCGTTTTATTAGATTTATGGTGAATAACGGAATGCTGCGCTTTGGTGAGTTTGAGCTGAAAAGCGGAAGAATTTCGCCGTACCTTATACATAGCGGTTATTACAGAACAGGCAGCCAAATATCCAAGCTGGGCGAATTTTATGCGGAATGCATACGCGAGCATTCCATAGAGATGAATCGCCTTGTGGGGCATACGCCGCGCGTAATCCCCCTGATAATTGCAACAAGCATGACACTTTTCGGGAAGTATGGCTTCGATACCGATTATAGTATCGATTATTCGCTGAAAAACGGAGATACCGCGGCGCAGGAAATGACGCTTATTACGGATACCTTTACATCCGGTGCCACTATACGGGATATGCTGGAAAAGGTAAAGCTTGCATCGGGGAAATATCCCTCTCATATTGTGGTGTGCGTGGACAGAATGGAGCGTTCGGACAATTCAGCTCTCTCTGCAAAGCACGAAATCGAAAACTGTTATAGGGTGAAAATACACTCTATCGTTACCTTGGATGATATTATAGGAGCTATAGAGAGAGGCGTGATATCTGCGAGCGAATATCTGGAAAAAATGAAGGAATATAAGCAAACTTACAGGGGTATATAACTATGAATATTATTGATATACTGATTGAAAAAACCATAAAAACAAAAAATCCTACTGTCGTAGGTCTCGATCCCGATATCGGAAAAATTCCCGAGTTTTATAAATCCGAAGTAAAAAGCCAAGATCCGTTCGAAGCGGTGGCGGAAGTCATATATAACTTCAACAAAGATATCATAGATACCGTTTTCGAGCTTGTGCCTGCGGTAAAGCCGCAAATGGCGTTTTATGAAAAATATGGTTCTCGCGGTGTTGCCGCCTTGGAAAAAACTGTAGCCTATGCTAAATCAAAAGGTCTCGTCGTTGTGGAGGATGCCAAGCGAAACGATATTGGCAACACAGCAGAAGCTTATGCAGATGGGCATATAGGTAAAGTGGAAATGACGGATGGTAGCTTTGTGCCCGCAATAGATGCAGATTTTCTTACAATTACTCCGTTTTTGGGAAGCGAGAGCTTGCGCCCGTTCTACAATGTCTGTATAAAACATAATAAAGGCGTTTTTGTTTTAGCGAAAACATCGAATATCGGTTCCGGCGAAATACAAGACGTTATAACGCCGAAAGGTATTACGGTAAGCCAAAGTATAGCACAATCAATTTCGACGCAGGCAGAGCGTTTTTGTGGGCAATATGGCTATTCGCCCATAGGCGCTGTGGTTGGTGCCACATATCCCGAGGAAGCGGCAGTTTTACGCAAGATGATGTCAAAGAGCTATTTCCTTGTGCCGGGATACGGTGCGCAAGGCGGCGGAGCAGAGGATATATTACCTTGCTTTAACGAAGATGGGCTTGGCGCAATCGTAAATTCCTCAAGGGGGATTTTATATGCGCATATGCGCGAAGAAGAACGGCAAAAATGCTACAGGGAAGAATATTTGCAAAGTGTTCGCCGAGCAACAATTTATATGAGAGAGAATATATACGGAGCGTTAAAAAAAGAATATCCGAATATGGTTTATTGAAGTGAGGCAGAAATTCAAATGAATCCCGAAAAATATATTGAATTTTTGAATAAAATAGAAAAACTTAAATGCAACACCCGTCACTCTTGGACTTCAAGCGGCAGACATGAAAGCGTGGCAGAACATTCTTGGCGACTTGCCGTTATGGCTATGCTTTGCGCGGATGAATACCCCAACCTTGATATAAACAAAGTCATAAAAATGTGCCTTATTCACGATTTTGGCGAAGCGATTACAGGCGATATTCCTGCATTCCTGAAAACCAAAGAGCAAGAAATAGAAGAAGATGATGCTGTTAAATGTTTGCTTGCGAAATTGCCCGAGAAATTGCATGCAGAATGCCAAGGCTTATTTGAGGAAATGGCCGCGCAAGTAACATCAGAAGCAAAGCTTTTTAAATCACTTGATAATATAGAGGGCTTGATTTCACATAATGAAGCGGATATTTCCACTTGGTTGCCACGCGAGTACGAGGAAAATCTTGTATACGGGCAAAAAAACTGTGAATGGTCAAAGTGGACAAAAGCACTTCGGGAACAAGTAAAAAACAACAGTATTAAAAAAATCAAACAAAAAGAGGGAATATTTTGTGAAAATAAAATTCTATGACAATATAGACGAAAATCTTTTAAAATTTGCTGTTATTATATCGAAATATAAGGGCAAATGGGTATTTTGCAAGCATAAAGAGAGAACAACATATGAAATACCGGGTGGGCATAGGGAAGCGGGCGAAAGCATTTACAAAGCCGCTGAAAGAGAGCTTGCAGAGGAAACGGGAGCTTCACACTTTGATATAAAACCTGTATGCATATACTCCGTAACAGGAAAAAACAGAGTTAACAGTACCGGCGAAGAAACGTTCGGTATGTTGTTTTTTGCGGAAATAACGGATTTTTCAGATGTTATAAACAGCGAAATTGAGTATATAAAATTATTTGATGATTTGCCGGAAGAATGGACATACCCAAAAATTCAACCGTTTTTAATAGAGGAATATATAAAAAGAACCCGACAGAACTAAAAATCTGTCGGGAAATTTTTTATCTCGCTATACCGTCCGTAACGCTGTTTTTAACGATTTGCAAAAGCAGGTCTGTTATCTTTTCCATAGATTCGATGCTCACGAATTCGAAGCGGGAATGGAAGTTTTCACCGCCTGTGCAAAGGTTAGGGCAAGGAAGACCGCGGAAAGAAAGGCGAGCGCCGTCTGTACCGCCGCGAATGGGAACTATATTTGGCTCTATACCAACATCTGCCATAGCTTTTTTTGCGCGGTCTATGATATACATATGATTTTCGATAATTTCTTTCATATTGGAATAGGAGTCACGCAAATGTACCTCAACGGTTCCTTCGCCATAGCGGTAGTTCATTTCATCTGCTGCTTTCAGAAACTGTGCTTTCATTTGCGCAATCTTGTCTTTATCGTGGTCGCGCAGAATATAGCTCATTGTGGCGAGCTCGGTTTCTGCTGTCATCTTGTAGAGGTTATGGAAGCCTTCATAGCCTTCCGTTCTTTCGGGTACTTCGAGCGCGGGAAGAAGCGCGTTAAATTCCATAGCCATGGTAACGGCATTTTTCATTTTATTCTTTGCTGAGCCGGGGTGGATGGAAACACCGTGAATAACGACCGTTGCCCCTGCCGCATTGAAGTTTTCGTATTCAAGCTCGCCGAGCGCACCGCCGTCTACGGTATACGCATAATCTGCGGCAAACTTTTCAACGTCGAAATGGTCTGCGCCTCTGCCGACCTCTTCGTCTGGGGTGATACCGATCTTGATAGTGCCGTGTTCCTCTCCGCTTGCAATAAGACGCTCCAGCATTGTGAAAATTTCAGCAATACCTGCCTTATCGTCTGCGCCGAGGAGTGTTGTTCCATCTGTAACGATAAGATGGTCGCCGATATATTTTTCGAGGCAAGGGTATTCGCTCGTTTTCATGTATATATCTTTTTCGGCATTCAGAAGTATATCTCCACCGCTGTATTCTACAATATTAGCCTTAATATTTTCATCGGAAGCAGCCTCTGAAGTGTCCATATGCGCGATAAATCCAATAGTGTTGGTTTCCTTAGCTGTATTCGAGGGAAGTGTAGCGTATATATAGCCTTTATTGTCGATATGCGCGTCTGTAAGCCCCATTTCTCGCAGCTCATCTGCCAGAGCCTTGCCAAGAATTTTCTGCTTTTCTGTAGTCGGTACGGTATCGCTTTCGGAAACAGACATTGTGGGGTAAGAAACGTATTTTAAAAATCTTTCTGTAACAGTCATTTAAAATTCTCCTTCGTTTTTTCTTCTTTATAATTACTATATCTTATTTTTACAAAAAAATCAATATTTTTAATATATACTTGATGTTTTATAATAAAAAATATATAATTAAAGAAAACAACCGCTTTGAAAGCGGTTGCGAAATTTTAATCTCTTCTGCCTGCGCCTACAATTGCGAGCAAACGCAAAAGGTTTACAAGCGATGCGGCGAGCGCGGCAACATATGTCATAGCAGCTGCACTGAGCACTTTTTTTGCTGCAGAAAGCTCATTTCCGTAAAGAAGCCCTGTCTGTTCTATAGAAGCAAGCGCTCTGCGGCTGGCGTTAAACTCTGTTGGAAGAGTGAGGAGCTGGAATAGTGTGGAAAGCGCAAAACAAGCTACGCCTATATATGCAATATAAATATATTGTGTTCCCATTCCCGATAGTATAATTCCCAGAAGTATTAGCGGCATAGCTATGCGAGAGCCGATGTTTGTTATTGGAATTATGGCATTGCGAATGTGCAGAGGGGCATAGCCCTTAGCATATTGCACAGCGTGCCCCGCTTCGTGTGCCGCAACACCTATTGCCGCAGCAGAGGAAACACCATAAACCTTATCCGAAAGCCTGATTACGTTTGAGCGCGGATCGAAATGGTCTGTCAGGCTTCCCGCTATATGCTCAATACGCACGTTATAAAGCCCATTGGCATCTAACACACGGCGGGCTGCCTCTGCGCCGGTCATACCGCTTCGCGGGTGCAAAGACGAATATTTGCTAAACGTTGAATTGACTTTTATGCTTGCCCAAACAGAAAAGGCTGCCGTAAGCAAAAGAAGAAATATATATCTGTAATCCAAGTAAAAATACCTCCTTGATAATTTTCTAATATAATTTTACAACATTCCATATATAATAATCAATGTAAAAAATGTAAACAAACTTTTAAAATACGATATTTTTTAAATAAATTCGCCATACGAGGTTTTTATGAAAGAAAAAATGCCTGAATTTGAAATAAAACGGTCCTCTCGAAAAACTTTGAGCATAGAAATCACACGTGAAGCCAAAGTACTTGTGCGTGCTCCACAAAGAATAAAGAGAGATGTTATAAATTCATTTGTGCTGAAAAATAAAGAATGGATATACGAGCATGTAAAGAAAAGGGAAGAGAAAAATGCTCGTGAAGCACTTGACGAGGTAAAAAAAGAGGAGCTTACCGCGCTTGCCAAAGAAATTATACCTAAAAAGGTGATTTTTTTTGCTAAAATAATGAACGTAAGGCCTACTGGGATTAAAATAACGAGCGCGCAGACCCGTTTCGGCTCTTGTTCCGGCAAAAACTCGCTGTGTTTTTCGTATAGAATAATGCTATATCCAGAAAAAGCAATAGATTATGTAGTTATACACGAGTTGTGCCATATACTGCATCATAACCACAGTGCCGATTTTTGGTGTGAAGTCGGCAAATATATGCCCGATTATAAAGAAGCAGAAAAGCTTTTGAAAAGTTAAAATATCATTTTCAACTTTATATTCATATAATGCATATAGAAATAAAATACAAAAACACTTTTGTGTTTTATTTGAATGCACAAAAATTCAAATTCATATTGACAAATCTTTGTATTTGTTGTATAATATTATCCATACTGTTTTAATGGATTTTTTGTGTAAAGATATATAATTGCGGAGATAATATAAATGTCGGAATTTTTTTATGAACTTACGGATTTTATACAACAGCTTGAGGAGTTCAGCTTTATCAGCATTATGGTTCGTATGCTTTTGGCAACTCTTATAGGCGGTACGATTGGTTTGGAACGTTCCAAGCGCGGACGTTCTGCCGGTATGAGAACCCATATACTCGTTTGCCTGGGCGCTTCTCTCACAGCGCTAATGGGCTACTATCTTGTGGAACACGGGTTTTCCAGCGACCCTGCGCGTATTGCCGCACAGGTTATTTCTGGTATAGGCTTCCTTGGCGCAGGTATCATACTTTTCCATAATAAATTTAAAATTGTAGGTCTTACCACAGCGGCAGGCCTTTGGATCACAGCCATTCTCGGCCTTTGCTGTGGATTTGCTTTTTTCGAAGGTGCGCTTCTCGGTTTTGCCATAGCAATGATAACAGCTCTTTTCCTCCCCAAAATTGAATATTGGTTCAGCAAGAACGATAAATATACAATGATTTATATGGAGATGCATACCAACGCAAGCGTAAACAGAATTTACGATATACTAAGAAACTCCAATTTCGGTGAAATACATAAAATAGAAATAGTATCGCCGAAAAGCGGAAACTCCGAGCATATCGGTATAGAGTTTACACTTACGCTGCAAAAAAAATCAAATATATATAATCTGGAAAAAACGCTCTGCGCGATAGAGGGCATAGTTTTTGCCGTTGAGCTTTGACTTAAAAAACGCTATACTTTTAAGTTTTATAAAAGTATAGCGTTTTTTTATAACATCAGAAATTGACGCCAAAAGTAACAGCTTTGCTTGGTTGGAGATGAATAGTATCTTTATTTACAGCAAATAATATAAAAAAATAAAGGAGAAATAAGTATGAAAAATAAATTGAAAGCTTTGGTGTCGGTAATATTGGCTGCGGCTGTGCTTGTTGCTTGCGCTTCCTGCGGAAAAAACGGAGAAAGCAACACAAGCACGAATGACGGAGCGGACTTCCCGTATACAAGCGCGGAAAGCCTTCTTTCCGAAGTTTGGAAAAGCTATAGTGAAGAAGAAAAATTTCATGCAATAGGTGGAGATGAAAACCACATGAACGAGGAAGGTCCCGGAAAATATTCTATAGAAGATGCAGAGGTTCTTGATAGCGTTCTTGGTTTTCCCTCGGCAGAAATTTCAAAAATCGATGATGCGGCATCTCTTATGCACGCTATGAACCAAAATACCTTTACCTGTGCGGCATTTAGATTTAAAAATGAAAAAGATATAGAAGGCGGCATAGCCGCGCTTAAAAGAAATATACTTTCCCGCAGGTGGATTTGCGGATTTCCGGATTCTCTGGTTATAGCAAAAGCACCCGGGAATTATGTTATTGCCGTTTGGGGAATAGACGAAGGAAATGGTACGGTATCGCTTTTTAAGCAGAAGCTTAAATCAGCTGTAGACGGTGTTCAAATATCGGTAGATGAAGAAATAGTTTAAATATTTGTTCATATTCCCATTTCTTTTTGGAATGGGAATATATTGATTTATTGGAACGGGGGAATAAGCTTGCTTTTTTCAAGTATTACTTTTATATATTACTTCTTGACTATTACTGTTATTATTTATTTTATAGTGCCGCCAAAAGCAAAAAATATTGTTTTGTTGCTTTCAAGCCTTTTCTTTTATTTTGCCGGAGAGCCTATATATGTATTTCTTATGATAGCCGCTGCGCTTTCCGGGTATGCGCACGGATTACTTATAGAAAAATATCGCGGAAGAAAGGGAGCAAAGTCGGCTCTTATTTCTTCTATTGTCATAGGCGTAGGGCTTTTGGGATTTTTTAAGTACAGCAATTTTTTTATAAACAATATAAATAATATTTTCGGCACGGAAATAGGCGCGCTTTCTTTTGCGCTTCCGATAGGTATAAGCTTTTATACTTTCCAAATATTAAGTTATACAATAGATTTGTATAGAGGGGAAGCCGTAGTACAGCGCAATTTCTTTGATTTTGCAACCTACGTTTCGCTTTTTCCACAGCTCATTGCGGGCCCGATCGTAAGATATTCCACGGTTCAAGAAGAGTTAAAAGGTCGAAAACATTCATTGGATGATATTGCATACGGTGTGGGCAGATTTGCCATCGGTCTAGGTAAAAAAGTATTACTTTCAAATACACTTGCAGAACTTGGCGTAATTATTTCGGGGCTTCAAGAAAAAACCGTACTTTCGTATTGGATGGGTGCGGTGGCATTTACTTTGCAAATATATTTTGACTTTTCGGGATATTCCGATATGGCTATAGGGCTCGGCAGGGTATTTGGCTTTCATTTTCTCGAAAACTTTAACTATCCATATATATCAAAAAGCATAACGGAATTCTGGCGCAGATGGCACATTTCACTTGGTACTTGGTTCCGCGATTATGTATATATACCACTTGGCGGCAACAGAGTGAAAAAGTGGCGTTTGATACTAAATATATTGGTTGTATGGATGCTTACCGGATTTTGGCATGGTGCGGAATGGAACTTTATACTTTGGGGTCTTTATTTTGGAATAATTCTTATTGTAGAAAAATTCTTTCTTTTGCCGCTGTTTTCAAAAATACCGAAGATACCCGGAAATATAATAGGGCATATATATACTCTTTTTCTGACTGTTATTGGCTTTGTAATATTTAACTCCGCAAATGTTTCGGAAGCGGGGATAACACTTTCCGCCATGTTTGGCGCGCAAGGTATTGATATATATAACGATGAAGCGCTGTATTATCTTACAAGTTATTCTGCCACGCTTTGCATTTCTGCGCTTCTTGCCACTCCGATCGCAAAAAAACTTGTTTCTCTTATTTCCGCAAAAGAAGCGGGAGATATTACGCTTTCGCTCTTAAAGCCCATATGCTATATAATAATATTGCTCGTATGCACAGCAAGCCTTATAAACGGGTCGTTCAACCCATTTATTTATTTCAGATTTTAAGGAGAAGATATGAAAATAAGATTTAAAAAGGTTATAAATATAATAATATTGTTTTCCTTTATAGGCGTTATGCTGTTTTTCGATATATCCGGTATATTTTTGCCCGATACGGAAATATCCTATTCCGAAAGGAGAAAGCTTGCTGAATTTCCCGAATTTTCCGTAGAAAAACTTTTGAAAAAAGATATAAACGGCAATGGATATTTCGATGCTTTGGAAAAATATTTACTCGATCAGTTCATAGCAAGGGACAGCTTCAGAACACTGAATGTTGCTACACGACGATATTTATTTATGCAAAAAGATGTAAATGATATATTTACATTGAACGACAGAATATTCAAAATGGAATATAAGCTGAATGAAAAAGCCGTAGAACGAACCGCAGACATATATTTGAAAGTTATAAACAAATATTTTTCGAATAACAATGCAAATGTATATTACACGATCGTACCCGATAAAAACTATTATTCTGCCGAAGCGAGCGGCTATCTTTCGCTTGATTACGATAGAATGTTTTCCATAATGAACGAAAAACTTAGTGGGTATAATTATATAGATATACGTGGCGAGCTTACCGAGAATGATTATTACAGAACAGATTTGCACTGGAAACAGGAGAAACTTTTCGGTGTAGCAAACAAGCTTTTAGACTCTATGGGTGAAGCGGGAAATATTAAACCAGACGATTACGAATATGAAATTTATGAAGGCTTCAGAGGGGCTTATTATGGTCAAGCCGCACTTCCCATAGAGCCCGATTCACTTATTTATCTGACAAATAATGAGATAAAAAACTGCAAAGTTTTCGATTATGAAAGCGGAAAATACATCGATATTTATGCCAAAGAGAAACTTGGCACTGTAGATACGTATGACGTTTTTCTGCACGGACCGCGTGCCATTATAACAATAGAAAACCCAAGCTGTACAAACGTGAAGGAACTTATTATTTTTAGAGATTCATTCGGCTCCAGCCTCGCCCCCCTTCTGTTAAGCACGTATTCTAAAATAACGCTTTTAGATATACGTTATGTTTCATCTTCAAACCTTGGAAGATTTATAGAATTCTCCGAAAACAGCGATGTGCTTTTTATGTATAATACGGGCACTCTAAACACGCTTGGGCAGGGTTCGATCTCTTAAAATTGCTGAAATTTTTAAAAAAATTAAAAACAGACTGTTAATTTCGGTCTGTTTTTTGTATTTTTGCAAAAAAGATATTTACAAAGTAGAAATTTTAAGGTAAAATTATATTTGTATCATAGAGCCATTTTAAGCGGAGGTAAAATATAATGATGGATACACCGAAATACAAAAGAGTTTTGGTAAAATTATCTGGTGAAGCCCTTATGGCAGGCGGCAGCGAGATAATCGACAAAAATTTTCTAAGAACAATTTGCGGTACGATCAAACAGTGTGTTGATATGGGTACTCAGGTTGCTATCGTTGTTGGCGCCGGTAACATTTGGCGCGGTAGACAGGGAGAAGGTATGGACCGTACTCGTGCCGACCATATGGGTATGCTCGCCACAGTTATCAACTGCCTTGCAATTCAAGATATGCTCGAAAACATCGGCGCTCCCGCACGTGTTATGACAGCTATCGAAATGAAGGCATTTGCTGAGCCGTATATTCGCAACAAAGCTATTTCCCATTTGGAACACGGCAAGGTTGTAATTTTTGGTTGCGGCATCGGTAGCCCCTTTTTCTCTACAGATACGGCGGCTGTTTTGCGCGGTGCTGAAATCGGCGCAGAAATCGTTCTTCTTGCCAAAAATGTAGACGGCGTTTATACTGCCGACCCCAAGAAAGATCCGTCTGCAAAGAAAATACCCAGCATTGACTATATTGATATTCTTAAAAATGAACTTAAAGTTCTTGACTTTACCGCAACATCTTTCAGTATGGAAAATAAAATTCCGATTTTGCTGTTCGGTCTCGATGACCCTGATAACATTATAAGAGCTGTTTGCGGCGAAAAAATAGGAACTATTGTAGGAGGAGAAAAATAATGAAACTCGACACAAAAGCATTTGAAGCAAAAATGCAAAAACTCATCACAGGTTATGAATCTGAACTCGAAACGATCCGCGTAGGTCGTGCAAACCCCAACGTTCTTTCCAAGATCAGAGTTGACTACTGGGGCATGCCCACACCTGTAAACCAGGTTGGTGAAGTTAAGGTTGCCGATGCACGCACGATCATCATCACACCTTGGGAAAGCAATATGCTCAAGGTTGTTGAAAAAGCTATCAACGAAAGCGATCTCGGCATCCCCCCTCAGAACGACGGTAAATGCATAAGACTTGCATTCCCTGCGCTCACAGGCGAAAAAAGAAAAGAAATCTCTAAGCAGGTAACAAAAATGGGCGAAGATGCCAAAGTTGCCGTGAGAAACGTTCGCCGCGAAGCAAACGATAAGATCAAAGCAATGAAGAAGAACAGCGAAATTACTGAAGACGAACAGAAAATTTCCGAAAAGGATGTTCAGACACTTACAGATAACTACATTGCAAAGATCGATGCAATAACAGAAAAGAAAAACCACGACGTTATGTCTATCTAAAAATAACATTTTCAGTAACCGCCGCACAACGGCGGTTAACTGCAATTAGAGGTGCTGTCTTATGGAAATACAACACGGAATAAAACACATTGCGTTTATTATGGACGGTAATGGAAGATGGGCTAAAAAAAGAATGATGCCTCGCGAATACGGTCATACTTTTGGCGCAAAAAAATTCAAAGAAATCGCTTCGCATTGCTACGATATAGGCGTGCCGTATGTCACGTTTTACGCTTTCTCCACCGAAAACTGGAAGCGCCCTGCAAACGAGGTTAATGCCATAATGAAGCTTTTTATGGATTACCTCGATGAAGCAAAAAAATCTCTCGATAAAGATGTAGGAATAGTATTTCTTGGTTCAAAAGCGCCTTTTTCTTCCGAAATGAGAGCAAAAATGGAGTTTTTGGAAAGCGAAACAGCAGAACGCCCCAAAAAGCTTTGCATAGCTATAAACTATGGCGGAAGAGCAGAAATAGTAGATGCTGTAAACAAATTGATTGCCGAAGGAAAAACAGCATTTACAGAAGATGATATCACCAGCAATATCTATTCCGGCGTTTGTCCCGCACCTGATATGATAGTTCGTACGGGTGGAGAAATGCGTCTTTCCAATTTCCTGATGTGGCAATCGGTATATTCCGAACTTTTCTTTACAGATACTTTATGGCCAGATCTTAAAAATTCAGAGGTCGATGAAATGATAGAACAGTTTGGAAACAGAAAAAGAAGATTTGGAGGCGTTTAACTATGCGTACAAGAATAATCACAGGTGTTGTGGCTTTTGCACTTTTCCTGCCCGTGCTCGTTTTTTCGGGACATGAAATAGGCAAATACGCCTTTATGATAGTTATAAGCTTGCTTGCGCTTATTGCTACAAATGAAATGTGCGGTTGCTTTGGCGTAAGAAAAGTGTGGTTTATTTCCATACCTACATACCTATTCGCAATCGCAGCGGCTGCTATAACGATTTTCTTCGGCGGAACAGAGCAATATATGGAGCTTCTTGTTTGCGCTGGATTTGCCTTTGCGTTTGTTGTATTTGTGGCATCTATGTTTAATACAGGTAAGGTTAAATATACTGCAGCAGCAGCTCATGTTGCAACAGTACTCTACGTTATGTGCGGTTTTCTTTCCATAATCGGGCTCAGATATTTTTCTGTGGACGGTGTGGAAATGGGACAATACCTTTTCTACCTTATATTTATAGGCTCTTGGTGTACCGATTCGTTTGCATATTTTGTTGGCGTTGCCATCGGCAGACATAAGCTTATACCCCAGGTAAGCCCCAAGAAGACCGTAGAAGGCGCTATCGGAGGCATATGCGGCTCTATAATAGGATTTGAAATTTACGGCGTATGCCTTGCGCACTTTGCAGGGCTCAATGTAAACTATATAGCTCTTGCGGTTTCGGCAGCAGGCATCGCAGTTGTTTCCCAGCTCGGTGATCTTGTTACTTCGTTTATAAAACGTGAGCAGGGAATTAAAGACTATGGCAAGGTGTTGCCCGGACACGGCGGCATTATGGACAGATTCGATTCTATTATCGCTGTTGCCCCGATTCTTATGGCTATAGTTTCCATATTGGGTATAAAGCTTCTTGCATAAAATAATTTATGCGGTATAATATGTAAGCAAAGCGAATAATAATTAAATTATAATAGCAAACACAGCAAATTTGAGAGGTTTTTAATGTATATTTTAATAGCGATTCTCTTGTTCGGACTTTTGATTTTTATTCACGAACTGGGTCACTATCTCACAGCAAGAATATTTAATGTGGCAATAAACGAATTTTCCATAGGAATGGGGCCGAAGCTTATTTCAAAAACTTCGAAAAAAACGGGAATAGCATATTCCTTGCGCGCTCTTCCTATAGGAGGTTTTGTAAGCATGGCGGGAGAAGACGAAGAAAGCGACAACCCGAATGCATTTGACAAAAAGCCTGTTTGGCAAAGAATGATAGTGACAGCGGCAGGTTCTGTTTTCAACATTTTGCTTGGAATTATCGTAATGTTCATTATCGTTCTAAATACTAAAGTATTGCCGGGAACTCAGATAGCAGCTTTCGATGATAAAGCAACATCAAATAACTACGGTCTTCAGGTTGGCGATATTATTGCCGAAATAGATGGTCATGATATTCATATAGCTCAAGAATACAGCTATTTTATCGGAAGATACGGTTATGAGCCTGTTGACGTTACAGTAATTCGCGATGGCGAAAGAATAGTTCTTCCAAATGTTGTTTTTCCGACTCAAACAGACGAAGCCTCCGGGGTTACTTTCGGCAATTTCGATTTTATCGTATACAGGACGGAAAAAAATTTTGCTTCTGTTATGAAACAGAGCTTTTGGCAGTCTTTTCTCACAATACGCACTGTTGTAGATTCTCTTGCTGATTTATTCACGGGAAAATTTGGTGTAAATGACCTTTCGGGGCCGGTAGGCGTAACTGCCGTTATTTCCGACGCGGCAAAGCATGATGCGGCAAAGCTTTGGTATATATTCGTATTGCTTGCTATGAACCTTGGCGTAATGAATCTTCTTCCTATCCCCGCGCTCGACGGCGGCAGAATGATAGTTCTTTTGATAGAGCTTATAATTCGCCGACCCATAAATAAAAATGTAGAGGGCTATATAAATTTTGTGGCTATGATGATTTTGTTTGCTTTTATGGCTTTTATAACGATAAAAGATATAGGAGCCATAATAGGTAACTTTATGGAGAAATAAATTATGAATTATAACGATATAAGAAGAATAACAAAGCAAGTTAAGGTCGGTAATGTGTATATCGGCGGAAATGCACCAATCTCCGTTCAGTCTATGACAAACACCGATACCCACGATGCAGAAGCGACATATAAGCAGGTATCCGCGCTTGAAAAAGCGGGTGCTGATATTGTACGTATTGCGCTTCCTGATATATCTGCCGCACGCACGATCGCCGAGCTTAAAGAGCGCGGCGTTTCGGTGCCTTTGGTAGCAGATATACATTTTGACTATAAAATAGCTCTTGCTGCAGCAGATGCAGGCGTAGATAAAATACGCATAAATCCCGGCAATATAGGCGCCGACGAGAACGTAAAAGCTGTTGCTCAAACCTGCAAAAGCAAAAACATTCCCATACGCATAGGCGTAAATTCGGGTTCTCTGGAGCCTCATATTCTAAAAGAATACGGCGCACCGACACCAGAAGCACTTGCCAAAAGCGCACTTTACCACGCAGGACTGCTTGAAAGATACGATTTTGATGATATAGTTATATCTATAAAATCCAGCCATGTTGCCGAAATGAAAAAGGCATCTGAAATAGTGGCAAACGAATGCAATTATCCCCTCCATATCGGTGTTACCGAATCCGGCAGAGGTGAAAGCGGACTTATAAAGTCCGCGGCGGGCATAGGTTCTTTGCTTCTTTCCGGAATAGGCGATACTATTAGAATTTCGCTTACTGATGACCCTGTTCGCGAAATATATTACGGTAAAAAATTGCTTCGTTCGCTTGAGCTTACAGACGAAAAATATATAAATGTTATATCTTGCCCCACATGCGGCAGAACAAAAATAGACCTTATAAAAATTTGTGAAGAGGTTGAAAAACGTCTGCCCGAGCTTGGCAATGTAAACAAAAAGTTAACTGTTGCTGTAATGGGCTGTGCCGTAAACGGACCGGGCGAAGCAAGAGAAGCTGATATAGGCATTGCCGGCGGTGACCACGAAGCACTTCTTTTTTCACATGGCAAGATCATTCGCAAAATTCCCGAAACAGGCATCGTAGACGAGCTTTTTGCAGAAATAAGAAAACTTATTTAAAAGGATGGAAACAAAAATGCAAACCACAAAAACTCTTTCTGCCGCTTTCCCGAGATGTGATTTTTCTCGCGAAAGCCGCGAAATTACCGATATAGGCAGAATTGTTGGCAATTTGCGAGTTGCCAAGGCAGAAAGAGCCGTAGAGGCAGACGTTTCTTTCCCGTTTGTTATACCATATAAAAAAATATACACGGCAGAGCGCGAAATAATGAAAGCATATATGCTGAATTATGCAAAAATTTATCCCAAATACGATTCGGAATTATTTTGTGACGAGAGCTTTAAAGAGATTCTTTATGAAGCACAAAGAACCGATGCCGTTTCCAGAAGTTTTTTGCCCAAAGCAACATTTGATATAGTAGGAAAAAAGATAACGATTCATTTAAATGTTGGGGAAGGGGCTGTTGACTTTGTAAAATGCGCGCAAATGGAAACGAAGCTTTCTAATATAATTCTTCGTGAGTTCGGTATAAAATGTGAAATTGACTTTACGCACTCTGAAACAGCCGATATCGAATTTGATGAAACTATTCAGCGCCAGATACGTGCCTTTACAGGCAGAAGCTTTTCCGATGCAGATGCTCCGCCCACAAAAGCTGCTCAACAGGCGGCAGAAAAAAACGGAGTTAAGGTTACGCCACAAGGTTCGGCAACGGTTGAATATACAGCATCTCTGCCTAAAAATGCAAAAACTACACTATTAAATGAAATTAAAGATGCTTATTTTGATGATAACGGTTTTCTCCATGTCGGATTCTTGACTCTTGATGTAAGCGAGCCTCGTGTCATATACGGAAAGTCATTCAATATTCGCCCTGTAACCATAGCTGCTCTAAACCGCGCTATGAGCGGAATAACCGTAGCGGGCGAGGTTTTTGGCTATAGCCTTAAGGAAATGAAAAAGAAAGGGAATTTTTCCGTTTCTTTTGGAATAACGGACAAAAACGGCTCTTTGACAGTAAAAAAGCTTATTTCTACAGAAAACGGCGAACAAGAGTTTTTGAATATCAAAGACGGCATGGTTTTGGCGTTGGAAGGAAAATATGCTTTTGACGAATTTGAAAATGAAAACGTGCTCACACCATACGCTGTGATGGAAATAAAAAAGCTTGCACGTGAGGATAATGCACCGGTTAAGCGAGTAGAGCTCCATTTGCACACAAATATGTCGTCTATGGATGCTACTATTCCGCCCGATGTAGCTGTAAAAACCGCAGCAAAATTCGGTCATCCTGCTATAGGAATTACAGACCACGGAAATGTTCAAGGCTATCAGGAAGCGATGCTTGCAGTAGAAAAGCTACGAAAAGACGGCAAAAACATAAAGGTTCTTTACGGTGTAGAAGGTTATTTTGTGGACGATACTGCAAAAGCCATATTTGGAAGCGATAAAGCAAGCTTCGAAGATGAATTTGTGGTCTTTGATATTGAAACCACGGGTCTTTCTCCACTTAGCTGTAAAATCACAGAAATAGGAGCTGTTTTGGTGAAAAACAACGAGGTTTTGGAAAGATTTCAGACCTTTGTAGACCCTGAAACCCCTATTCCGGCGGAAATTGTAAAGCTGACCGGCATCACAGATGGAATGGTAAAAGGGGCTCCGAAAGATAGCGAAGCCGTTGCGGATTTTATTAAATTTATAGGCAGCAGGATGCTCATTGCACATAATGCTTCGTTTGATATGAGTTTTATACGCAAGGTAGCGGAGGATAATGGAATTCCTTTTGAAAACCCCTATCTCGACACCGTTTCCATGTCGCGCTTTGCGAATCCCGACCTCAAAAAACACAAACTGAATATTATAGCTGAATATTTTAATATTGGTGAATTTAACCACCACAGAGCAAGTGATGATGCCGAAATGTGCGCCAAGATTTTCTATAGAATGGTAGAAAAGTTGGCTGGCGAAGGTATATATACCCCTGCACAAATGTCTCTTGCTATGAACAAAAGCACAGACCCACTTTCACTCAAGACATACCACATAATTTTATATGCTAAAAATGCAATAGGTCTTAAAAATCTTTATAAAATTATATCAAAAGGTTACCTTGAATATTATAAAAAAGTTCCTCGTGTTCCAAAAACTGTTTTGGAAGCTCATAGGGAGGGCATAATTATAGGATCTGCTTGTGAAGCAGGACAGCTTTACAGCGCCGTACTCGAAAACAAACAGTGGGATGACCTGCTTGCTATGGCAGATTTTTATGATTATTTGGAAATTCAGCCGCTTTGCAATAATTCATTCCTTATAGAAAACGGTACTGTAGCAAACGAGGATACTTTAAAAGAGATAAATAAAACGATAATAAAGCTTGGCGAGGCTTTAGACAAACCCGTTGTTGCGACTTGCGATGCGCATTTTCTGAATTACGAAGACGAAATATACCGTAAGGTCTTGCTTGCGGGGCAAAAATTCTCCGATGCAGACAGAGATATACATTTATATTTCAGAACAACGGAAGAGATGCTCAAAGAATTTGAATATCTCGGCGAAGAAAAAGCATATGAAGTCGTAGTGACCAATACAAATAAAATTGCCGATATGATTTCGGGCGATATACGTCCTTTTCCCGAGGGAACTTTTACGCCTAATATTGAGGGAGCGGAAGAGGATCTGCACAGAATGTGCTATGAAAAAGCGCACAGTATGTATGGAAATCCCTTGCCTGAGCTCGTAGAAAACAGACTTTCCAAAGAGCTCACCTCTATTATAAAAAACGGGTTCGCCGTTCTTTATATGATAGCGCAAAAGCTTGTAAAATTCAGCGAGGATAACGGTTATTTGGTTGGTTCGCGAGGCTCGGTTGGCTCTTCGTTTGTTGCCTCCATGGGCGGCATTTCAGAGGTTAACCCCTTGCCGCCACACTATTATTGCCCCAAATGTAATTATTCTGAATTCTATACCGATGGTTCTGTTGGCTCGGGCTTTGATTTGCCCGATAAAAACTGCCCACAATGCGGCGAAAAACTCGTAAACGACGGTCATGATATTCCGTTCGAAACATTTCTGGGGTTCTACGGCGATAAATCGCCCGATATAGACCTTAACTTTTCGGGTGATGTACAGGGAAGAGTTCATAAGTATACAGAAGAACTTTTCGGTGCAGAAAACGTATTCCGAGCCGGCACGATAGGCACTCTTGCAGATAAAACAGCATATGGATTTGTTGTGAAATATATGGAAGATAAAAATATTTCTGTAAATAAATCCGAAATAAACCGTGTTATTGCAGGCTGTGTCGGCGTAAAACGCACCACAGGGCAGCACCCCGGCGGTATAGTTGTTGTTCCGAAAGAATACGAAATATACGATTTTTGCCCCGTTCAGCACCCTGCGGACGACCCAAATTCCGATATTGTAACAACGCATTTTACATTCTCGTATCTTCACGATACGCTCCTGAAGCTCGACGAACTTGGCCACGATATTCCGACAAAGTATAAGCTTATAGAGCGTTTTTCAGATACAAGCGTTCTCGACGTTCCTATGAACGACCCCGATACATATAAAATTTTTGAATCTTCCGAAATTCTCGGTTGCGACCTTACACCCATTGGGGTAAAATTCGGCACACTCGGCATACCCGAATTTGGCACAAAATTTGTTATGCAGATGCTTGAAGATACAAAACCTAAAAATTTTGCAGATCTTTTGCAGATTTCAGGGCTTTCGCACGGTACAGACGTATGGCTAGGAAATGCAAGCGAACTTATTCGTAAAGGTACGTGTACAATTTCCACCGTTATAGGAACACGCGATGACATTATGCTTGCGCTGATACGATACGGCGTCGAAAAAAGCCACGCATTCAAGATAATGGAAATGGTGCGAAAAGGAAAAGGGCTTACACCAGAATTTGAAGCTGAAATGCGAGCTGAAGGGGTTCCCGATTGGTATATAGATTCTTGTAAAAAAATCAAGTATATGTTCCCGAAAGCACATGCGGCGGCTTATGTAATGAGCGCTATACGAATAGGCTGGTATAAGGTTCATATGCCCCTTGCCTTCTATGCAGGCTATTGGAGTGCTGCACCCGGCGGTTTCGACGGAGAACTTGCTATGCGCGGAAAAGACGCTATTTTGCAAACGATGGAAGAAATAAAGGCAAAAGGGAAAGAAGCTACGCAGAAGGATAATGAAACGTACTCGGCCATGCTTATGGCATACGAATATTTAGCACGTGGATTTAAATTTTTACCTGTTGATATATATAAATCAGATGCTAAATATTATCTGACCGAAGATGGCAAAATACGCTTGCCTTTTTCCTCGCTTTCCGGTCTCGGAGATGCAGCAGCACAAAGTATTGTAGATTCTCGCCCGGGTGGAGAATACCTTTCTGTGGAAGACTTGCGAGAGCGCACAGGCATTTCCAAAGCAGTTATAGAAATTTTACAAAATAACGGCGCGCTTGATGGTCTTTCCGAAACGAGCCAGATGTCACTGTTTTAATTTTCTATTGTGTTTAATAACATAAATAAGATATTTTTTTCTTGTTTTTTGGGAAAATTATATAAAACTATTGTAAAAATACTAAAATGGTGTTATACTTATTTCAGTAGTATTTTTATATTAGAATATATATGAAATTTTATGTTTTGAAAGGAACTTTACTATGAATAAAACAGATTTAATAGAAAACGTTGTTAAATCTACGGGCATGAAAAAGAAAGACGTAGATGTTGTCGTTACTGCTTTTATAGCTTCCATAGAACAAGCACTTGCAGACGGCGAAAAAGTTCAAATTTCCGGTCTTGGCTCTTTTGACGTTAAACAGAGGGCGGAAAGAACAGGCAGAAACCCAAAAACAAAAGAAAAAATTACAATCCCCGCGGCAAAATACCCCGCATTTTCCGCAAGCAAAGCGCTTAAAGAATCGGTTAATAAGTAATTATTAAAAAGCAGAGCCGCAGCTTTTAGCGGCTCTCTTTTTTCCCACTTGAAAGGTTTAAAGGATATGCGACTCGATAAATATTTAAAGGTGGCCCGTATTATAAAACGGCGCACGGTAGCAAACAATGCATGTGATTCCGAACACGTTAGAGTCAATGGCAGAGAAGCCAAGGCTTCCTACGATGTTAAAATCGGCGATATTATAGAAATTACATTTGGAGAAAAAACTCTCCGAGTTAGAGTAACGGATATAAAGGAACACACGTTAAAAAACGAAGCTTCCAGCCTTTTTGAGGTATTGGAACAGTAATATTTTTTAAAAAAACTTCATATCTTTTATCAATAGTTTTTATATAACAGGAGAAAAGATATGGAACAAACAAAAGAAAAAAACACTACCGAACTTATTCTGCGAAACAGAGCCGAGCTTAATATATCCGGTGTTTGCGACATTATAAGTTCTGATGAAAATTCTATATTTTTAAATACGACAGACGGCACATTGGAAATAGGCGGCAGTGAGCTGCATATTATCAGTATGAACGTGGCAAGCGGCACTATGATAGTGGATGGAAAAGTGGATAATATATCTTACCACGATAAAATACAAGCGCAGAAAAGCGGGTTTTTTGCGAGAATGTTCCGATGATAAACGCGTTTTACGGCCGATATTCCGCATTTTTATTGGCGGTATTGCTTGGTATATTTTTGGGGATTTTATACGATGTATTTCGCGTTTTGCGTATATCACGTTTGCCTTATTTAATGCCGAAAGGCAAATTTTATGAATTCATAAAAATACCGCAGAATAGGACATTTAAAAATAAACGTCTTTTTTTCGATATAATTAAATTTTCAAATAATCTTATTACTTTTTGCGAAGATATAACTTTTTGGATAATAGCATCAATTTGTGAAGTACTGTTTTTATATCATATAAACGGCGGATCTGTACGGTTATACTTTATAATATTTACTTTTTTAGGTGCGGCGGTTTATTTTTTTACATTAGGAAAGTTAACGATATATTTTTCTGTAAGGATTATATTTTTGCTGCGGTGCTTGCTTTATTGGGCGTTTTATATTATAATATATCCTATAAAGATAATTTTTCTTATATTGGAAAAGATATTCTGCTTTATAATGCGTATAACAGTTTTTCCTGTAGCAAATGCCATAAAAGCAAAACGTGCAAAAGAATATTCAAGAAAACGCATCTATTTAATATTGGATAAATCAAAAAAAGGATTTTGTTCAGAATGATATTTGAGAAACTAAAATTTCAAAAAACTAAAAGAATATCCATTAAAGTTATTATTGCCGTTGTCGTATTGTTTTGTTTGGCAGCAACAATTTTTGCGTTAAAAACTCAAATAAAAACTTTAAACGAGCAAAAAGCAATACTGGCGGCTACCGTAAAGCTTTACCGAGATGAGGTTGACGAATTAAAATATGATTTCACGCTTTCCGAAAAGGAATATATCGAAAAGTATGCCAGAGAGCAACTCGGGTTTCATAAAACAGGTGAAATCGTATTTAAGAAAAGCAATTAAATTTTAGGATATTATTATAAGCACATAACGGCTGTTTAACAGCTTTAAAATATAAATTAAAGAGAGGTTACAAAAATTATGGAAACAAAAATACCGTTTCAGGGAAAATATATTACTTTTAAAGGCAAACCCTTAGTACGAGAAAAAAATATTATCTGCTATGGTAATATGGAAGATAAATATTATCTTTTCTTGATGATACTTACAAACAAAAAGGTCGGTGGTGCTGAAGTACCCGATAAAATTCTCGTCCAGATACTTTCTACGGAAGAGAAGAACAAAATCATTAAGCAAGGGGAAAAATCCGGGCTTTACGATGCGCTCGATATCGGTATGATATGGCTCGAACGCGCTCTTGCATCCGCAAAATAACTTGTATAAAGGGACAGGGACCAAACTTTCTCTGTCTCTTTGTTTTTTAAGCATGGAGGTTTTTTATATGAACTATTACCGTATTTCAAAATATAATTCCGAATATAGAAAAAACAATATATATACCATTGATGAATGGACAGCTTACAGTGATATAGGTAAAATATATAATGGTAAAGAGTTTGATTATCCGGAGTATATGAAAATAGAATCGAATTATATCGAAATGCTTGTTCATATATTTAAACTATTGAAAATAGACAAACTTAAAATCTTATGTTTAGAAAAATATGAAGAGAATCTTGATTGGCAAGATAATGAGATTTTGAATAACGAAAAAGCTATTACCTTTGCTGCCGATTGTCTTCGTGAAAAATGTTGGGGAAAGCTTTATTCAAATGAATTTATTTGGAAAACAGGTTATGATTTTTATATGTATCTAGCTTGTGAACTAACATTAAAACAAATTACTGAAATTTCGAAAAAATATAATCTCTTTGTTGAAAAATTTAAATATGACAATGATTAAGTAGGCAACAGTCGTAGCTTAACCATTTCTTATCTTAAATTCCTAATATAATTTATAAAAATGTACCCAACCTTGTTTTTACAAAAAATATTGAGAATTTTAAACGGAGAGAATAGGGGATACTGAACAAATGCGGAGGCATATATTATTTATGCGTAAGCCATGGTTTTATGTGCCTCCAAGAAAAAATATAGGCAATTATACAAAATGAAAATTTTGTATAATTGAGGGAATGAAAAATTGGAAAAATCCACGCAACATATATCTGCCATACATTTATCTATCCAAAAACTTAACATCGCTTGCAGGCGCTTAAATCAAGTATTTTGAAAACATCGTATTTTCCCATTATTTTTAGAAAAAATGAACTCCACATCATTTTAAAGAATTATTTTAAGAAATTACTTGACCGAAATCTTTCTATATCTTATAATATTTTTAGAAATGATTTTTTAGGAGATGATTTTATGGATATCAATTCATTTATAAAAACGATCGATAATGCCGAAGAAAAACCATTGGAACGTATAATTGAAGATGGCGGATTCTGCGGAATACTACGCACCATAGGCTGCGTTGGCGACAGCCTTTCTTCCGGAGAGTTTGAAACTATGGATATGGACGGAACGCGTCATTACCACGACTATTACGACTATTCTTGGGGACAGTTCCTCGCTCGTGCCACAGGCACCACAGTTTATAACTTTTCTCGTGGTGGAATGACCGCAAAGGAATATATGTCTACTTTCGCAGACGAAAAAGATTTCTGGAAGACAGAATACAAATGCAAAGCTTATATAATAGCTCTTGGCGTAAACGACCTTCTCAATGCTCGACAGCCTGTTGGTTCTATAGATGATATATGTATAGATGACTATACAAAGAATGCACCGACATTTGCAGGATATTACGCAATGATCGTTCAGCGCCTAAAGAAGATAAGCCCCGATGCAAAATTTTTCTTCATGACAATGCCCGAAGAAAATAACCGTTACGAGCTTCAGGTTTTAAAGGATGCCCATGCAGAGCTTATGTATAAGCTTGCGGAATTTTTTGATAATTCATATGTTATAGATTTAAAAAAATATGGTCCTGTTTATGATGAAGCTTTTAAAGAAAAATTCTACCTTCACGGTCATATGAATCCTGCAGGATATGCTCTTACGGCGAAAATGGTTATTTCTTATATAGACTATATTATTCGCCATAATTTCAAAGATTTTTCGGAAATCGGGCTTGTAGGCACTCCTCATAAAAATTATAAAATATAATTAAAAAGTAGCTTTTCTTGAAAGAAAAGCTACTTTTTATAATATTACAACATTTTTAACAAAAAACTAAAAAAATACTTGACAAAATCCACATATAATGATATACTATGTAAAGTAATTTGCTTTACACTGAAAAATGAGGTTATTGGCAATATGTTTGAAAAAAATCTGCGTCTTTCAGTTCTTTTTGACGCATATGGTGCTCTTTTGACACCCGAACAACAAAATATGTTTGATCTTTATTATAACGAAGATCTCTCGCTTGCCGAAATTGCCGAACATACAGGGCTTTCACGCCAAGGTGTCAGATATGCTATAAAGCACGCCGAGGAATCGCTTATTTTCTATGAAGAGAAATTGGCTCTTACTTCTAAAATTTCATTATTCAACGATAAATTGGAAGAAGCCGAAAGCATTATCAAAGAACTTAAAGCAAATTATACACACGAAAGCATAGAATTCGATAGGCTTCTTTCGCTTATACAAAGCGCCGGAAGTATAATGAAGGAGTAAAAATGTTCCAAAATCTTCAGGAAAAACTGAACGAGGCTTTCAAGAAATTCAAAAACAAAGGTAAACTGACGGAAAAAGATGTTCGCGAAGGTATGCGTGCTGTTAAGCTTGCACTTCTCGAAGCAGACGTAAACTTCAAAGTTGTTCGCAGTTTCGTAAATACGGTTACAGAACGTGCCGTCGGCGAGGAAGTTCTCGAATCTCTTGTCCCCGCACAGCAGGTTATAAAAATTGTTAACGAAGAGCTGACTGCTCTTATGGGAAATACTGTTTCCAAAATACAAATCGCTCCAAAACCTCCCACAATTATAATGATGGTTGGTTTGCAAGGCGCAGGTAAAACTACTCATACAGCAAAACTCGCTTCGCTCTTTAAAAAAGATGGAAAACATCCTATGCTTGCAGCCTGCGACATATATCGCCCCGCGGCTATTAAGCAGTTGCAGGTTGTAGGTGAAGCGGTAGGTGTTCCTGTGTTTACAGAAGAAAGCAAGGATGCTGTCAAAATTGCCCAACACGCGCTTAAAGAATGTATCCGCCAGGGTTGCGATATGCTCTTTATAGATACAGCAGGTAGACTTCATATCGATGAAGGTATGATGGATGAGCTTGTAGATATAAAAAACGAGCTTGAACCCACAGAAATCCTTCTTGTTGTAGACGCTATGACGGGTCAAGATGCCGTTAATGTTGCAGAGAAGTTCAATGAGCTTCTCGATATTACCGGTGTCATCATGACAAAGATGGACGGCGACACTCGCGGCGGTGCGGCACTTTCCGTTAAACACGTTACAGGCAAGCCAATTAAATATATCGGTACAGGCGAAAAGCTCGATGCTATAGAGCCTTTTTATCCCGACAGAATGGCTTCTCGAATTCTCGGTATGGGCGATATGCTCTCACTTATCGAAAAAGCTCAGCAGAACTTTGACGATAAAAAGGCGGCGGAGCTCGAAGAAAAACTTCGCAAATCCCGTTTCACGCTAACCGATTACCTCGATCAGTTTGAGCAGCTTAAACAAATGGGTTCACTCGATTCTCTTATGGGTATGCTCCCCGGCGTAAAACCCGGTGCACTTAAAGATGCAAAGGTTGATGAAAAAGCTATCGATCGTATGCAAGCAATCATCCTTTCTATGACACCCGCGGAGCGCGAAAAGCCCGATATTATCAACTCTTCTCGCAAAAAACGCATCGCGTCCGGTGCGGGAACAACGGTTGAAGAGGTAAATAAGCTTCTTAAACAGTATGAGCAAACTAATAAGCTCATGAAACAAATGACAAGCGGCAAAAAGTTTGGCAAATTCGGCAAAATGCCGTTCTAACATAGTATAATTATTCAATACAAGTTATTGAAAATTTATAAATTTAAAAATATTATATAAAGAAATTATTTTCGGAGGAAAATTATTATGGCAGTTAAAATCAGACTTACAAGACTCGGCTCTAAAAAAGCTCCTTTCTATCGCGTTGTTGTTGCAGACTCTCGCTTCCCTCGCGATGGCAGATTCGTTGAAGAAATCGGTTACTACAACCCCCTCACAGAGCCTGCTGAAATCAAAATCGACGCAGAAAAAGCTCAGCAGTGGCTCAAAAACGGTGCTCAGCCCACAGATACTGTAAAATCTCTTCTCAAAAAGGCCGGCGTTACAGAATAATCGTTTCGGGGTGGCTAACTAATGACAAACCTTAAAGACACTCTTGCGAACATTACGCGCGCAATTGTCGATAAACCCGAAGAAATTATTATTGTTGAAAAAGAAGACGGCGAACACGTTACGCTTGAACTTTCCGTATCCCCTTCCGATATGGGCAAGGTTATCGGCAAGCGCGGCAAAATTGCTCGTGCAATCCGCCAGCTTATGAAAACAGCAGCCAACAACTGCGGCAAAAAAGTTACGGTTAACATCAAAGATGAGATTCAGGATGCTGAATAACGCAAAAAGAAACGCATACACTCAAAATGTATGCGTCTTTTTTTATGGTTTATATGTCATATGGGTATACCCTATTGACATTATAAATATATGTGTCAATAAAATATGATTTTTATTTTTGAAATATTTCATATTTAATTGAATACCCTATTGATACATAAACAAAAATATGTTATAATATAAGCATAAAATATGCCGAAAGGATGATATATAATGAAAATCGGTTATGTCAGAGTATCTACGCAGGAGCAAAACGAAGGCAGACAAACAGAAGCCTTTAGTAATATGGGCATAGAAAAGGTTTATATAGATAAGCAAAGTGGTAAAAACATAAACAGACCTCAGCTCGCGGAAATGCTCGCTTATATACGAGACGGAGACATTGTGGTTGTGGAAAGTATTTCGCGACTCGCGAGAAATACTCGCGATTTACTTGATATTGTTGAAAAAATAAAAAATAAGGGCGCTGCTCTCGTTTCGTTAAAAGAAAATATAGATACCGACTCTGTTAGCGGAAAATTTATGCTTACAATATTCGCGGCAATGGCGGAACTGGAGCGCGGATATATATTGGAACGACAGGCGGAAGGCATAGCACTTGCAAAGCGCGAAGGAAAGTATAAAGGAAGAACTCCAATCGCTGTGGATGAGGAGCGGTTCCGCAAAGTTTGTGCGCGTTGGCGCGCAGATAAAATAACTGCTCGTCAAGCAATGGCAGAGCTTGATTTAAAGCCAAATACGTTTTACAGAAGAGTAAAAAAAATGGGGGTGTAATTCCCTTTGTTTAAAATTTAAACTTCCCGTTTAGTTTTAAAAACATATTTAAACAATACCGTCATTGAAACAATATGACTATTTTGTTATAATAAAATCAGAACAAGCGCTTGTTACTTTTTGAAAACGATAGGAGAATTGTTATGAATATTACACTCAATCAACAGCTTAAAAGATTGCGCAGAAATAAAGGTAATACTCAGGAAGATCTTGCTACTTTCCTCGGCATAACGGTTCAAGCGGTTTCCAAATGGGAACGAGGAGATGGTTATCCCGATATTCTTTTGCTTCCACAGATTGCCGAATATTATAATGTTACTGTAGACGAGATTCTCGGTGTAAATGAGGCGCTAAAGCAGAAAAAAATTGATGAATATTTAGCCCAAGAAGGAGTTTTTTTTAACCAAGGCAAAACATCGGAACGTATTGCCCTTTGGCGCGAAGCTAAAAAAGAGTTTCCGAACAATTATCAAGTCATGTATTTCTTAATGTGTGCTCTCGGTGCTGAAAGCCGCACGCAAAACGCCGATGAGATAATAGAGCTGGGCGAAAGAATACTGGATGAATGCACAGATAATCAATACCGTGATGGAGCTATACAAACGCTTTGCTTTACGTATCATTACGGCAAAAAAGACACAAAAAATGCACAAAAATATGCTTCTATGGCATCAGATTGCAATGTGACAAAACAAGCACTTTTGGCACATATTTTAGAGGGCGATAAAAAAATAAGAAGATGCCAAGGAAATATCGAATGGATGGCAGATGAAATATTTTTAAATGTCAGCTTGATGATAAACAAAGGTAACTTTACCGATGAAGAAAAAATCAAGCTCTTGAACTTCCCTATAGCTGTATTTAACGCGCTTTATGAAGATGGAAATTTTGGTTTTTACCACGCAAGAATCAAGAATATTCATTTAGAGCTTGCCCATTGTTGCTTGAATCTCGGAAAGGAAGATGAGTTTTTATCGCATCTGGAAGCCGCTGCAGAGCACGCAATCAAATATGATACACGCCAAAGTGGATATTTCACCTCATTCATCGTGAATCATTGTTACGACAATGTAGAAGGAAGCTCTAAAAATTATACCGAAAACGACAGCGCTTTACTTTTAAATGAACTAAAAAAATCTCGCTATGATAGGTTTGAAGATTACGTGCAAATGAAAACTATCAAAGAGAAGCTTGAAAAATATGCACAATATTAAAAAATGCCCACTTTTGTGGGCATTTTTCGTTATAATTCCTTTCTTAAAAAAGCGAAAATTTTCTTTTCTTCGCGTGAAACCTTAACTTGGGTAAGACCTAAAATATTTGCTGTTTCCTGCTGGGAAAGCTCCTTAAAAAAACGCAGATGCACGATTTGTTGCTGCGTTTTCGGTAGATGAGAAATAGCTTCGCGCAAGGCGATATTGTCTATAACGGTTTCGATTTCATTTGTGTCCGATGCCGTCATTTCTTCTATAGTTGCAGAATTATCATCATTTCCTATACTTTCTTGCAGCGATGAAACAGGACTGGATGCATCCAAAGCATACACCACCTCTTCCTCTGAATAGCCGCAAATTTCAGAAAGCTCAGAAATTTTAGGATCTCGCTGGTGTGTCTTTTGAAATTCTTCTTTTGCGTGCAGTATTACAGATCCCTTCTTGCGTACGTCGCGGCTTACTTTTATTATACCGTCATCGCGCAAAAAACGGCGTATTTCGCCTATAATAAGTGGTACAGCGTAGGTGGAAAACACTGTATTATAGCTTTCATCGAAGCTTTTGGCGGCTTTTATCATACCAATAGTGCCTATTTGCACAATATCTTCGTATTCTGTGCCGCGTCCGTAAAATCGTTTTGCGATATTCTTTACAAGCCCGATATTTTCTTCTATAAGCATTTCGAGTGCTTTATTATCGCCGCTTTGATACTTTCGTATAAGCCCGAGATTATGTTCGCCTTTTTGTTTTTCTTCTGTTGCCGACATTAAATAACCTCCTTTTATTTATGTATCGTCGGCAGACGAAAGTTTCTTTGTAAGTGTGATCCTTGTGCCCTTTCCCACTTTTGATTTTACATCCAGCTTATCCGAAAAGCTTTCCATAATAGAAAATCCCATACCACACCTATCTTCATCCGGCAACGTGGTAAACATAGGCTTTCTAGCTTCTTTTACATCTGCTATACCGCAACCCTTGTCGGCAACTATCATTTTAAATGTTCGGTTTTCATATGCGCGAAGTGTAAGCGAAATTTTACCTACTCCATTTCTATATGCGTGCACTATGCAATTTGTAACTGCTTCTGAAACTGCACAACGCAGATCTGCGAGTTCCTCTACGTCGGGGTCGAGAGGCAAAAGAAAACCGGAAACTATACTTCTAGCCAGTCCCTCATTTTGTGAAAGCGAAAGAAAAGTGCATTTGATCTCATTTATTTGTTTCATTTTTTATCTCCTTGTCGTGTATTATTTTTATCAGCTTGTCTGTGCCTGCCATATGAAATATTTTTTCTGTTCGTTTTGAGGGGTTTTTTATGTTTACCTCCGCCCCTATCTCTTTTGCTTTGCTATATCTGCCAAGAACCAAACCCAGCCCGGAGCTATCCATAAAATTAACCTCTGAGAGGTCAAAAATAAGCGTTCGCGGCAGTTGTTTATATAACTCGGAGTCTATTTTCTCCCGAACATTAACAGCACTGTGATGGTCTATTTCGCTTAATAATTTAGCAGTCAAAACTTCATCTTTATATGAAATTATAAGATTTTCCATTCAACATCCTCCAAAAAACAAAAATGGTATCCTTGTATAAAGGATACCATTTTATAGGTAAAAATATTGTCGTATTATAGGAAATGATGGATAAAATTATTCGACATTTCTGTAGTTAAAATGCGAAGTAAAGACTCAATTTTCCCCGTTAAAAGCCGCAAGGAAATGGTGAAGTCTTTCGTTTTCGCTCGCAAATATTTCTTCCGGTTTGCCTTCTGCCGCAACAACACCTTCATCCATAAATATGATTTTATCGGAAACCTCGTGGGCAAAATTCATTTCATGTGTAACGATAATCATTGTCATATTGTGGGCTGCAAGGCCTTTTATAACCTTAAGCACCTCGCCCGTTATTTCCGGGTCGAGCGCGCTTGTGGGCTCATCGAAGAAAAGTATATCAGGGTCAAGCATAAGCGCACGTGCAATAGAAACACGCTGCTGCTGACCGCCGGAAAGCTCGCACGGATAGAAATTATGCTTTTCGGAAAGACCTACGGAAGCGAGCAAAGATTCGGCTTTTTTTTCTATTTCAGCGTACATTTTGTCGAGAGCTGACTTTTTTAGCCTTTTTTTCTTCGCTTCTTCTTTTGCACGAAGCTTTGGTGCGAGCATAAGGTTCTCCATAACACTGTACTGTGGAAAAAGATTGAAGGATTGGAAGACAAGACCAAAGCTGAGCCTGTTTTCTCTTGCTTCCGCAGAAGATTTCTTTCTTGTGTCTGCTGCATCAAAAATACAATCGCCGTCAACAAAAATAGTACCTGTATCGGGAGTTTCCAGAAAATTAAGGCAACGCAAAAGCGTCGTTTTGCCGCTACCGGAAGAGCCAATTATGGAAAGAACCTGTCCTTTTTCCAGGTCGAAGTCGATTCCCTTCAAAACATCGGTTTCTCCGAACTTTTTGGTTATATTTTTAACTTCCAAAAACATTTTCGTTCCTCCTTACGCTTTGAAATAGGAAAGCTTCTTTTCCGCTTTACCCAAAATAATAGTGATCAAACCAACAAATATAAGATAGAAGACCGCCGTATAGAATAAAGGCCATATAATAGCTTTTGTGGAAGCCAAATCTTTCGCGCAAAGTATAATTTCCGGTATAGCAATAGCATTGGCTAGTGCAGTATCTTTAACAAGGGTTATAATTTCATTTGTCATCGGGGGCAAAATGCGTTTAATAACCTGTTTAAGCACTACCTTTGTAAAAATCTGGCTCTTTGTAAGACCCAAAACCTGTCCTGCTTCATACTGTCCTTGAGGGATACTTTCGATACCGCCTCGAAAAATTTCCGCAAAATAGCAGGAATAGTTTATCACAAAAGCTATCAAAACCGCCAAAAAGCTACCGTAACGCAAAAGTTCACTACTTCCCGCAAGTTTTGTAAACTCAAGATCGAGATCATTGAATATATTATAAGAACCGTTTCCTAGTAAACCGGGGAGATAGTAGATTATGAAAATAAGAAGCATAAGCGGTATACCGCGAATTACCCATATAAACACTTTTGTTACCGATTGCACGGGTTTTATAGTGCTCATTCTGGCAAAAGAGATGGCAAGACCGAGAGGAATTGCAAAAATCAGTGTTAAGATAAATAAAGCCAATGTAAAACCAAAGCCCGAAAGGAGCTCAAGTGTAATATCCCAAAAACTCATTTTTTCACCTTTCTTTATAAACAGAAAAACTACAAGGCGCGTATATATCGTGCCTTGTATAGTTTTTCATTGAAATTTATCTTATTTCTGGTTAGAGAAATCTGTGATTACTGTGTTGGAAACACCATATTTCTCAGCAAGAGCGGCGATAGTACCGTCTTCAGCAAGTTCTTCGAGAGCTTTATTTACTTTTGCTGTGAGTTCGCTGTCTTTTTTGAATCCGATAGCATAGAATTCTTCCGTGCCTGCCACAGCTTCAACAATAGCAAGGTCTTTGTAGACGCCTGTGCCAACGTATGCTCTTGCGAGCTGGTCGTCAACTACAACAAAGTTTGCTGTGCCGAGAGCAAGTTCTCTCATAGCATCGAGCTGAGAAGTAACGCCTTTTTTGATTGCACCGGTAAGATTTTCTGTGAGGTAAGTATCGCCTGCAGAGCCTGTATCAACAGAGCCGACTTTGCCTGCGAGGGAGTTAACGTCTGTAACTGTTGCTGCGAGTTCTTTTGTTGTAACGATAACCTGCTTGTTTCTCATATAATTGTAAGAGAAGTCTACTTTTTCGCTTCTTGCGATACCGTCATCATCGGCTGTATTAGCTGTGAAACCGTTCCAAATGCAGTCGATTGTACCGGAATTAAGCTCGGTATATTTCTGGCCCCATTCGATTTTTTTGAAAATAGGTGTATAACCAAGCTTTTTGAAAACAGCCTTTGCAAGCTCTGTATCGAAACCAACGAGCTCGCCGTTTTCATCTTCATAGTTCATAGGATCGTAGAGTGTGTAACCAATAACGACGGTTTTGCTTTCGCCGCAGCTTGCAAATGCAAAAACAAATGTGAGCATAAGTGCCATAATAAGCACAAGAGAAATGATCTTTTTCATTTTTAGTATCTCTTTTCTGACTTTGATTTTAAATTTCGTTTTAGTTTGCTAAAACGCTGATAAAATCATACCACTTATACTCCCAAAAGTCAATAGCTTCGGCTAACTTTTTTCTTGTTATTACAAACAAATCAAAGCATTGGAATTTGTTCATAAACACAATAAAAAGGCAACTTTCAAGTTGCCTTTTTATTGTGTTATCTTACATCAACAGTAATTTCATCATGGTCTGCATCGATAATTATTTGAGTTATATTTCTTTCGTAAGCAGAAATTATTTTTTCCGCAGCTATATCTTCTATATTTCTGCTTATGAAGCGGCGCATATTGCGCGCACCGTATTTTACAGAGAATGATTTTTCGGCAATTAAAGCGAGCGCCGCATCCGTACAATAAACACCTATTCCCTTTTCCGCCAATGCCGTGCGCAAATCGCCAATTATATTAGCGGCAATTCTGCGGAAATCTTCTTTATCAAGGTGTCTGAAGGTTATAATTTCGTCCACACGATTCAAGAATTCAGGGCGCAAAAATTCTGAAAGCGCACGTTCCGTACGGTTTTCTGCGGCAGTTTTTTCGCTAACACCAAATCCGGCGGTACCAGAGCTTGTGTTAGAGCCTGCATTTGTTGTCATAACGATAATACTGCTGGAAAAATCAACTTCTTTTCCGTGCGAATCCGTAACCTTGCCATCGTCAAGAATCTGCAAAAGAATATTGAGCACATCGGGGTGAGCCTTTTCTATTTCATCAAACAATACTACAGAATAAGGTTTGCGGCGAATTTTTTCAGTAAGCTGACCAGCATCATCGTAGCCAACGTATCCGGGGGGCGAGCCGATCATTCTGGAAACAGAATGTTTTTCCATAAATTCAGACATGTCAAGGCGAATTAAGGCATCCGGCGTGCTGAAAAGATCCGTCGCCAGAACTTTTACAAGTTCTGTTTTGCCCACACCCGTAGGCCCTGCAAAAATGAATGATGCGGGCTTGCGTTTATAGGAAACTCCTGCGCGATTGCGCTTTATGGCGCGCACAACTGCATTAACAGCTTCATCTTGCCCTTTAATTCTTGCTTTAAGGCGATCGTCAAGGGTATTCAACTGTTCAAATTCGTTGGCGTTTATAGTTCCTGCAGGAACACCGGTCCAAATTTCGATAACCCGAGCAAGCGAATCTACCGTAAGCTCAATCGTAGCAAGTTCGGCTTTAAGTTTTTCATATTCCGCTTCGTCCTTAAGCTGGTTAGCTTTTATGGAGGCAACAAGCTCATAGTGTTCGTTTCTTCTTTGGTCATCTGCATCTGCAGGTAATGGATTTTCATCGATTTCAGCTATCTGCTTTTTAAGCTCTTCCAGCTCTTTTTCAACCGCAGCAAGACGATTTACAACGGGCGAATTCATTGCAACGTAAGCCGCCGCCTCGTCAAGCAAGTCTATTGCTTTATCTGGCAGAAAACGATCTGTAATATACCGTTCGGAAAGCTCTACAGCACGCGAAATAATAGCTTCAGAAATATTTATTCTGTGGTATGTTTCGTAGTATTTTTTTATGCCGGAAAGTATCTTTTTTGTTTCTGCGATAGAAGGTTCTTCCACAATAATAGGCTGGAAACGGCGTTCCAATGCGGAGTCCTTTTCTATATATTTGCGGTATTCATTTAGCGTTGTGGCACCTATAAGCTGAATTTCACCCCTTGAAAGCGCAGGTTTAAGTATGTTTGCAGCATTCATGCTTCCCTCGGAATCGCCGACACCAACAATGCTGTGTACCTCGTCTATTACCAAAATGATATTACCAAGGGCTTTTACCTCATCTATAAGACCTTTCATTCGGCTTTCGAACTGACCTCGGAACTGTGTTCCCGCAACAAGCGAAGTAAGGTCTACCAAATAAACCTCTTTATCTCTAAGCTTATATGGAACATCTCCTGCGGCAATTTTTTGTGCCAAAGCTTCCGCTATTGCAGTTTTGCCTACGCCGGGCTCGCCTATAAGGCAAGGATTGTTCTTTTGCCTACGGGAAAGAATTTGCATCATGCGTGCGGTTTCGCGTTCTCTTCCTATAACGGCATCGAGCTTCCCTTCTTTTGCGGCAGAAGTTAAATCGCGGCAATACATGGAAAGATATCTGCGCTCTTTTTCCTTCTTCTTTTTTGATTTATCTTTTTCTTTGACACCTTCTTTTTTCTCTTCGTCCTCTTTTTTTACAGGCATATTGCTGTTTTTTATAGGAGGAAAAGGAAGGCTGCCAAAAAGTTTAGCAAAATCCAGCGCGGGTGTGCGACTTGAATTGTCGTCATCGTCATTATCGCTGTCAACGTCGGTATTTTCAGTGCTTTGCGCCACAAGATTAGTTATCTCGTCTTCCATATTGTCGAGGTCGTCAGAGCTTATACCCATTCCGGAAAGAATACTGTCCACCTGAGGTATACCGATCTCTCTGGCGCACTTCAAGCAAAGCCCTTCGTTCTTGCTTTCTCCGTTTTCGAGCTTTGTGACAAAAACAACGGCCATTCGTTTATTACATCTCGAACATAATTGCATCATTTGAAAAAATCCTTCTCGGCGGCAAATGTATTTTGCTTTTGCCGTGCCACCGTGCGGCATATGTAACATCGCGCAAGCAAAGCGGCGCGATATAGGAATATACGGTTAAGATATTAGAGTAACTTTTGCAACAAATTTGCTATAAATGCGATAGGATTAAATTCTGAACAAAGCTTGAATATAAATGATTCCAGCATATTGTCAGTAAAAATACTGGGCCAATTTTCGTTGCATATCGGGAAAATAACACCTCCGAAAACAAGAGCAAATATCCAGCTCCAGAAAAGGCCCGTGCAAATACCCATAACAGCGCCAAGCGTACCGTTTATCTGCTTCAAAACTGGCATTTTTGCCGCAAAATTCAAAAGGTGGAATACAAGCTTTGTAAGAAGAGAAACGCCTATGAAAAGAACTATAAAGGCTATTATAATAGAAGCAACGTCGGCAATAAGATTGTTTATTATTGCTTCTGTGGTGCCTCCGATATCTTCGTTAGTAACGATATAATTCATGATGGCCTTGAGGTTTTCCATAAGTCCATCGCCTGTATCAAGTTTAGGCATTTCCACTTCCGTTATCATATTCGAAAGAAAAGGAAGTTTTTTTATAAGTGTTGAAAAAGGCTTATAGAACAAAACCGCAGCGAGTAAGCCTACAAAATGTGAAGCAAAACCTGCAACAGCCAAGAAAAAACCTTTTTTAGCACCAATAATGGCGAATACAACAATTATTGCTATAAGTATAATATCCAAAGCAGCGGACATGGATAATCTCCTTTCAATTGATTTTTTTAAAATCAGATTCTTTTATAAGATTGGTTTGTGTTTCATAGCAAACCATAACGTTGCCATCGTTAAAAAGGAACATTGCCTCTGCCCCGCCCTCTATTTTTGCTTTTGCGATGGCTCTGTTTGAAAACCTATATATTTCCGTATCTGTAAGTAAATATATTATATCATCAATAATTTTAGCATCCAATACGGTATATTGAAAATTTTCTGTTAATTTTTTGTTGCCTTTTGAATCGAAATAATGCACGGTAGTATCGGATTTGTTTTTCCCTGTTATAAAAACAGCTCCATCCGAAAACGTATTGTAAAACTGAAGCTCGCTTTCAAAAGAAACGCTTGTTGTTTTTTCAAAATCTTTATTGTAAAATTCCACCCCATCGGAGTTTACGATATACATGCAGTCGTTTTCAAAAAATCCAACTTTTAAAGGCATGCCGCCTTCCGAAGAGGAAGAAAGTATTTGCTTGTCTTTTGATATATTGCGAACGGTAATTTCGCGCAAGAAAGTTCCTTCGTTTTGAATGTAAGTGAGCACGGCCGCATTCTTTCCGTTTGGCGATATTGCCGCAGAAACGGCATATTTTTCATTACTGCGCCAAGTATATGCGCTTTTAAAAGAGCTATTATATATATATACAGTTGAGCGATAATTTTCGTCCCTCGTAACTACAGAAAAACTGCCGTTTGAGCCTGCGGAAGCATACATAACGGGATAGTCGTATTCAATACTGTAAAGCTTCGAAAATGAATTAAAAACGGAAATGCTCTTTTCTCCCGGATAATACATAACAAGGTATTTTCCGTCGGAACTGCACATGGCATTTTCTGTTTCAAGTTTTTCGTCTAAAATATTATTCCCCGCTATGTTGTATAGCTTTATCCTTCCATCTCCGATAATGGCAAGGTCGCCTTTATAAAAGGTGAAAACAGTATTATCGTTCGTATTATAATAAATATCGTTATAGTTTGCAGAAATAGCTACAGGGTCTACATCTATATATTTGAAAAGGTAACGGAAATTTTCCGGTTGCAATTCTTTGTGGCATAATAAAATAATCAAAAGAACAACGAACGCAAACAGCACAACCATTCCTTGTCTTACATATTTATAACAATCCGCTATACTCTCATAGTATACGCTTTCGTACGGAAGATATGCCGCCATTGTATCGGTTTTATCTTTAATACGAGAAAAAATGCTTCGTGCCATGCTTGATTACCTTTCAAACTCAATAAATACTTTGTTTAAATAAAGACCACCTGCCGGGGCTGTTTTTCCTGCCTTTTTTCTATCTTTAGAGCGAAGTATATCCGAAATATCTTCGATTTTTATTTTTCCTTCGCTCACATAAACCAGTGTCCCCACAATAATTCTTACCATATTATATAAAAATCCATCTGCCGCAACGTAAATTTTTACTATGCCGTCTTCACTTGCGATAACTTCACAACGTGTAATGGTTCTCACGGTATCAGTTATGCTGCTTCCGCTGGACATAAACGCGGCAAAATCTTGTTTGCCTTGCAAAAGCTTTGCGGCTTCATTCATTTTGGAGATATTCAGCTGGCGCGTGTAATGCCACGCTCTGTCGGCAAGAAAAGGGTTTGAATACTCTTTTGTCCATAATGTATATACATATTCCTTGCCGCTGACGGCACGGCGAACCGAAAAATTATCTTCCACATGCCAAGCGGATATAACCGATATATCATCGGGTAATACAGATGCAAGCGCGCGCGGTACTTTATCGGAAGAAATATTGGCTCCTTGGCAGGAAACTTCGACCGTAGCATAATATTCGTATGCGTGCACACCGCTGTCTGTTCGGCTGCATCCCGTTACAAGGCACGGAACTGTAAAAATTTTTTCTGCGGCACTCATAAGTTCTGCTTGTACAGTGTTCGCATTGGGCTGAACCTGAAAGCCTGCATAATTTGTGCCGCAATAAGAAAGTTTTAATAGATACTTCATTTGTTTAAACTACATATATAGGAAAATATTGATTGATTAGTAAAACCGATGCTATAAATAAAGCTGTTAAAAGGATAGAAAAGAAATCTCTTTTAGCTAAATGAAGCTGTGTCATTCTCGTTCTGCCGGAACCGCCACGGTAGCATCTGCATTCCATCGCAACAGCAAGCTCATCCGCTCTTCTAAAAGAAGAAATGAAAAGGGGCACCAGAACAGGCACAAGAGCCTTTGCTCTTTCTGCAAGACTGCCTGTAGAAAAATCGGAGCCTCTCGCTTTTTGAGCATTCATGATTTTATCGGTTTCTTCTATAAGAGTGGGAATAAACCTTAGCGCAATAGTCATCATCATAGCAAATTCATGTACGGGAATTTTAAAAATGCGCAACGGTGAGAGCAAACGCTCTATAGCATCTGTAAGTGCTATGGGGGACGTAGTATACGTCAAAATAATACAAGTGCCGATAACAAGTGCTATAATACGTATCATCATAAATATGGCAGAAGTAACGCCTTCAAGATAAATAGTTATTATCCAAAAGCTGAAAAGCTCTGTTTCGCCGCCTCGCCAAAAAACATTTAATACAGCCGTGAAAATTATTATTACCACAACGGGCTGTATTCCCTTTAAAACGGTTTTTACAGGAAGCTGTGAAATAAGCATCAGCAAAACCGTCATGGCAATAAGAAATATATACGCGGCAAGTGAATTACACAGGAAAATGCCAACTATATATGCAATGCATATAACAATTTTTACTCGTGGGTCAAGCCTGTGCAAAACAGAATTACCGGGAAAAAATTGACCAAGAGTTATATCTTTCAGCATTTTATTTCACCTCCCAGTACGCGAAGAAGCTCTTTTTTTGCTTCCTCTACTGTATAAACAGATGTATTTACATTATATCCCCTATTATTAAGCTCCATCATGAGTTTGGTAACTTGCGGAACGGCAAGCCCGGCTTTTTCAAGTTCTTCAGCGCGAGAGAAAACTTCCTCACAGGTTCCTGCCATAATTGGCTTAGATTCATGCATAACCACAAGTTTATCACAATACAGCGCCATATCTTCCATACTGTGGCTTATCATAATAACCGTAGAATGCGTTTGTTGCTGATATTCGCGTATTCTTCCGAGTATTTCATCTCTGCCGCGAGGGTCAAGCCCTGCCGCAGGTTCATCCAATACAAGGTTTTTGGGGTTCATTGCAATAACACCGGCTATAGCAACACGGCGTTTTTGCCCACCGGATATATCAAACGGGGATTTTTCGAGAACGCTTTCGGAAAGACCTACAAAGTTTGCTGCTTCGCGCACTCTTCTGTCTATAGCTTCCTCTGCAAGCCCCATATTTTTCGGGCCAAAGGCGATATCTTTATAAACGGTTTCTTCAAAAAGCTGATATTCGGGGTATTGAAAAACAAGACCCGTCAGATAGCGAAATTCTTTTAGTTTTTTGGGGCTTTCCCACATATTTTTGCCGCGTATCAAAACGTCACCCGAGGTTGGGCGTAAAATACCGTTGAGCATTTGCGCAACAGTTGATTTTCCACTGCCCGTATGGCCGATAAGGCCGATAGTCATATTCTCTTCAAAGGTTATGTTAATATTATCTACCGCTACTTTCATAAACGGCGTATTTTGGCTATATATATAAGATACATTTTTCAGTTCTGCTGCCGTCATTTTATCTTTTCCTTTTCAGATAGAATTTTCGCAAGTGCTTCCGCACCTTCTTCGGGTGTAAGCGCATTTCTCGGAAGATCATATCCCATATCGGCAAGCTCTTGCAAAAGAAGAGTTGTCTGTGGAATATCTAGCCCTGCTTTGCGCAATATTTTGGTTTCTTTAAATACTTCTTTCGGCGTTCCGTCTAAAAGCTTTTTGCCGTTGTCTATAACGACAACACGTCCTGCTTTCGTAGCCTCTTCCATGTAATGGGTTATAAGAACAATCGTCGTGCCGAATTCTTTATTCAGCGTTTCAATGGTGGACATTACCTCTGCGCGCCCCAAGGGATCGAGCATAGCGGTAGATTCGTCAAAAATTATTACTTCCGGTTTGCAAGCCAAAATTCCTGCTATTGCCACACGTTGTTTTTGCCCACCGGAAAGCTGATGTGGGCTATGGCGTGCAAACTTTTTCATTTTCACAAAATCAAGTGCATCATCTACGCGTTGGCGTATTTCTTTGGGCGGTACACCGAGGTTTTCAGGACCAAAAGCCACGTCTTCTTCAACTATTGTGGCAACGAGTTGGTTATCGGGGTTTTGAAAAACCATCCCGATACGTCGGCGTATTTCAAAAAGCTCGTCATCTGTCATTTCGTTTTCATCTACTCTTTTGCCGAAAAGATACAGATTACCCGATTCGGGTGTAAGTATAAGGTTAAAAAGTTTTGCAAGAGTGCTTTTGCCACTTCCGTTATGCCCAAGAAGAGCAACGAAAGAGCCCTTCTCGATTTCGAGATCGAAGTTTTGAAGCACAGGTATTTTTGCCCCATCATCTTCTTCGTAAAAGAAAGATAGATTTTCTGCTTTTATAACAATTTCAGCCATTTTTACACCCCAAAAATAAATAGTTATTTAGTCCATCTGGAAGAAGCGCCGCAAGGAAGCGGTGCCCCTGTTTGAGTAACGGCAAGCCCAATTTCATCGGAAACAACGTTGCCGCCGCGTTTTTTTGCTATTTCAAGGTTGAGTATATACCCCATTGTGGAGGCGGAAAGCCCCGTTGTATAAGAATTCAAAAGGAAGAAAAGAGGATCATCGGAAAGAAGTTTAGCCGCGGAAGAAACAAACCTTCCTATGCACTCCTCCAACTTCCAAACCTCCCCGTTCGGGCCTCTGCCATACGAAGGGGGGTCCATTATAATTCCGTCGTATTTGTTTCCCCTGCGTATTTCGCGTTCCACAAATTTTTCGCAATCGTCTACAATATATCTTACATGTGCATCGGCAAGCCCGGAAAGTGCCGCGTTTTCTTTTGCCATTTGAACCATGCCTTTGGAAGCATCTACGTGGCAAACAGAAGCACCTGCCGCTGCCGCTGCCACAGTTGCACCGCCTGTATAGGCAAAGAGATTAAGCACTTTTATAGGGCGATTGGCGTTTGCAATAAGGTCGGAAAACCAATCCCAGTTCACAGCCTGTTCCGGGAAAAGCCCCGTATGCTTAAAGCCCATTGGATTTATTTTGAATTTCAAATTCCCGTAATTTACGTTCCAGCTTTCGGGCACGGCAAGCTTGGACCATTTGCCGCCGCCGCCTTCGCGAGAATAAACGCCATCGGCTTTTTTCCAAAGAGGATTTTCTTTTACTCCGCGCCAAATAACCTGCGGATCGGGGCGTACAAGCGTATATTTTCCCCAACGTTCAAGGCGAAGCCCGTCCGATGTATCTATAAGTTCATATTCCTTCCAAGCGTCTGCTATCCACATTTAAATCATTTTCCTTCATCAAAGTTTATTTTTGTTTGCATAGGGGAATCTGCGGCGTGAACGACACGTCTGAACGGAATCCCCAAATGCTCATATGCAAGGTGAGTTACGCATCTGCCCCTGGGCGTGCGGCTCAGAAAGCCTATCTGCATAAGGTAAGGCTCGTACACATCCTCTAAAGTTATGGATTCTTCGCCTATCGTAGCCGCCAGAGTTTCAAGCCCTACGGGGCCGCCATCATAAAACCTTATAATGGTAGTAAGCATGCGTCGGTCGATATTATCAAGCCCAAGATGGTCTATTTCAAGCATTGTAAGCGCTTTATCTGCAATCTCTCTGGTTATAATTCCATCGCCGCGTACCTGGGCAAAATCGCGCACGCGCTTCAGCATACGGTTAGCTATACGAGGTGTACCGCGAGAACGCTTTGCTATTTCCATAGCGCCGTCTTCTTCTATCATAATATCGAGTATTCCCGCGCTACGCTTAACTATAAGCGCAAGCTCCTCCGGCGTGTAAAGCTCTAAGCGAAGCAAAACACCGAATCTGTCGCGCAAAGGTGTAGAAAGCTGACCTGCGCGTGTTGTAGCACCTATAAGCGTGAATTTTGGCAACGGCAGGCGAACGCTGCGCGCCGCCGGACCATTTCCAACAAAAAAGTCTATTACATAGTCTTCCATTGCGGGATAAAGAATTTCTTCCACATTTCTGGAAAGACGGTGAATCTCATCTATAAAAAGCACATCGTTTTCAGAAAGGCTGGTTAGTATCGCTGCGAGGTCGCCGGGTTTGGCGATCGCGGGACCGGACGTAATTCGTATATTCACACCGAGCTCGTTTGCAATGATCGTAGAAAGAGTTGTTTTACCAAGTCCGGGAGGACCGTATAAAAGCACGTGATCGAGAGCATCTGCCCTTTTTCTTGCGGCTTCGATGTATATTTTTAAGTTTTCTTTCGCTTTTTCTTGGCCAATATATTCATCTAACGCGTGCGGACGAAGTCCGTTTTCTATTTCGCTGTCTTCTTCTCTATATGATGTGCCGATTATTCTTTCTCCGCTTTCGGCAGAGCTGTAATCGGAAGTGTCAAATCTATCTATCATTATAAAATACCCCTAAAATCAAAAGCGAAGTGCCATTTTTCTGAGCGCCGCAGAAACCATTTCTTCAAGGCTCGCTGTCGGCGGTACTCCTTTAAGGGCGGTTTGCGCTTCGGCCTTCGTATATCCAAGAACCATAAGAGCTTTTTCTGCCTCCGCAAGGTTGCCGCTCATACTGATTTCTTCTTTGAACAATTCTTGCTCTGTTATGCCTGCAGGAACCGCCGCAAATTCCTTTGCTACCTTCTCTTTAAGCTCCAGCACTATGCGCGCCGCAGTTTTCGGGCCAATACCAGAAGCTTTTGCGATAGCTTTGGAATCCTGTGTACTTACTGCAAGTGCAAATTTTTCTACCGTTAACAACGATAGTATGGACATAGCGGCCTTGGGACCCACGCCGGAAACGGAAATAAGCATTTTAAATGCAGAAAGCTCTTCTTTGGATGCAAAGCCTATAAGATCTACCGCATCTTCGCGTACATACATATACGTATATAGCAAAACTTCCTTTTTATCCATATTTGCAAGCTTTCCAAGGGTGTTATCGCTTATCAGAAGCTTATATCCAACACCTGCACAATCTACAACAGCCGTTCCGGGTTCTAAAACCGCAAGTTCGCCGCGAACATAATAAAACATAGTATATTACCTGCTTTAAAAAATCAAAGCAATTTTTCCTTCTTTAAATTATAAAATCCCTGTATTTTAGATTCAGATGCGTGTGCGTGGCATATAGCCAATGCCAATGCATCTGCAGTATCATCAAGTTTAGGCACTTTTTCAAGATGCAAAAACATTTTTACCATTTCCATAACTTGCCGCTTCTCCGCCCTTCCGTAGCCAACAACGGATTGTTTAACTTGGAGGGGAGTGTATTCATAAAAATCCAAATTTTTCTTCATTGCCGCAAGCAAAATGACTCCGCGTGCCTCTGCCACGGCAATAGCCGTTTTTTGGTTGGTATTAAAGAAAAGCTCTTCGCAAGCCATACAATCAGGCTTATAAGCGTCTATAAGCTCACAAATATCGTCATATACCATTTCCACACGCTTTTCTACGGGAATGCCCGTAGGTGTGCGAGAAGCGCCCATTGCAACCAAACGGAAATTACCGCGTTCGGCATCTATAACGCCATAACCGACAATGGCTATTCCCGGGTCTATACCAAGTATTCTCACGTATATACCTCCACAGAAGTATAAAATCCCACTGTAGTAAAATGAGGATATTCTAAGAACAGATAGCAGAAAAGCCCTGCCAGATCCGACCCATCTATCCCGAAAATTATATCAAAAGAATTTTCTCTTCCACCAAAGGAAAGGGGCAAAGAGTGTATTTTGCGCACCTCTGCTCCAAAGTAGTCCGCAGCAAGTATTACGTTTCCGAGCTCGCTTTGGTGTGAAAAAGTGAGCTTACATTCAAAAAACTCTTCTCCTTCGGCTTCTATCACATCTGGATTTCTATAAACCAAAGCAAATTTTGTACTGCTTTCGTAATCATCCGATGGAATTTCCGCAGTCAAAACAATAAAAAGAGTATATTTTTCTATTAGCCTATAAAAGCTGTTTAATCTTCCGTCGAGTGAGTTTTCTATTGGAATTATAGCGTATGTTGATTCTCCGTTTGCGACAGCTTCGCAAGCGCTTTTGAAATCCTCTTCATATTCTGCCAAAACACCGGGAACGAACTTTGCAAAATATTCAAAAGCGCGCCCCGATTGATTTCCGCGAACAAAGGAAACTTTTTTATCATAAGTTTCTTTATGTTGCGCTATTTCTATCTCTTCTCTTTCGCAAATAAAGGCTTCAAGTTCTTCTTTTCCGCACTTTGTTTCGTTCAACAATGCGATAGATCTACATATATATAAGTCATTTAATATTTTTGAATATTTTGAAAGGCACGCCGACTCACCTTGGTTGGCTTCATCAAAATACAAAGAAAAATCCATTCGTTCGCCTTTTAACTTTGTATATATTTCCGATGCCTCGTCGAAAACAGCTACCGCTTTCATAACATCCGTAAAATTTGATTTTTCCTTAAGCAAACGCGCGATTACAGCGGCGCGCTCACTTAAATGCGCAAATTTGCGTTCATATACTGAAGCTTCGGCACAAAATACGTATTCGAGATTTTGGGAAATAACGGCTTCCGCACCCGTTTCGGCATTATTTCCGAAAAAGCCCTGCGCCGTAGGTTCGTTTTTCATTTTCTTCCTCCGAAGAGCAAACATTATAAATACCAAGGTATAGAAATAATGTTTAAGATTTCTCTTAAATGAGATTTAAAGCTTTAAAAATGAGCATTATAACTCATGATAATGTTTTATATATAATGATACCACAAAATGTTCTTTCTTTCAAGAGTTTTGCGCCGTTTTTTCTTTTATTTCCATATCATTTTATCAAGTTTTCAATTTTTTATTTACTTTTTTTTCACAATGTTGTATTATTATTGTAAATAAAGTTTTTCTAAGGAGAAAAGCATATGTCTGAAAACTTTTTTGGGAAAGTTATGCTTGCACCCATGGCCGGCGAGGGGGATTATACATTTCGTGCCTCCTGCAAAAGATTCGGTGCGGATTATCTTGTTTCCGAAATGATATCGGCAAAAGCTATTTGCTATAACGATAAAAAAACGCCTCTGCTTGCCAAAATACGCGAAGAAGAAATGCCTATCGCTCTGCAAATTTTCGGTTGCGAACCGGAATATATGGCTCGCGCTGCGGATTTCCTTATAAACGAATCGATCAAGGCGGGAACGCCCTGCGCCGCAATAGATATAAACATGGGATGCCCTGTGAACAAAGTGGTAAAAAACGGCGAAGGCAGTGCGCTTATGAAAACACCCGATTTGGCGGGAAAAATTGTATATGCGGTAAAAAACGTTACAGGCAACCTCCCCGTAACTGTGAAAATGCGATTGGGATGGGACAATTCTTCAAAAAATGTTGTTGACGTCGCAAAAATAGCAGAAGAAAACGGTGCTTCTGCCATATGTGTACACGCTAGAACCAGAGAACAGCTGTACTCCCCCGGCGTCGATATATCTTATATAGCAAAGGTAAAAAAAGCCGTTTCCGTGCCTGTTATAGGCAATGGAGATATATTTAATGCAGAAGATGCGCTTAATATGTTCCGCGAAACGGGATGTGATGCGGTGGCAATAGCTCGCGGAGCGCTTGGCAACCCTTATATTTTCGAAGAAGTAAAAGCGGCTCTCGAGGGGAAAGAATACACTCCGCCTACCCCACGCGAGCGAATAGAAGAAGCTATCCGTGAGATAGAAATGAGAATTGCCGATAAGGGCGAATATACCGGTTTGCGTGAAAGCCGTGTGCATACAGCTCATTTTACAAAATCTTTGCGCGGCTCCGCAACCATACGCGGCAAACTTAATTTGATAGATTCTTTTGAAGAAGTTAGAGAACTTCTTCTGAATTATGCATATTCTCTCGAATCAGAAAATGAATAATCATTCACTTTGTCATAAGGTGAAAAACCGCATTTTGCAGAGTTTTCACCCTATGACATTTTTATTTAACGAATAATAATTCATAAAATTCAGCATATATTCTTACTTTATACTCTTTTCGACAAAATTCTACAAACAACCGCTATTTTGTGCCCAATTTATTCCATTATGTATATTGCTTCTTTGATTTTTTGTCGAATATTGCCGAGATATGTCGAATACAGTAAACGTCTTTCACTTTACAAAATCTAAAAAAAGCATTATCTTGTTTATTGCAAACGACAAAAAAACGGAGGTCAATATGCAATATATTCACAACGATTCAATAATTTTAATGAAAAGAGTTTCAAAAGAAAATCTTACTGTTACCTACAGACTTTTTGAAAACGGCACGGAATACCTATCACGATACTCTGTACTGATTTCAATGAGATGTGAAGACGGTAGCGAAGAAGATTTCTTTATTTCCGATTTTGCAAACAGCAGGATAAGTGCATTTGTACTTTTTGATAAGCTCTATAAAAACATAGTGCTTCCCTGTGAGGTTGAGGAAATTTATTCCGATGGGTTTGCAGAAATTCTATAAAATTTCAAAACAAATTCAAATTATGTTTGCTTTTTTCGTTAATATATGCTATACTTATTCAGTAAAGATATACTAACGGAGGTTATAGGTTATGAAATGCCCAAAATGCGGATATAGCAAAAGCATAGTTGTGGATTCCCGCCCTGCGGAAGAAGGCGCGAGTATTCGCCGCAGACGCGAATGTCTTTCCTGCCAAAACCGTTTCACAACGTATGAAACAGTGGAAACCTTGCCATTGCTTGTTATAAAAAAAGACAAAACAAGGCAAACATTTGATAAAAACAAGCTTTTAAACGGAATTATTCAGGCTTGCCACAAGCGCCCCATACCGCTCGAACAAATGGAAAACATTGTAAACGAGATAGAGCTGGAGCTTCAAAACTCTCTTACACACGAAGTGCCTTCCAGCAAAATAGGTGTTCTTGTAATGGAAAAGCTCAAACAGCTTGATGACGTAGCATATGTGCGTTTTGCTTCAGTTTACAGAGAATTTAAAGATCTCGATACGTTCATGCAAGAGCTGGAAGGCTTAAAATCTCAAAAAAATGAAAAACAGGGAGTACAATAATATGATTTCCATAAAAGAAGTGAAATACAAGAATTTCGGCAAATGTCTTGCGATCTCCAATGATTATATGGAGGTTTTCGTAACAGTTGACATCGGCCCCAGAATTATAAAATGCAACCTTAAAGGTAAAGAAAATATGATGTTTGAAGATGTGGAAAGAAATTTCTCAAACGACGTTTCTTCTATGTTCGGCGATGGAAAGACTTGGTATACATACGGCGGTCACCGCATATGGCTCAGCCCCGAAGGCTTCCCTGAAACATACTATCCCGACAACGAAAAAGTTCTCTACTCCACATTTGCAAACGGTGCAGAATTTGTCCCCCCTGCACAAGCTGTAACCGGTATACAAATTTCCGTAAAGCTTGAAATGGCAGAGGATAAACCCGAAATCAAAATTTCGCACAAAATAGCTAATACAAATACAACATATATCAAAGGCTCTGTTTGGTGTCTTTCCGTAATGGCTCCTGGCGGCACGGCACTCGTTCCGCAACCTACGGAGGATACAGGGCTTCTTCCCAACAGAACGCTCGTTATGTGGCCGTATGCCCGCTTCACAGATACCCGCTTCACTCTTTGCGATAAATATCTTACTGTTTCGCAGGATAAAGATGCTGCGGATGCATTCAAGCTCGGCATAAACAACACAAACGGTCATTCCGCTTATATAAATGATGGACAGGCACTTGTTAAATATACCGAATATCAAGTGGGAGCCGAATACCCCGATTTCGGTTGCTCTACCGAGGTATATACAAACAACCTCTTCGAGGAACTCGAGTCTCTTTCCCCTCTCTATACTCTTGCTCCCGATGAATCTATGACACACATAGAAACATGGACACTGTTCGACGGAATCGAAATAACAGAAAAAACAAACGAAGGTCTTGCAAAGGTTGCTGAAAAACTCTTTTAATCTTAAAGCCCCGAAGCATTAGTCTTGATTCTAAAGGACAGTTCACTGAAATCAAATACAAAAAGCCTCGGCATGGAGTTTCCTTGCCGAGGCTTTTTCTGCTGTTCAAAATATTTAACCGTTAGTTAAATCCTTGTCGCCTATGCTTCGCTTGTAAATGTTTAGATTTATGATATAATATAATCAGAAACGTGCCCATTTACTTTACTTACAAGGAGAATCACAATGGAACTGAACATTGGAATGGATATTAAACGATTGTGACGGCCACGTAAGAAAATACGCAAAAGCAAATTTGGGGTAATTATGTCTTCACAGCGTGCTCTTTCAATCTTTCAATAATAGATTTAAAGCGCGCTTCTTCTCTTATTTTCTCCATTTCTTTGCCCTCATGCCAAGCTTTTAGGTATTCTTCGCTCATTGTTCGTCCGTTTTCTTTTATCCATCTGCTTCCCTTAGCGCCGTTTAACGCAAGAGAGGTGTGCGGCGCAGGCGCTGTATTTATAGGATTGGTATCATACGTATCTAAATACAAAATATAATCGCACGCACGCTCGAACCAATAAAGGCATTCTTCCTTCTCCCCGTTTTGTAAGTATTTACGTGCTATACAATCGCATGTGGTTGCCGCAATTTGTGCAAAAACCTGATAATCTCCATCCGGAAACATAATTTCTGTTATATCAATTATCTGCTTCCATATTTGTATTGTTTCTTCTCGCGAATACTTTTTGCTATTAGGAATAAGTAGTAATGTGTACAGTAATTCATGAAGCAAATCCGATAAATAACCTTGCCTTTTTGCAAGCGTTTCGCTGTCAAATCCCCATCGCCACATCATAAATCTTTCCTTTGAGTACGCAAAAGGTGTCATCTGCTCTGAAAGCTTTATCATTTCTTCGTCTTTTCCGGCATAATGGTAAGCAAGCCCCAGCGTTTCCATAGCTTCGTAGCGCAAAGTGTTATCTGTACAGTTGTTCAAAAGATTTTTGCAAAGTGCGATTACGTCATCATACTCCTTTTTGCCCTGTCTTGAATAAACGCACAAAAGCGAGTTTGCAAGTTCATACATTATTTTATATGAACGAGGAAACATACTGTGCGCTTCACCGAGTATTTCTGCCGATTTTTGAAAATCTCCATGGTGCAACGCACGTTTTGCATTTTTTAGAAACTCTTCTATCTTCTCTTCGTTCTTTGCCACGTTGATTTCGAGCAGTTCGTCTGCGCTTACGTTAAAAATATTTGCAAGCCTAGGCAAAAGCGAAATATCGGGCATAGCCGCTTCCGTTTCCCAACGGCTTACCGCCTGCGGAGAGATTGCGAGCAGCTCCGCAAGCTCTTCCTGTGTCATCTCAGCCTCGCGGCGTAATTTTCTTATAACATTTCCAAATGACATTTTTTCATTTCCTTTCAATAATTATTTTAAAAGCGGTACCGTTTCTGATTTTATTGTAGCATAAAGCACATGGTTTGTCCACCTCTCGTTTGTTGAGGCAAAAACAATTCAAAATTGAGAAAAAGAACTTGCTTCAGAAGCAAGTTCTTTTCATATATTCATATCATCCTTTTCGTTTAAGTATAGCTCCAACAACAGAAAGCACAAAAAAGGAGATCACGTTGCAAATTACTATGGAAGCGCCTATCGGCGTGGAGAAAATAAAAGACGAAAACATGCCGACGAGAAAACTTAGCGCAGATACCGCAACCGCACAAACGTTTGTTGCAAAATAGCTTTTGCATACACGCATGGCGGAGATGGAGGGGAAAATGACCAACGCGGAAATAAGCAACGTACCCATAATGCGCATGCCTATAACTACCGTAACAGCCACGAGCACAGCAAGTAGCATATCGTAAAAGCCTGCCTTCATACCCGTAGCGCGGGCAAAGCTTTCATCATATGAAACAGCAAATATTTGTGTATAAAAAACCACAAACGATATTATAACAATAGGAAAGATTATAAGCGCCGTTATAAAATCCGTTTTTGTTATGGCAAGTATACTGCCGAACATATATCCTTCCAAATCTGTGTTGCTGCCGGAAAGCGAAACTATCATAACGCCCAATGCAAGCGCACCGGAAGAGATCATGGCTATTGCGCTATCGCCCTTTATTTTGCCGTTTTCTTTTATACGCAGAAGCAAAAAGGAGGCTATTATAACTACAGGCATTGCAACCGCAAGCGGTGCCGCACCAAGAGCCGAAGCTACTGCAAGCGCACCGAAGCCAACGTGAGAAAGGCCATCACCTATCATAGAATAGCGTTTCGGCACAAGGCAAACACCGAGCAAAGCCGAGCAAACAGCCAAAAGCAAGCCTACTATGAGCAAGCGCCAAGTAAACGCGAAAGAAAAATAACCAAAAAATTCAGCCACCAATGCCGTGCCCTCCCAAATATGCCTTTGCCAGGTCTGTTTTTAAATATTCCTCTGTAGAACCAAAGAAAAGCTGCTCGTGCTTTATATGCAAAATTTTATTTGCATATTTTGTTGCTGCAGAAACGTCGTGGGAAACCATTATTACAGAAAGCTTTTCCTCGGCATTAAGCTTTTTCGTCATTTCATAAAGCTCTTCTGTAACTATCGGGTCAAGCGCCGCTGTGGGTTCATCTAATATAAGCAGATTTTCCGCCGAACAGAGGGCGCGCGCAAGGAGCACTCTTTTTTGCTGACCACCCGAAAGCTCTGAAAAAGAACGTTTGGCAAACCCCGATATACCTAATTTTTGCATGACTTCTTCCGCGCGTTCGCGCTCTGCTTTTGAATAGTAAAACCTGAAGCCGCGTTTGCCGAGAAAACCCGTACGCACAATTTCGCGCACGCAGGCAGGAAAATCCTCCCCCGAACGCTGCTTTTGCGGTAAATAACCTATATTTTCCGCTTTTACGCCGTTGCCGTATATAATTTTCCCACCTGCCGCCTTTTTTAGACCGAGCAAGGCACTTACAAGTGTAGTTTTACCGGAACCGTTTTCGCCGAGTATACAAAGATAATCGCCTTCGTTGATTTGAAAATCTATATTTTCCGCAACCGTGCGCCCATCGTATGAAAGAGCCACGTTTTCGCATTTTAATATCATTCTATGCTCTCCTTTTTCTCGCATTCGGCACATATGCCGTTTATAACAGTGGATTTTGGGTCAAGCCTAAATCCATGTGCGCCGGCTATATGCCCTTCAAGCTCTGCCATGAAATCGCAATCCAGATGTATTATTTTACCGCAATCGCGACACTTCAGGTGAAAATGCTCGTCGCAAGCGTGTGACTTATCTATATATCGGTACAAAATCTTCTTTCCGCCTGCCCCTCTTGTTCGCAAAACGTCGCCGTCTTCACAAAGCTTGGAAATAAGGCGGTATACCGTGCTCTTTCCTATGGCTTTTCCGCAAAGCGCACCCGTTATTTCCTCCGTAGAAAATTCTTCATCGGGATGCGAACGAAGAAAATCCAGCAGAAGCTCACGCTGAGAGGTTTTATATATATTCTTTTCGTTTTTCATTCCAGCCTCTGAATATGAGAATTATTCTCATATTATACGCATACCCAGATATATTGTCAAGAGATTTTTTCAATATTGTAAAAATTATCTACTTTTTCACTAATGATATAACGATTCACTTTCATTGATAATGATAAATATGCAAACCCTCGAAATTGCCGCAAATTTCACTGGTTTTATTTATTTTATTTTTCCGCTACAGTATTGACAAAATTTTCATATTATGAGATAATTTCTTTGTATATATTTATAAATTCAAACGGAGGTTTATTTTGAAAAAGCTATTAAGATATATGAAGGGTTACCGAACCCAATGTATCTTGGGCCCGATTTTCAAAGCGCTCGAAGCCGTTTTCGAGCTTTGCATACCGCTTGTCGTTAAAAGTATTATCGATGTGGGTATAGGCAACGCAGACAAAGCGTATATCGTGAAAATGTGTGGTCTTATGGTACTACTCGGCGTTGTAGGCCTTTCATCAACACTTGTGGCACAATATTTTGCCGCCAGAGCAGCCTGCGGTTTTTCGGCAAGACTTCGCAGCGCACTTTTCAGCCACACCGCTTCACTTTCCTATTCGGAGCTTGATTCGCTCGGGGCTTCCACAATGATAACCAGAATGACAAGCGACGTAAACCAGGTTCAAAACGGTGTAAATATGTTCCTGCGCCTTTTCTCTCGTTCGCCTTTCATTGTTTTCGGTTCTATGATCATGGCGTTCACGATAGACGTAGATGCCGCACTCGTTTTTGTTGCAGCTATAGCGATTTTGGCCGTTGTTGTATTCACAATTATGGGAATAACGGTTCCTCTCCACAAAAAAGTTCAAAAGCACCTTGAAAAAACAGTGCTTCTTACACGCGAAAATCTTGCGGGGGTTAGGGTGGTACGTGCCCTTTCCAGAGAAAACGAGGAAGAGGAAGCATACGGCTCCTTCAACAATGCTATGACGCGCGCGCTCAACAAAGCAGGCAGAGTGGCATCGCTTATGAACCCTCTTACATATGCGATAGTCAATATAGCGCTTATTGCCCTTATATATCGCGGTGCGATAAGCGTAAACAGCGGTCTTATCTCGCAGGGCGATGTGGTTGCGCTCTATAACTATATGTCGCAAATACTCATAGAACTTATAAAGCTTGCCAACCTTATAGTAACTGTTACAAAAGCACTTGCATGCGCTTCCCGTATAGAAAGCACACTCGAAATCAAATCCTCTATCGTCTACGGCAATGAAAAAATAGACGGTAGCGAGGTAGAGTTCAAAAACGTTTCCTGCAAATATAAAAACGGCGGCGAAAATGCCGTTTCCGGCATAAGCTTTTCCGCTAAAAGCGGCGAAATTATCGGTATTATCGGCGGTACAGGCTCCGGCAAATCAACAGTAGTAAACATGATTCCCCGTTTTTATGATACATCCGAAGGCTCGGTAACCATCGGCGGTAAAGATATAAAAAATATATCTAAAGAAGATCTTTGCGAAAAAATCGGTGTTGTACCGCAAAAATCCGTACTTTTCCGCGGTACGATCGCAGAAAATATGCGTTTTGGCGCACCGAACGCCACCGACAAAGATATAGAAAACGCCCTTAAAACAGCGCAGGCATACGATTTTGTGGCAGAGCGCGGAGGTGTTTCTTCGGAAGTCGAAGCAGGCGGCAAAAACTTCTCCGGTGGGCAGAAGCAGCGCCTTTGCATAGCAAGAGCGCTTGTTAAAAAGCCCTCTGTGCTGATTCTCGATGACTCCACAAGTGCTCTCGACTTCGCTACAGATGCAAACCTTCGTATGGCTATAAGAGAGCTTTCTCCATGCCCCACACTTTTCATCGTTTCGCAGCGTGCGGCATCCGTTATGCACGCAGATAAGATAGCCGTTCTCGACAGAGGCGAGCTTGTGGGGCTCGGCACTCACAAGGAGCTTCTTGAAACGTGCGAGGTTTACAGCGAAATATACTATTCTCAGTTCCGCAAAGAAAAGGAGGCGGCAAAATGAAAAAGAAAAAAAATTCTGCTTTCTCCTCTGTAAAAACACTTGCCAAAGCACTTTCATACGCTAAAAACCACCGTGCCGCAGTTATATTCGCGTTTGTATTCGCATGCATCTCTACGGCGTCCACTCTGTATATTCCCATACTCATAGGTGAGGCAATAGACTGTATAGTGGAAGCGGGAAAGGTAGATTTTGAACAAATTTTCGAATATTTCATTACTATCGGCCTTTTTACAGCATTTGCCGCCATAGGTCAGTGGCTTATGACGGTATTCATAAACTCTGCGGCATACGGCATCGTCAAAAATATACGCACGCAGGCTATGCATAAAATACAGCACCTTCCCCTCTCATACATAGACACGCACCCTCACGGCGATATTATAAGCCGTGTTACGGCAGACGTTGAACAGCTTTCCGAAGGGCTTGTAATAGGTTCTATACAGTTCTTCTCGGGCGCGGTGACAATAGTCGGTACTATTGTGTTTATGCTCACACTTGATATTGTCTCCACAATAGTTGTCGTTGTGCTTACACCGGTTTCCCTGCTTGTGGCTAACTTTATAGCAAGAAAAACTTACTCTATGTTCAGTGAAACAACACGTATTCGCGGTGAGCAGACCGCAATTATCGACGAAGCCATCGGCGAGCAAAAAACAATTCAAGCAATCGGCGGCGGAGAAAACTTCCATTCTCGTTTTGAAGCACTTAACGAAGACCTCAAGAAAGCTTCACAGGTTGCAACATTCGCTTCTTCGCTCGTAAATCCAGCCACAAGATTTGTAAACAGCCTGGTATATGCTGCGGTGGCCCTTTCCGGCGGTCTTGTAGCCGCAGGCGGCGGTATGAGCGTAGGTATACTTTCCTCCTTTTTGGTGTATGCTAACCAATATACCAAGCCTTTTAATGAAATTTCGGGCGTTATAGCAGAGCTTCAGAATGCTACGGCTTGTGCTTCCCGCGTTTTTGAATTTTTGGAAGAAAAAGAAGAGGCTTCCGATGCCGCTCTTCCAGAAATGCCCGAAGCAAACGGAAATATACGTTTTAGCGACGTTTCGTTCTCTTATGAACCCGAAAGACCGCTTATCGAAAACTTCAACCTAGATGTACGCGAGGGCGAGCATATTGCTATAGTAGGCCCCACGGGCGCAGGCAAATCCACACTTATAAATCTGCTCATACGCTTCTATGACGTTACGGGCGGCACACTTTCCGTAGACGGAAATAACGTAGAGGAAGTTACACGCCGCAGTCTTCGCCAAAACTACGGCATGGTGCTTCAGGACACATGGCTCCGCGCAGGCACCGTTCGCGATAACATCGCGCTCGGAAAGCCGGACGCCACCGACGAGGAAATAGTAGCGGCGGCAAAAAAAGCGCGTGCAGACGATTTTATCCGCAAGCTTTCCGGCGGCTATAGCACCATTATAGGGGCAGGCGGCGCCTCCATATCACAGGGGCAGATGCAGCTCATATGCATAGCTCGTGTTATTTTGCAAAACCCGAAAATACTCATTCTTGATGAAGCGACCTCCTCCATAGATACGCGAACGGAAATAAAAATAAGCGAAGCTATGGACGAAATGATGGCGGGCAAAACAAGCTTTATAGTGGCACACAGACTTTCTACCGTACAGAACGCCGACAAGATTCTCGTTATGAACGACGGCGCTATCGTAGAAAGCGGCAAGCACGAAGAGCTTCTCGCAAAAGGCGTTTTTTACTCTAAAATCTATATGAGCCAGTTTGCGGTCTAAACCAATTACTTTATTATTTTTCATAAACATATAAACAACTTTTAACAAAAAGGAAGGCAATCTTATGAGAAAAATCATCAAAAGAAAAGAACCAACCCCTCTTCTTATCGTTCTCGCAAGCTACGATCCCAGCGGCGAAGGAGTGGACCATTTCGATCCAGAAAATCCCGAGCTCCTTACAGACCCCACAAGCCCCTACTATGGCGAGCAATGGACAACTTCTGACCCTATGGAAGTTTACGAAAGATTTTTTGGAGAAAACGGAGCTTCTCTTACAGATTATTACAAGGAGATGACCTGTGGAAACTTCTGGTTCTACCCCGCAAAAATCGACCACCCGCAAAGACTCGATATGGATAAAGGCGTTATAAAAATAGCTGTTCCTTTCCCACACCCCGCAGCTCTCAGAAACTTCAAAGGTTTTTCGAACAAGAGCGCCGCACAGAAGGCAATTCACGATATAGTTGAAATGTGCGAACTTTATATCGACTTTAACCAGTACGATACAGACGATGACGGCAGAGTAACCCCCGATGAATTTGCTATAATAATTCTAAACGCAGGCTATGACCATTCCACACAGCGCGGCGACAAGAGCTACGAAGCGCCGGACTATGAAAATGCACCCGACCCTCGCGCGCGTTTTATGGTGCACGGCACAAGCCAGCATATCACGGTCGAAACGCGCGACGGTATACACCTTACCTGCTTCTCTAACGTAGGCGAGCACAGAAGAATCGATATGAAAGGCATGACGATCGGCACGCCCGCGCACGAGCTTGCGCACAATCTTGGCGCACAGGATATGTACTCTCGCTATACCCCTCCGGAAGATGCGGAAAAACGCTGGCCCACGCCACGCCGCTTCTCTATCATGTCCAGTGGCAACCATTCAAACGGCGGTAACACCCCTACATATATGGACCCCTACCAGCGCCTGCTTTTCGATTGGGCAAAGGCGGAGGAGGCTACGGAAGATGGTGTTTACACGCTCTATTCCGTGCGTTCGGGCAAAAATAATATTCTCAAAATTCCCACACCCAACCCCGACGAATATTACCTTTGCGAAATTCGCCTTAAAGAGGGCTTCGAAGAGTTTCTTACCTATGATGAAACCAAGGGCGGCGTTGTGGTTTGGCACATAGATGAAGCCATAAACAAAAAATGGTTTTGGAAAGCGCAGTGTGTTTCCTCCAACCGCCCGAACGGTGAACGCCACGACCTCGGCGTTGCTATAAAACCGCGCGACGGCATGGAAAAAATACTCGATGAAAACGGCAATTTTGTAAAATTTGGCCCTCTTTACGATGATACTGATCCCAAAGCAATTCCCTTCTTCTATAAATCGGAAGACCCCAAAACAGCAATATTCAATTCTCGCGACTATTGCGGCGCGGCTTCCCATTCCTACTCGCTCAACTCTTTCCCCGAAGGTGTAAGCGAAAAATGGAATCTCTGCGTAGAAGTGCTCGATGAAGCCGGCGCAGAAATGAAAGTGAAAATAACAAGAACAGAGGATTAACCCCAAAAATGAAAAAAATTATATCTTGCACACTTGTAATAATGCTCGTATGCCTTACGCTTTCGCTCGTTTCTTGCGGAGGTGAAATGGCAGCAAAGCCTTTCGAGGCAAACATTTCCGTCGATACCGAAGGCCACAGCCTACATTACGTTGAAATGACAATAAAGAACTACGGCACAGTAAGCCTTACACTCGACGCCAGTGTAGCTCCCATAACGGTTACGAATTTTCTAAGCCTTGTAAACAGCGGTTATTTTAATAACACAAAAATCTCCCGTCTTCAGCACGGCTTCGTTATGCAGAACGCAGGCGGCGAAGGAACAGATTGTATAAAAGGTGAATTTGCGGAAAACGGCGTAAAAAACGACCTTCTCCACAAAAAAGGCGTGCTTTCCATGGCGAGAAACGGCATTTCTATGAACAGTGCTTCCGACCAATTTTTCATCATGCTTGATGATAATTCATACCTCGACGGCTCGTATGCAGGCTTCGGCTGGGTAACAGCGGGAATGAATATACTCGAAGCAATAGAAGATGATATTTCAACAGATTCCTATATTGACCAAAACGGCTTCCTCGATGCTAAATCTCAGCTTACAATAAGCGAAATGAAGGTTACCGGAAACAACGGTGTGGAAATACCCGAAATAGAAGGCGCGCCCACAGAAGCAGAGCCTTTCAGCCCTTCTGTTTCCGTAAATACGGAGGGTCACACTCTTCATACCGTAGAAATGTCGCTTAAAGGTTATGGCAAAATTACAATGGTTCTCGACGAAACGGTTGCACCAATAACGGTTCAAAACTTCTTGAAGCTTGTGAACAGCGGCTATTACGATGGTCTTAACATCATAAGAATGAATTATGATTTTGTTGTTCAGATTGGCGGTGGCGCAGAAACCGACGCCATCAAAGGCGAATTTTCCTCCAACGGTGTGCCGAACGGCCTTCTCCACAGAAAAGGCATACTTTCCATGGCTCGTTCCTCCAAGCCCGACAGCGCCTCGAACCAGTTCTTCATTATGCTCGACAACGCTTCGCACCTTAACGGCGATTATGCCGCTTTCGGCTGGGTAACCTCCGGCATGAATATACTCGAATATATCGAAAGCAACACAATGTTCCACGCATTCGAAGAAAACTCCAGCGGCTATAATATGGGCTTCCTAAAGGAAGAATACCAGCCTGTTATCGAATATATAAAGGTAATAGATTAAAACTTCAAAACACGGCAATTAAAATTGCCGTGTTTTGTGTTTGCTATTGATATTTACGGATAAATATGTTAAAATATCTTTGTTATGATTTAAATAATATTTTATTGAATGGGTGGTATGTTAATGGCAGAAACAAATTTGCTTACGTCTCTTATATCAGACATAAAGCAAAACAATGATTATGATGAAAAAACGCAGATGATCGCTATGATATATGCTTTTCTCAAAAGCAAGCGAATAAAACTTACCGATTCAAACAAAGCGCTGATTTCCGATTTCATTATAAGTGAAATGAAAAGCATAGGCAGTTTGGTCGCGGAGGCAAAAACGTATAAAGAAAAAAGCTTGATCTTTATGTATACGGATAAGCTTTTTGCCTTAATAATGACTGTACACCAAAACCCTGCGGAAATTTCTCTTAAAAATATGGAAATAATAAAAAATACAAGCCAGCTTATGGAAAAAGAAATGCATATAGAAAAAGCTATAGACGATATTTTTTCTCAAAAAATAGTTTCCATAGTTGACGTCAAAAACCTCTTGAAAACTCTTTCGGAGTCTACAGACGAATATGAAAAAGGGCTTCTTTATGCAGGCTTGCTTCATTACAGAGAAAATCTTCCGCATCTGCTTGAAAGCTCCAAGGAAGAGCTTTCGAGCTACATAGCGGCCGAAATGGTACGCTATATAAATTTGCGTGACGCTTTGAACGAAGATGCCGAGGACGCGCTTGAACACGCTTGCGACATTTGCAAATATTTCATAAACGACTCTATAAAGGCTTCGCTCCGGGAGGTTATGACTCTCGGCAAAAATAATTTGAGTTTTTATTCCGTTTCATCGCTCCTTGCCGCAAATGAAGAAATTCCGCAGGACATAATAAACACACTTGCCGGCGATCTGATATATGCGGATAACCTGTACGGATTACTTCATCAGCATAACAAAACCGAGCGCTTCCCCACCGAGCTTGCAAACGAGGAATACCTAGCAAAAAGCGACCTTGTGCATTGGCTCACATACCCCACAGAGCTGGGTAAAGCCCCGGATGAAATAGAGTATATCGGGAAAACCGATGTAAAAAAAGAGAGTTTCCATATTTTCAAATTCAAATCCGATAGCGATACACTTTCCGAAGAACAGAAAAACAAATGGCTTATCGGTTGGTCCTCTAACGAGGGCGGAACATTCAGCAATTTCGATGAATACGAAAAATTTGACAAAGGCACATCTGAAAAAACCGTAAAATACATAAAGAAAAAACTTTTGTGAAAGGAATAAACAAAAATGGGAAAGAAATATTTTTTTTGTAAAACAAATAGTCACCCCGTAGAGTACAAAACAGGCGAAAAGATGGTTTTCGACCTTGAGCTTCGTGAAGAAGGCAAAAAAATAACCTGCCACACATTCTATTATACCATAGAACGCGATTTTGAAGACAAAATAGAAGGAACTGCAAGCGGCGAAAGCGGCACTATAACACTCGAGACCGTTATGAACAATCCCGGCTTTGCGCGCGTTATCTGCCGTGCGCTCGATGCAAACGGCGAAAAGCTCGAGGATTGCGATGATTTCGAGGGCGGCGCCGGCGCAGAGGTCGAAACCCTTCGCACGACGACACCTATGCCGGAGGATTTTACGGAATTCTGGGAAAACTGCAAAAAAGAGCTCTACGCCACAGACGTGGAAACGATAGGCTATAAAGAAATAGTTAAAGAAGAGTACCCCGATTTTTATATCTACGATATGAAGATAAAAGCCCCCGGTCCGATGCCTGTTTCGGGTTACCTCACAGCCCCCAAAAAGGAAGGCAAATTCCCGGCGTACGTTTGCTATAAGGGCTATGGTGTAGTGCCTGCACCAATAAGCTGCCAGGAAGATAAAATCATCTTCTACATAAACGCCCACGGTATAGAAAACGGCAGACCCGACGAATACTACCAGAAGCTCGCTCAGACACGACTTAAAGACTACGGCCTTGTCACGGAAAAGAACAAGGATCCCGAAAAATGTTATTTTAAATATATGGCCCTTCGTGCCGCACAAGCCGCAAGATTTGTGCAGACGCTCGATAACTTCAACGGAGAGCTTATTTTGCACGGCGGCAGCCAGGGCGCTTTCCAGGCGACGGTTGCTTCCACGCTCGTTCCAGAAACAAACCTGCTCGATATATATATTCCGTGGCTTTGCGATATTAACGCGGCTTCTATCGGCAGAATACGCTATGGCGACCCACAGTTTATTCGCGGCATAGCGTATTACGACCTTACGAATCTTGCTACACGCATAACGGCACCCGTTAAGCTTATGGCCGGCCTTGGCGACTATACTTGCCACCCCACGGGTATTTTCTCTTTCTATAACGCTATTCCCACACACAAGGAAATGCGTGTAATTCAGAATAAAATACATCTATATCAATCCCCTGAAGCAGAAGAATTTAAGGTAAACTTCCCTGTTTACGAAAAATAACAGCTTAAAGAGTACGGCGCAAGCCGTGCTCTTTTCGGTTTTACAAATGTTAACATTTTTCGACATTTCTGTTTTTCCACTTGAAAAACTCTTTTGGGAATGCTATACTGTTAATGTAGCAAACCCACCACCGTACCAAACAAGGAAACAAATGAGAATAAAGAAATTTTTTAGAACGTTTTTACTTTTATATATAGCCGCGATATGCTTTCTTACATCCTGCGGCGGTAAAACACCGAGCGTTACCACTGCGAGCTCGGCAACAACACAAACCTCCTCCACCACATCAAGCACCACTTCCGTTACACCGCCCGAACCCAAAAAGCGCGTGGCAATAACATTCGACGACGGCCCCCACAACGTGTGGACAGTGGCAATAGCCGACGAGCTAGCAAAATACGGCTTTCACGCCACGTTTTTCGTTGTAGGCAATCGCATAGGCGGCGAAAAAAGAGTTTATAACGGCAGCAGCACAGCCCTCTACCTTTTCAGAAACGGGCACGAGCTCGGCATACACGGATATACTCACCTCGAAAACTACAAAAACTGTTCCGATGCAGAATATCAGTATGAAATGAGCGAAACCGTGGCGGCTATTAAAAAATTCTGTTCCGGCTATGAAGCCACGCTTATGCGCCCCATAGGCGGCAGCATTTCGCAGGAGCGTATAGAAGCAAGCCCCTACTCTATTATAACTTGGAACGTAGATTCTCTCGATTACAAGCACAAAGGTAACGATAGTGCAAGCGAGCAAAAAGAAAACGTGGAAACTATAGTGCAAAACGTTATGTCCACTGTAAAAGAAGGCGACATTATTCTTATGCACGATATTTACGAAAACACCTATGAAGCCTTGAAAATAATCCTAGAGCGTCTTGATGCCGAAGGCTATGAGGTTGTCACCATCACAGAGCTTTTGGGCGAGCCTTTGCCCGGCACAAGATATTCGCATAGATAAAAGAAAACCCGCAAGTAATTAACTTGCGGGTTAATATTATTTTCTAGGATCTGTACAAAGCGCCAGCAGATCTTCGAGCTTCGCGCTTGCCATTCTTACGATAGCATCACTCGCGCTGTAGTAAATGCGCACGGTATTGTCATCTTCAAGAAGCATACCGCAGGGGAAAAGCGCGTGCGTGCGGAAGCCTTCCTCCGTTTCCCAGTACCCTTCGGGTACAATAAGCGGTTTTTTGCTCATACCGATAACCTTTGAAGGATCTTCAAGGTCAAGCAGTGCCACGCCTATAACGTAGCGCTTTTTCCATGCCGCTTCCCAGCCGCGCTTTCCGCGCTCCGGGTCTACGTCTACGGAATGGAAAATTATAAGCCAGCCTTTGTCCGTTTTAATGGGCGGCGCACCGGGGCCTATCTTATCGTTGCAGTAAGGCACGTCCTCCGTAGCGAGCACAAGCTTGGAATTGCCCCAATACACAAGGTCGGGCGATTCGGAAAGCCAAATATCAAATTTGTCGCCCCCACGAGAGTAAACGGGCATTGGGCGTTCAAGGCGAACGTATTTACCGTTGATCTTTTCGGGGAAAAGCACCATATTTCTGTTTTCGGGGACAGAAATGGATTTTACATCGAAGTTTTTAAGGTCTTTTGTGGTAGCCATGCCACCGCAAACACCATGCTTTGTATCCACAGCAAAGCAAATGCAATATTCTCCGTCGATTTCCGTTATACGGGGGTCGTATATGCGCATGATCTCATCGTCCTGCATGGCAAAACAGGGTTCGGGCTCTACCTTCCAATGCAAGCCGTCGTCGGAAAAAGCAAGACCAAGGTTTGTTCCCTCCAGCGTTTGCTTGTCGTAATCACCGATATCGTTGCGGAATATCATAATATATTCCCCGTTTTCGCGTTTAAGCACGCCTGCGTTAAATGTGAGCGCAGATGGGTACGGAACATCCTTGCGGGAAAGTATGGTTTCGGGGTATCGGGTAATACAAGGTTCTGTTTTAAAAAGAGATTCATCTACAGGTGTAAATTTGCGAGCCATATCGTCCTCCATAAAAATAGTATCAATAAAACGTTGCCACAGGCTGCGCAGGAGCCTCTGCCTTTTCAACAGAGATTGCTGTAAGCACAGGGCCTTTTCTGCCGTATACCTTGCTGTTCTTAATAATTATTTTTGCCGTAAGGGTTATCCAATCGCCGTGCTTTGCAGAAAAACGAGATGTTCCTTCTACAAGCATACCTGCATATTTGATATCGTCCACACAGCAAGTCATAATATCTCTGCCTATAACGAAGGAATCCTTCGGTATTTGAGGGTTTCTTGCCACAAGCCCCTTGATTTTAACCGTTTTTCCGTGGTATTTATCAAGCTCCTCGGAAACGTCGCGGTACCAAATAGCAAAATCCTCGTCTGCAACCTCTATAACGGGTGCATCAATATCGTAAGGAAGCGGGTCTTCGATATCGTCATATTCCGCGTTGCCATCGGGGTATTCATATGCAATTTCCACACCGCGCGAAACACCGCGGACTATCTTGTGATATTCCATTTTATCGTATTCTGGCAAGAAACGGTTGAATACAACAAGGTCTGTGTTATTTAGCTTATCTACAACGAGCGAACGCATATTCGTGTTGTAATCGAAAAAGGTTTCCGCATCGCAGAACATCATTATCTGGGGTATAAGCCAGCCATCCGGCAAAGCTGCAAAAAGGTCGGTTATAAGCCACATGCCGTTGTATTCGCAGAGAATACGGACAGCACCGTGTTTTTTCTGCAAAACCTCAAGGTGGTCGGGGTTTAGCTCGCTTTTGTCTTCTATAACCTCTATGGAAATATTTTTGCTCGCAAGAAATTCTTCGTCGAATTCCTCTATTCCCTCCTCGCAAAGAAGAAGGAGCGTTTTTTCGCCGTCGTCAAACTGACCTTCGACAATAGTATCGTTAATAAATCTTGTTTTGCCGCCTTCAAGAAAGCCTACAAAAAGATAAAGTGGTGTTTCTCTCATATTCTCACGCTTTCAATTTTACGCCGAAAAGTTCGGATACCGCATCGCGGTTTATTTTGGAGCCTATAACGCAAAGCTTACCTATAACATCAGGTTCGCCTGCGCGAACGTCTGCCTCGCCGGGAACGAAGTCAAAATAGATAAATTTGCCGCATTCGCAAGCAACTATACCCTTTGCGCGCAAAATCTTGCCGTATTTTTCTTCATCATTGAGCGCTTCGAGCTTTTCTTTTATTTCGTCAATAGTGAATTTCTTTGTTGTTTCCGCGCCAACGCTTTCAAATACTTCATCGGCGTGGTGATGATGGTGGTGGCATTCGCATTCGGGGTCATCACATTCGTCGTGGTCGTGGTGATGATGGTGATGGTGATGCTCGTGCTCTTCCTCGTCATCGTGGTGATGGTGGTGGCATTCGCATTCGGGGTCATCACATTCGTCGTGGTCATGGTGGTGATGATGGTGATGCTCGTGCCCTTCTTCGTCATCGTGGTGATGGTGGTGGCATTCGCACTCGGGGTCATCACATTCGTCGTGGTCATGGTGGTGATGGTGATGCTCGTGCTCTTCCTCGTCATCGTGGAACTCAAGAGGTTTTCTTGAACCGTCGATAACCTCGAGTATCTTTTTGCCATCCAGCATATCCCAAGGTGTAGTAACTATAATAGCGTCTGCATTCTTTTCGCGGAGCATAGCCACAACCTCGTCTATTTTTTCTGCTTTCATACCGGCCGTACGGCTGAGTATGATAGCGTTTGCATTTTCTATCTGATTATCGTAAAATTCACCGAAGTTCTTCATATACATTTTGCATTTTGCCGCATCTGCCACGGTTGCCGCACCGCAAACCTTAACTTCGTCACTTTCTACCTTTGCAACAGCGGCGAGAACATCGGAAAGCTTACCTACGCCGGAGGGCTCTATGATAATTCTGTCGGGGTGAAATTTTTCTATAACCTCTGCCATAGCCTTGCCGAAATCGCCAACCAAGCTACAGCAAATGCAGCCGGAGTTCATTTCCGTAATCTCTATGCCGGCATCCTGCAAAAATCCGCCGTCTATGCCAACTTTACCGAATTCGTTTTCGATAAGCACGATTTTTTCGCCCGTATAGGCTTCTTTAATAAGTTTTTTTATAAGTGTGGTTTTGCCCGCACCCAAAAAGCCGGAAAAAACATCTATTTTTGTCATTTTCATCATTCCTTTTTGCGCCTAAGCGCAGTATTTTCTTTTTATTTTACCATATATATATCAAAAAATCAATGAATATCAAAATTTTAACAAAAATTTAAATTTAATGTTGATTTTTTTAATCCGGCGTGCTAAAATAACCCAAAAATCCATTATACAAAAGGACTATCTTATGAAAAACAACTACAAAAGGCTTAAACTTGCTTGCTACACCACAAACATTTCTATGTCTGTGGTGGGAAACCTTTCTCCCGTGCTGTTCCTTACGTTTCGTTCGCTATACGGCATATCATATTCGCTCCTCGGCTTGCTCGTGCTTATAAATTTTGTAACACAGCTTACAATAGACCTTATCTTTTCTTTTTTCTCCCATAAATTCAATATTGCCAAAACTGTTAAATTTACCCCTCTGCTCACTTCTATAGGGCTTCTCCTTTACGCTCTCGCCCCTGTGATTTTTCCACAAAACATATACCTCGGGCTCGCCGTGGGTACTGTGGTATTCTCGGTTTCGGGCAGTCTTTCCGAGGTGCTTATAAGCCCTGTTATAGCGGAAATCCCTGCCAAGGACCCCGACAGAGAAATGAGCAAGTTGCACTCCATATATGCTTGGGGTGTTGTGTTTGTAATAATTTTCAGCACAATTTTTCTTCTTCTCTTCAAATCTCAAAATTGGCAGATCCTTGCATTTATACTTATGCTCGTTCCGATATTTTCCTCCATACTCTTTGCTGGAACCGAAATACCTCCCATAGAAACACCGGAAAAAGCTACCGGAGCTCTGCACCTGCTTGGTAACAGAGGCGTCTGGCTTTGTGTGCTCGCAATTTTTCTTGGCGGCGCTACAGAATGCACTATGGCGCAGTGGGCTTCCGGTTACCTCGAAGGGGCGCTGGGTATAGAAAAAGTATGGGGCGATATATTCGGCGTTGCAATCTTTTCCCTTATGCTCGGCATGGGGCGCACAATATACGCAAAAAAAGGCAAAAACATAGAAAACGTCCTCTTTCTCGGTGCCTTGGGCGCTTCCGTGTGCTATGTGACAGCGGCGCTTTCCGATATGCCTGTAATAGGGCTTATAGCCTGTGCGCTAACAGGCTTCTGTGTTTCCATGCTTTGGCCCGGCAGCCTTATCGTAGCATCCGAGCGCTTCCCACAGGGCGGCGTGTTCATATTTGCTATGATGGCAGCGGGCGGCGACCTCGGCGCTTCCATCGGTCCACAGCTTATAGGCATAATAACAGATGCTGTCGCGGCAAGCCCGAAGCTATATGAGTTCGCACTCAATATTTCACTTTCGCAAGAGCAGCTCGGTATGAAGCTCGGCATGCTTGTAGCAGCAATTTTCCCTATTTGTGCCATTCCCGTATACCATTACCTGCAAAAAAGCAAAAAATAATCATTATGTACCACAAAACAGTAGATTTTTTCTTTGTTTTGTGGTATTATTATATAAAAGGGCAAATTTCCCCTAAATATATACGTAATTATTTATAAAAAACATATAAAGAGGTGCAAAATGAATTTTACTTACGAAAAATCCAGAGATAAGCATTTGACCGCCAAAGAAAAAATCTCAAACGTCTTTTCGCTTTCCGCAAAAGACGGCGTACTTGACGCCGAGTTCCTTTCTGCCGACAGAACACGCGCAGTTGCCTTTTTGGGGCTTCCTTATTCCGCGCCGATCTGCCTGCGACTTTTCTCGTTTCCCGAATTTTGCGCGTTTGTAGACAGCATTCCCGATGACAGCATTCTTTTTGAACTTTTCGGAAAAGATATTACTCTTCGCACAGAAAAAAATTCATACGATATTCCCGAAAATGTAAAGGACCTTATAGTTTCTTCCTTTGAGGATATGATTTGCGCAAAAGGCGACCTCGGCGAGAACGGCGAGCATATTATAGACCTCAAAATGCCCCGTGTAGGTACACACTACGATATAAACCTGCTTCTCGGTTGCCGTGTAGATGCAGACGAACCGCTTCTCACAACCCCAAAAGCTTCGCTTGACTCTTTCGGCAGGGGTGCTTTCCGTTCTGTTGCTAACACTAACGTTACAGCTTCCCGCTTCGACCTCATTCCCGAGGATAGCGGCGAGCCTTGCAACCGCCAATTCTATATTTTTGAAGACGGCAAGCAGATTTTCTACTCTGCCAATGCCGAAGAAAATATAGAGGACGCTTTCTGCGTTCACGCTCAGAACCATACGGTTATTACGTACCAGACAAAATGTGGGCTTATTATCCGACGCACCATTTTCATTCTTCCCTTTGAAGAAGGTATGCCCGATGCAGTCGAAGCACAGCGCATAGAAATACGAAATATCGGCAACAAAGCAAGAAAGCTCAAGGTCGTTACAACAGGTATGTTTGCACTCTGCTCGCCCGAATCCATGACAAACGATATTCTTTACGCGAGCATCACCTGGGAAGGCGCGGTTGCAAAAAAAGACGGCAAGCCTGTGGCTGTTTGCCCAATTCCCAACCCCTTCTACCTTAAGAAAACACGCCGCTTTGCCACAATGTTCTGCGACGGCGAGGCGTTCGACGATTATACGGAAAACTACATAAACTTTATAGGCAGAGGAACGCTCGAACACCCCGAACACGGCGCATACCTCACAAGCGCACATACGCAGAAAGTTGTTCCATTCTACGCTCTCGGCAAAACCATTACACTTGAACCCAAAAAGCAGAAAAAACTCGATTGCTATGTTGGCATAGTTGCAGGCAGAGGCGATATAACACCGGTATTCGATGAAAAATTTGGCTTGTTCGCAGAAAAATACGCAAACGAATCCGCTTTCGATGAAGCTTTCGATAATATGAAGGAATTCTACAAAACATATTCCTCTTATGTTAAGGTTAATACCGGCGATGTGCTCTTCGATTCCTATGTTAACAACAACCTCCCCTTCCAGGTACTTTATCAGTCTTTTGTTTCTCGCTCCTTCGCCTGGACACAAAAGAGCTTCCGTGAAATAGGCTTCCGCGAAATTCAGGACGTGTACGCTTCCGTATATTATATGGCCGCTATGGGCAAGGGCGAGCTTGCACGCTCTCTCCTTTCCAAATGGGTAGGCAATGTATATAAAATGGGCTATGCAAACCATAACTTCTTCTTTGCAGGCAAAGAAGCGGGCTTCTGCTCCGACGATGCTCTTTGGCTCACACAGGCGGTTTACAGATATGTATTCCTCACAGGCGATTTCGGGTTCCTCGATAGCGAATTCCCTGTTGCAGGCACAAAAGAAACACGCAAGCTTTGGGATACACTTATGGCAACAGTTGAATACAGCGGTAAAATCTCCGTCGGCAAACACGGTTTGCCTCTTCTCGACCGTGCAGACTGGAACGATGCTCTCAAGCTCGATAATGATTGGATAGACGGTGAAACCAAAGAAAAAGCATATGCAAAACAGCTTGAAGAAACAGGCGCTCCTTATGGCACACGTTTTGAAAGCGACTATTGCGAAAGCGTTATGAACGCATTCCTTCTCCGCATTGCATATGATAACCTCACAGATCTTGCAAAAGCGACGGGTAGAGATGAATATGCCGCAGAGCTTTCCGCAAGAGCTGCCGACCTCACAGAAAAAATCCAAATTTCTGCTTGGAAAGAAAATTTCTTTGCTCGCGCACTTATCAACCACGGTGAATATTCCTACCTCGGTGCCAAAGGCGACGGGCTCGGCACAGATAAAACAAAAGACGGATCCTACTTCCTCAACTCTTTCTCCTGGGCGCTTCTTTCCGACGTTGCCACGGAAGAAGAGATCAAAACCATGCTCGGCACGGTTCGCGAAAATCTTTCCACCGTATACGGTCCCATTCTCTGCACACAGTGCGACCTTGAAAAGGTTGCTACAGGCACTGCAACAGGCCTTTACTTCCGCGGCGACCGCGAAAACGGCGGCGTATTCAAGCACGCAGCTATGATGGCGTGTGTAGCGGCGTTCAAGCAGGCAAAAGTTGTTAAAGACGAAGAACTCGCAAAAGACCTTCTCCACCTCGCTTTCGGTATAATGGAAAACGTACTTCCCTATAAGACAATGAATAATCCTTTCGTTATGAAGGGCAACCCGCGTTTCTGCACCCAGTACACGAACTCTATGACGGGCGAAAACGTTGGTCCTATGCTTTCCGGCACAGCAAGCTGGCTTACGCTCGCAATATTTGAAATGCTCGGTATTTCCTATACGGCAGACGGCATAAAAATAGACCCTATGCTTCCCGAAGGCACAGAGGATATGAGCTTCACAATAACAAAAGGCGCGGTTTACAATATCAGAGTTAAGAAGAACGCAGGCTTTGCGCGTGTTACGGAAAACACGAAATGCACGTTCAACGGCACACCCTGCGGAAACGTATTCCCGATGATGGAAAACGGCGTAAATGAGATAGTTATTGAGCTTTGAGGAAACAACCCATGATTTTTGATACAATTGCTCACATAGATGCCTACAAGGGCATACACCCCGGCGTTTACAAAGGGCTGGAAATACTGCGCGACACAGATTTTTCCGCGCTTGAAGACAAACGCTACTATGTAGACGGCGAAGACCTATTCTTCTTCCTCACGACTTACGAAACACAACCCGTGAACGATACTCCCGAAGCGCATATAAAATATATCGACATTCAGTGCCTGCTTTCGGGCAAGGAGCATATGAACGTGGGCGCGCTCGAGGATATGACAGAAGAAGTTCTGCCCCGCCCCGAAGGTGATATACGCTTCTACCGCGGCCCTACAGACACAGTAACGCTTTGCCCAGGCAAATTTGCCGTGCTTTTCCCCGGCGATGCTCACGCCCCCAATATCGCGATTGGCGCACCCGAAAAAGTACGCAAAGTCGTTGTAAAAGTTAAAGTTTAAAAGTTTTACGCAAAAACACCCATTGACAAATTTGTCAATGGGTGTTTTCCGCTTTTTTCTTTTCGAGCTTTCTGAGCAGTCTTTTTGCTTCGTATCTTATATTTTCCGCGGTGCAGTATGCTCTGCATCTTTCATGCATCGTGACACACATTTCATACTTTTGTTTTTTATGTATATCCATAAGTTCCGCTTCGGTAATATCCTTCGCGCGGCGCAGTATATTTTCAGATTCGGCATCTCCATAGCGCGCAAATTCCTTCAGCGTATCCATAAGCAAAACGCCGTTATAAAATTCAAAAGTATATGGGCGCAGCTTTTCGGGTGCGCTTCTAACAAGCCTTTCTCTTATAAGAAAACCAGCAGAGTAATTATCGGGCGTATTGACGAGCGAAAGAAGAAAATTCAAATATTCCTCGCTCGGCTTCCCCTTTGCAATAACCTCCTGTAAGCCGGACATCCCATGCTTTTCAAGCGGAGAAAGCCCCTTATATTCATCATATGCAAGCTCTATGGCGGCAGGAAACTTCTTCGGGTCTATTTTACGTAAAATTGTTTCTTTTGTAAAAAGCGATTCCACCTGAGGGTAATATTTAAGAAGTATTTTCATTATTTCCGTGTCTTTTACTGTGCGCAGTTCTATATCGGCAAAATGCTCGTATGGGTAACCAAGCTCGCGGATTTCCGCAAGCATATCAAGTATCGCGAGCGATTCGCCGTCGAGCTCTTCGGGGTAGACCTCGTGCGAAACCGCTATATTATAAAGAAATTCCGCTTCTTTGCTCATATATGCCTCACTTTTTGTTTTTTGCAGAACCGAATGCTATGCCGAGGCACATACCTATGCTCATACCCATAGTCATACCGAGCGCAACATTGCCCATAGCCGCACCGATTGCCGTACCTATGGACATACCGAAGCACATTCCGAGGGAAAGCCCCATACCTATTTTCGCTTGCTCTTTATTCCATTTATATATATCGGGTTTTAATTCTTCTATAAATTTATCCCGTTCGACGCAGTAATCGCGCACATCTTCAAATTTATCCATAATATTCGCTTTATATTTCGCATATTCAACAGCTTTTTCCGGATGAGCTATCATATAATCTCTCACAGAAAGGTGTTCTTGAATACGTTTTGCATCGGAATCATTATTTTTATCATATATGTAGAGTACCATTTTTTCCTTGCCGTCTTTATAGTAGAATGTTTTGCAATTAAAATACCCTATTTGCTCAAGAGCGCCCGAATTTTCAAAAACTTCGCTTTTATTTTTTACAATTACCATAAAGCAGATTTCGATCCGACCCTCATCAGGGCAAATTTTCGCGCCTTTAAAAGACGTATCCCCTATGTGCTGTATATCGACACAGTTCTTGCCAAGTATTTTCTTTATGGCTTTTGCCTCTTCTTTGAATATTTTCTCCCATTCGGTGTTATATTCCACGATTTCTGTTTTTCTTGTCATATCGCACCTCAAACAGTAACCGTATATTTTTCCGCTATAAATACGGGGTGGTAGGAAAGCTTAGATCTGCGCAAGCCCTCGTCACCTGAGTCATCCTCGCGGTTGACGTATTTCAGAGAGCCGACGCAATATTTCGCCGCTTCCTCTTTTGCAAGCATCTGATATGCACCGGTTATATTTCTGTCGCATTTTTCTATATGGACAATAAGAGTGTCGTATACAGCCTCGCACAGGAAAAAGCCTACTATTTTACCGTTCACACGCAGAGCCTCGCCGTATAAACCGTATGCATCAAAATTTTCCAGCACGTCTCTCACACAATTCCTTTCAGTCACCGCCATAAAAGTGTTTTTTTCGTTTTCTCTGTTATAAGCTTCAAAAAAAACTTTTATTTCGGGTAAATTTACCGCAGAAACCTCTTCGAAATTCCAAATATCGTTTTCGTGCATAAATCTGTTTATATGGTTTCTCTGCCCCGAATATTTTTTACCCTTTAAAGTGGCAAGGTTTTCACCGATATACACATAATCGGAATAATCCCTTTCATAGGAAACCTCCGCTTGCGGAAAAAAGTTTAAAATTTCGTCCTTTTCATCTGCCGAAACAATGGCAAACACCAACTTTTCCCAGGTAAAAGAGCAATATTCCACAAGATTTTTATACGTTTCGCGGAAAGGCTTTCCAAGCGGAACTGTAAAAGCCGTTCTTCCGTCTTGCAAATGCAATTTTATATATAGCGCGCCATCGTATATTGCATATTGAGTGGAAAAAGCGTTACGCCACATAATCAAGCCGCCTGCGGAAAAATCACAGAACCTGTTCGTACTCATATTTAGGTAAGGTCGTATATCATCTATGCTCGCAATCGTCATTTTTTTAAATTCCAACATAAAAAATCACCTTGTTTTTATTTTTCACAACTAATTCTTACTTTTCTTCTTTATATTCCACATTATACGACGAATAAGAGCATAAAGTCAACATAACATAAAAATTTCTTTAAATTTTATTCTTTGTGTACAAAAAAACACACATATAAAAACTAAATCTCTTGACTTTATGGCGTTCTCGTGGTAATATATTATATATAAATAATATGAAACTCGACTGCAACTGACGGAACAGCGGAGCACCGCGTGAAGCTTTCGAGAATATATTTTGTCGACCGTCTGGGCAGTTCTATTTCCTAAAACAAGGGGTAGACTTGCCCTTTTTTATTGTTTACCCAAAAGAAGGGCTGTAAACACATAAAAATGAACTGTTCAGATTTTTATTTTCATAGGAGGTTATATTAAAAATGAAAAAAGTCGCAATTGTAATGGGAAGCGCTTCCGACCTTCCCGTTGTAGAAAAAGCCATTGAAACACTCGAAACATACGGCATTCCTCATGAGGTTCACGTGTACTCCGCACACAGAACGCCCGTAGAGGCCAAAGCTTTCTCTGAAAATGCAAGAGAAGCCGGTTTCGGTGCTATCATCGCCGCAGCAGGAAAAGCTGCACACCTTGCAGGTGCAATAGCCGCAAACACAACTCTCCCTGTTATCGGCATACCTGTAAAATCTTCTACTCTCGACGGCCTTGATGCACTCCTCTCTACCGTTCAGATGCCCGCAGGTATCCCCGTTGCAACGGTTGCAATAGATGGTGCGGCAAACGCAGCACTTCTCGCAGCACAGATCATCGCGGTTGAAGATAAAGAACTTGCAGACAAACTTTTTGCCGCAAGAAAAAAAGCCGCAGAAGACGTTCTCAAGAAAGACGCGGAAATTTCCGCAAAATACAGTAAATAATTTACGGCGTGCCATGCACAGCCACAACTTTGAAAGGAATGATAGATAATGAAAAATTCAAAATCCGAAAGCTATGCAGCAGCCGGCGTTGATATAACTGCCGGATACCGCGCTGTCGAACTCATGAAAGCACATATCGCCCGCACACGCAATGCAGGCTGCCTCGATGACGTTGGCGGCTTCGGCGGTTGCTTCGCTTTGCCCCTTGGAATGGAAGAGCCCGTTCTCGTTTCCGGCACAGACGGTTGCGGCACAAAGGTTAAGCTCGCTATCCTTATGGACAAGCACGACACAATAGGTATAGACGCTGTTGCTATGTGTGTAAACGACATCATCTGCTGCGGCGCAAAACCTCTCTTCTTCCTCGACTACATCGCTTGCGGTAAAAACTATCCCGAAAAAATCGCGGCTATCGTTTCCGGCGTTGCAGAAGGCTGTGTTCAGTCCGGTGCGGCGCTTATCGGCGGCGAAACAGCAGAGCACCCCGGTCTTATGCCTGTAGAAGACTACGACCTTGCAGGCTTCGCAGTTGGCATTGTTGACAAAAAGAAAATTATAGATAACACAAAAATGGAAGCGGGCAACGTTGTTATCGCCCTTCCCTCCACAGGTATCCACTCCAACGGCTTCTCTCTTTGCCGCAAGGTATTCGATATCGACAATAACAACCCCGAGCTTTATGTAGCAAAAGAAGAGCTTGGCGGCAAAACAATAGGTGAAACACTTCTTACACCTACAAGAATTTACGTAAAATCCATACTCGCTCTTATAGAAAAAGTATCTGTTAAAGGTATTTCTCACATCACAGGCGGCGGCCACTACGAAAATATCCCGAGAAGCATTCCCGACGGGCTCGGCGCTAAAATCAAAAAGAGCGACGTTCGTGTACTTCCCATTTTCGATATTATCGCAAAAACGGGCAATATCCCCGAAAGAGATATGTTCAACACATTCAATATGGGCGTTGGTATGAGCGTTGTTGTTGCTAAAGAAGACGTTGATACAGCACTTGAAATTCTCCGTGCAAACGGCGAAGACGCTTACGTTCTCGGTGAGATCATCGAAAGCGAAGAAAAATGCGTTCTTATCTAATCTTGCAAATTAACGGAGAAAAGAGGTCATTCCTATGAACCCTGTGAAAATAGCCGTGCTCGTTTCGGGTGGCGGCACAAACCTGCAAGCGCTCATAGATGCAGAAAAAGCAGGTATAATAAAAAGCGGTAAAATTTCTCTCGTCGTTTCCTCCAGCCCCACGGCTTATGCACTTGAAAGAGCAAAAAACGCTGGAATAGAAACGGCTGTGGCGGACAAGCACTCGTACGCAAACAGAAAAGATTTCGAAGAAGCGCTTATCGCTTCTCTCGAGAAAAAAGGCATAGAGCTTATCGTTCTTGCCGGCTTTATGTATATTCTCAGCCCCGAGTTTATTGCTCATTATAGAGACAGAATGATAAACGTTCACCCCTCGCTTATCCCTTCCTTCTGCGGCGACGGCTTCTATGGGCTTCACGTTCACGAAGCGGCGCTTGCATACGGCGTTAAGGTTACGGGCGCTACGGTTCATTTCGTAAACGAAATTACCGACGGCGGCAAGATAATTATGCAGAAAGCAGTTGAAATAAACGAAGATGACACTCCCGAAACGCTCCAGAAGCGCGTTATGCAAGAGGCAGAATGGATAATTCTGCCCCGTGCAGTTGAAAAAGTAAGTGAAGATATATTAACGGAGGAATAATATAATGGCAATGTTTGATTTGAAGAGTTTACTTTCCGAAAACTCATATCCCGGCAGAGGCATCGTTATCGGCAAATCTGCCGACGGCAAATCTGCCCTCATCGCATACTTCATTATGGGCAGAAGTGAAAACAGCCGCAACAGAATTTTCGAGCGCTTTGACGGCGGTATGAGAACGAAGGCTTTCGATGAATCCAAGCTTTCCGACCCCCATCTTATAATCTACAACCCCTATCTTTCTGCCAAAGGTGGTAATATTGACATTATCACCAATGGTGACCAGACGAACACTATTTTCGATCATATAAATGAAGTTGACCACGCTTTCGGCTTTGAATCCGCTTGCGACACACGCGAGTTCGAAGACGACGCTCCCAACTTTACGCCCAGAATATCGGGTTTCCTCAACTATTGCTTCCCCGAAAACACGTTCTCTTATAAGATGTCCATCCTTAAGAGCGCAAACGGCAGAGGCGAATCTTGCAGAAGATACTATTTCAGCTACAACGCCCCCGAAAACGGCATTGGTCACTTTATCCACACTTATAAGTGCGACGGCAGCCCCATCCCCTCCTTCTGCGGCGAACCCGAGGAAGTAGCAATGCCCAATACGGCAGAGGAGCTTGCGGATATTTGCTGGAAAAATCTCAACGAAAACAATAAGGTTTCTCTCTTTGTACGTCAGATTCCTCTTGACGGCAGCGAGCCTACCGAAATCATTATTAACAAGAATAAATAAGGAGAACGAGAGATATGAACGAATTTGAACTTAAATACGGTTGTAACCCAAACCAGAAGCCTTCTAAAATTTATATGGCAGACGGTTCCGAGCTTCCCATTGAAATTCTTTGCGGCAGACCGGGTTACATTAACTTTCTTGATGCATTCAACTCTTGGTAGCTTGTGAAGGAAGTTTCCGAGGCAACAGGTATGGTTGCGGCTACATCCTTTAAGCATGTAAGCCCTACTTCTGCGGCAGTTGGTCTTCCCCTTTCCGACAAGCTTAAAAAAGCTTGCTTCGTAGACGATATCGAAGGTCTTGACGATTCTCCGCTCGCTTGCGCATACGCAAGAGCAAGAGGCACAGACAGAATGTCTTCCTTTGGCGACTGGATCGCTCTTTCCGATACTTGCGACGTAACAACGGCACTCCTCATCAAACGCGAGGTTTCCGATGGCGTCATCGCCCCCGACTATACCCCCGAAGCACTTGAAATACTTAAGACAAAGAAACAGGGCGCTTACAATATCGTAAAAATCGACAGAAACTACGTTCCCGCACCCATCGAAACAAAGCAGGTTTACGGCATCACCTTCGAACAGGGCAGAAACAATTTCGAAATCAACGAAGCGCTCCTTTCCAACGTTGTAACAAACAATAAAGAACTCCCCGAAAGCGCAAAGCGCGACCTTATTATCGCTCTTATCACGCTTAAATATACACAGTCCAACTCCGTTTGCTATGCTGTTGACGGCCAGGCAATCGGCGTAGGCGCAGGCCAGCAGTCCAGAATTCACTGCACACGCCTCGCAGGCACAAAAGCGGATACATGGCATCTCCGCCAGCATGAAAAGGTTTTGAACCTCCCCTTCCTTCCCACACTCGGTAGACCCGACCGCGATAACGTTATCGATGGTTATATCAACAAAAATGAAGAAGACGTTTGTGCAGAAGGCATATGGCAGAAATACTTCACAACACGCCCTGAACCCCTCACGGCTGAAGAAGCAGAAGCTTACCTTTCTACGATCACAGGCGTTGCCCTCGGCTCCGATGCTTTCTTCCCCTTCTCCGATAACATCGAAAGAGCGAAGAAAAGCGGCGTTTCCTACATCGCAGAGCCCGGCGGATCTAAGCGCGACGACCTCGTTATAGAATGTTGCGATAAATACGATATCGCTATGGCATTCACAGGCATGCGTCTTTTCCACCATTGATCCTATTGTCTTTGCGCGGCATGCGCCGCGCAAAGATTTTAAAAGCCGAAACAAAAATACCTTGAAGGAGTTCACATAATTATGAATATAATGGTTGTAGGCGGCGGTGGTCGCGAACACACAATCATCAAAAAGCTCAAAAAAAGCAAAAATGTAGATAAAATATACGCACTTCCCGGCAACGGCGGTATAGCTGCCGATGCAGAATGTGTTAATATCGCCGCAACAGACATCGCAGGTATAGTTAACTTTGCAAAAAACAACGCTATCGATTTTGCTGTTGTAGCACCAGACGACCCGCTTGTTCTCGGTGCAGTAGATGCACTTGAAGAAGTGGGCATTCCCGCGTTCGGCCCCAAGAAAAACGCGGCTATTATAGAAGGAAGCAAGATCTTCTCCAAAAACCTCATGAAAAAATACGGTATTCCCACAGCGGCATACGAAGTTTTCGAAGACATGGAAAAAGCACTTGCTTATCTGGAAACAGCGCCCATCCCCACAGTTATCAAAGCAGACGGTCTTGCACTCGGAAAAGGTGTTGTTATCGCAATGACACGTGAAGAAGCTGTAGACGCGGTACGCTCCATGATGGAAGACAAAATGTTCGGCGAAAGCGGTTCCCGCATAGTTATAGAAGAATTTTTGGAAGGCCCCGAGGTTTCCGTTCTTTCCTTTACAGATGGCAAAGTAGTTGTTCCTATGGTTTCTTCCATGGACCACAAACGTGCACTCGATGGCGACAAAGGCCTTAACACAGGCGGCATGGGAACGATCGCCCCCAACCCCGTTTACACGGCAGAAATCGCAGAGCGTTGCGAAAAGGAAATTTTCCTGCCCACAATGAACGCTATGAACGCAGAAGGCAGAACCTTCCGCGGTTGCCTCTATTTCGGCCTTATGATAACCAAAGACGGCCCGAAGGTTATCGAATATAACTGCCGTTTCGGCGACCCCGAAACACAGGTTGTTCTTCCCCTTCTTGAATCCGATCTTCTCGACATTATGATAAAAACTTCCAAAGGCGAGCTTTCCGCAGACGATGTTAAGTTTTCCGGCGGTGCTGCGGCTTGCGTAGTAGTTGCTTCCGCAGGCTACCCTCAGCATTATGAAAAAGGCTACGAAATAACACTTCCCACAGACCTTCCCGATACAGAAATCTATGTTGCGGGCGCAAAGCTTGAAAACGGCAAGCTTGTAAACTCCGGCGGCCGTGTGCTCGGCGTTTCTTCCACGGCGGCAACGCTCGAAGAAGCACTCAAAAAAGCATACGCGGGAGCTGAAAAAGTTAAATTTGAAAACGCATTCTATCGCCGCGATATCGGCGCAAAAGCTATGAAAATTCTTATGGAGGGCAAAAACTGATGGTTTATAGAATCTTTGTCGAAAAGAAGGCAGGCCTTGCAAACGAGGCAGCTTCCCTTCTTTCCGAAATAAAAAATCTTTTAAAAATTGAAACTGTTACAGGCGTTCGCATCCTTAACAGATACGATGTTGAAAACATTACGGAAGAGCTTTTCGATTATGCTTGCAAAACAGTATTTTCCGAACCTCAGCTCGATATAACGACAGCGGAACTTTCCGCAGGAGCAAACGATACTGTTTTCTATACAGAATATCTCCCCGGTCAGTTCGATATGCGCGCAGATTCTGCCGCACAGTGTATTCAGATCATCTCCAAGGGCGACCGCCCTACTGTTCGCACAGCAAAAGTTTACGTTCTCGAAGGCAGTGTAACAGAAGAAGACCTCGCAAAAATCAAAAAGCACGTTATAAACCCCGTTGAGGCACGCGAAGCAACAGAAGCGAAGCCCGCAACACTCGCGCTCGATTGTGAAATCCCCACAGAGGTTGCAACGCTCACAGGCTTCCTTGCTCTCGATGAAACAGGCCTCGCAGATTTCGTCAAGAACTACGGTCTTGCTATGGATAAGGACGATATCAAGTTTTGCCAGGACTACTTCAAAACGGAACACCGCGACCCCACTATCACGGAAATCCGCATGATAGATACATACTGGTCCGACCATTGCAGACATACAACATTCCTTACAACTATAGACGAAGTTAAGTTCGAAGATGAGCTTCTCGAAGCGGCATACAAACGTTACCTCGCAACGCGCGAAGCGCTCGGCAGAACAAAGCCCCAGAACCTTATGGATATCGGCACGATTGCCGCTAAATACCTCAAAAAGACAGGCAAGCTCGATAAACTCGATGAATCCGAAGAAATAAATGCCTGCACGGTTAAAATGGATGTAACCATCGACGGCAAAACCGAAAAATGGCTTCTCCTCTTTAAAAACGAAACGCACAACCACCCCACGGAAATCGAGCCTTTCGGCGGTGCGGCTACCTGCATAGGCGGCGCTATCCGCGACCCGCTTTCCGGCAGAGCATACGTTTACGGTGCTATGCGTGTAACAGGCGCGGCAGATCCCCTCGTTCCTACAGAACAGACAATGCCCGGCAAGCTCCCCCAGAGAACCATCGTTCAGACAGCGGCTGCAGGTTATTCCTCCTACGGTAACCAGATAGGTCTTGCTACAGGCGAAGTAGACGAGATCTACCACCCCGGTTATGCGGCAAAACGCATGGAAATCGGTGCCGTTGTAGGCGCGGCTCCCCAGGCTAACGTTCGCCGCGAATGCCCCGACCCCGGCGATGTTGTAATCCTTCTCGGCGGCAGAACAGGCCGCGACGGTTGCGGCGGTGCCACAGGCTCCTCCAAATCTCACACAGCCACATCTCTCGAAACATGCGGCGCGGAAGTTCAGAAAGGTAACGCACCCGAAGAACGCAAGCTCCAGCGACTCTTCCGAAACCCCGAAGCTTCCCTTCTCATCAAGAGATGTAACGACTTCGGCGCAGGCGGTGTTTCCGTTGCTATCGGTGAAATTGCAGACGGTCTTGCAATCGACCTCAACGCAGTTCCCAAAAAATACGAAGGTCTTGACGGCACAGAGCTCGCAATAAGCGAATCTCAGGAAAGAATGGCTGTTGCCGTTGAAGCAAAAGACGTAGATAAATTCCTCGCTCTCGCCGCAAAAGAAAACCTTGAAGCTACTGTTGTTGCAAAGGTTACGGCTGAGCCCAGACTTACAATGACTTGGAATGGCAAAACAATAGTAGATATTTCCCGTGAGTTCCTTAACTCCAACGGTGCCGAAAAGCATACAAACGTTGCTCCTGTAGCGCCTGAAGCATTCGCTAAGGATACAAGCGGCGATTTCGCAGAAAAATACAAAGCGCTCGCAGGCGACCTCAACGTTTGCTCCAAACGTGGTCTTTCCGAACGTTTCGACTCCACTATCGGCGCAGGCACAGTGCTCATGCCTTTCGGCGGTAAATATCAGCTCACACCTATCCAGGCAATGGCTCACAAGGTGTCCGTAGAACACGGCCACACAGACGATTGCTCTGTAATGGCTTACGGTTACAACCCCTTTATTTCCGAAAAGAGCCCCTACCACGGTGCATACCTCGCAGTTGTGGAATCTGCCTCCAAGCTCATCGCAACAGGTGCTAAATACGAGGATGTTTACCTCACATTCCAGGAATATTTCGAAAAACCGCGTAACGAAAGCGCACGTTGGGGCAAACCCTTCGCGGCTCTTCTCGGTGCACTCGAAGCTCAGCTCGACCTTGGAATTGCCGCTATCGGCGGTAAAGACTCTATGAGCGGTTCCTTCGACCAGCTCGACGTCCCCCCCACGCTCGTTTCCTTTGCGGTTACACCCGAAAAGGTTCAGAATATCATTTCTCCCGAATTCAAGGGCGCAGGTCATAAAGTATACCTTGTTAAACCCGCATACACAGAAAAGAACGTTCCCGATGCCGCTTCTCTTATGGCACTCTTCGATAAAGTTCACGCTCTTACATCCACAGGCAAAGCCGTTGCGGCATATACACCTACATACGGCGGCGTAGCAGAAGCTGTTATGAAGATGTGCTTCGGTAATAAGCTCGGCTTCACATACGCAGACGTTTCCGCAGACGATATCTGGGGCTACAACTACGGTGCATTCGTGCTTGAAATGGCAGACGATACTGTTCCCGAAGGCGCTATTCTCCTTGGTACTACAACAGAAGAAAAAGCTATTGTAAAAGGCGAAACAAAGCTTTGCCTCGGCACACTTCTTTCCATTTATGAAAACAAACTCGAACCCGTTTTCGCAACAAACGCAAAAGAGGATAAAACCCCTCTCACAGCATATGCATACAGCGCAGAAAATCGCGTAGCACCCGCTGTTAAGGTTGCAAAACCCACGGTTCTTATCCCGATATTCCCCGGCACAAACTGCGAATACGATACAGCACGCGTTCTCGAAGATGCAGGCGCTAACGCAGAGCTCTTTGTTGTACGCAACCTTACAGCAGATACGATCGCGGCTTCCGTAGACGAATTTGCGGCAAAGGTTAAAGATTCCCAGATAATCTTCGTTCCCGGCGGCTTCTCCGGCGGCGACGAACCCGACGGCAGCGGTAAGTTCATCACAGCATTCTTCAGAAATGCTGCGATTAAAGAAGCGGTTACCGAGCTTCTTGAAAAACGCGACGGCCTTATGTGCGGTATCTGCAACGGTTTCCAGGCTCTCATTAAGCTCGGTCTCGTTCCGTACGGCAAGATCATAGACACAGACGAAACCTGCCCCACACTTACGTTCAACTCCATCGCACGCCACCAGTCAAGGCTCGTTCGCACACGCATCGCGTCCAATAAATCTCCTTGGCTCGCCGAAACAAATGTTGGCGATATCTACACAGTGCCGATTTCCCACGGTGAAGGCCGCTTCCTCTGCGATGCAGACCTTCTCGCCAAACTCGCAGCAAACGGTCAGATCGCTACACAGTATGTTGATCTCGATGGCAATCCCACAAGCAACATACTCTTCAACCCCAACAACTCTATCGGCGCGGTAGAAGGTATCACCTCCCCCGATGGCCGTGTATTCGGTAAAATGGGCCACTCCGAGCGTATAGGCAACGGTCTTTACAAAAACGTAGACGGCGTATTCGAAATGGGTATGTTCCGTTCCGCAGTTAAATACTTCAAATAATTTGGGAGATATAAATGAAAACAGATATTGAAATTGCACAATCTGTCGAAATGCAGCATATTTCCAAAATAGCGGAAACTGCCGGCATCGACGAAAAGTATCTTGAATATTACGGCAGATATAAAGCCAAAATAGACCTTTCTCTTCTTTCCGAAACAAAAAAAGAAGAAGGCAAGCTCGTTCTCGTTACAGCCATCACCCCCACACCGGCGGGTGAAGGCAAAACGACGACGACAATCGGCCTTGCCGACGGTCTTCGCAAAATAGGTAAAAACGTAGTTGTTGCGCTCCGCGAGCCCTCTCTCGGCCCCGTATTCGGTGTTAAGGGCGGCGCGGCAGGCGGCGGTTATGCGCAGGTCGTTCCCATGGAAGACATCAACCTCCATTTCACGGACGACTTCTACGCAATCGGCGCGGCAAACAACCTTCTCGCGGCTATGATAGATAACCATATCTATCAGGGCAACGCCCTTGGTATCGACCCCGGCAGAATCACGTGGCACAGATGCGTAGACATGAACGACCGCCAGCTCCGCTTCGTTGTAGACGGTCTCGGCGGCAGAGTAAACGGCACCCCCCGCGAAGATTCCTATGATATCACAGTTGCTTCCGAAATTATGGCTGTTCTCTGCCTCTCCACCTCTCTCAAAAACCTCAAAGAGCGCCTTGCAAGCATTATCGTAGGCTACACGTACGATGAAAAACCCGTTACTGCAGGCGATCTCAAGGCGGCAGGCGCTATGGCGGCTCTTCTCAAAGATGCTATCAAGCCCAACCTCGTGCAGACGCTCGAAGGCACACCCGCGCTCGTTCACGGCGGTCCTTTCGCAAATATTGCACACGGTTGTAACTCCGTTATGGCTACAAAAATGGCTATGAAGCTCGGCGATTACGCTATTACTGAAGCAGGATTTGGTGCAGACCTCGGCGCAGAAAAATTCCTCGACATCAAGTGCAGATATGCAGGTCTTAAACCTGCCGCAGTTGTTATGGTTGCCACTATCCGTGCGATAAAAATGCACGGCGGCGTTGCTAAACCCGACCTCGCGGCAGAAAACCTCGAAGCGCTCGAAAAAGGCCTTCCCAACCTTCTCCGCCACGTTGCAAACATCAAAGAAGTTTACGGCTTGCCCGTTGTTGTTGCCGTTAACAAATTCCCAACAGATACAGAGGCGGAAATAAACCTCGTTATCGAAAAATGCCGTGCTCTCGGCGTAAACACCATCCTTTCCACAGTTCACGCGAACGGCGGCGAAGGCGGTGTTGAGCTCGCAAAAGAAGTTGTTAAGCTTTGCGAAGAAGAAAACGATTTCCATTTCTCCTACGAGCTTGAAGGCACTATAGAAGACAAGATACGCGCTATAGTTAAAAAAGTTTATCGCGGCAAGGATATTTCCGTGCTTCCTGCAGCTAAAAAGCAGATAGATAAGCTCACAGAGCTCGGCTTTGCAAACCTCCCCGTTTGTATGGCAAAAACACAGTACAGCTTTTCCGATGACGCGAAGAAGCTCGGCGCACCCGAAGATTTCACAGTTACGATTAAAAACGTTAAGATCTCTGCAGGTGCAGGCTTCATTGTGGTTCTCACAGGCGATATCATGACAATGCCCGGTCTTCCCAAAGCTCCCGCAGCTGAACGTATCGACGTTAACGACAACGGCGTTATCTCCGGCTTGTTCTAATACCCAAATCAATCAACAATTCAAAAAGCCGTTCCCAAAAGGAACGGCTTTTTCCGAAAATGAAAGGCAGTCTATATGAAAATAGGTATACTCGGTGCGGGAACGTGGGGGATAGCCCTCGCCGCACTCCTTGTAAAAAACGCTCACGATGTTACAGTTTGGTCGGCTTTGCCGCAGGAGATCGATGAGCTTGAAAAGACAAACTCGCACAAAAATCTGCCCGGTCTTTCTCTCCCCGCCGAAATAAAATATACAAAAGATATCGCCGCGGCTTGCAAAGAAAAAGAATTCATAATATACGTTGTTCCGTCGGCTTTTATGCGTTCCACGGCAAAACTCTCCGCGCCGCATCTTGAAAACGGTGTTATAATCTCCAGCGCATCGAAGGGTATAGAAAAAGGCACTCACAAAACCATGACGGAGATCATAGAAGACGAGATCTCCGCGGCACGGAAATACCTCTCCTACAGCGTAGTGGCGCTTTCCGGTCCCACGCACGCAGAGGAGGTTGCCATAGGTATCCCCACCTCGATAGTGGCAGCTTGCAAGGATGAAGCGGTTGCTTTAAAGATTGCAACCGCATTCTCCAATTCCTGTATGCGCGCATACGTAAACACAGACGTACTCGGTGTTGAGATATGCGGCGCGCTGAAAAACATCATAGCAATAGCATCCGGTATCTTGCGAGGTATGGGGCTTGGAGATAACACCAAGGCTATGCTTATGACGCGCGGAATTTCCGAAATGATGCGTATGGGTACGGCGTTCGGTTGCCGGAAGGAAACGTTTATGGGGCTTGCCGGCATAGGCGACCTTATAGTTACATGCACGTCCGTTCACAGCCGCAATAACCGTTGCGGCGAGCTTATAGGCAAAGGAAAAAGCTACGAGGAAGCATCCACAGAGATCGGGATGGTCGTAGAAGGCTACCATGCGCTTGAAGCCGCTATGGAGCTTTCCGTAAAATACGGCGTAGAAATGCCGATAACCGCGGCAGTTTACGATATAATCCATAATAACCGCGCTCCGCAAGATGCTATAAACGCTCTCATGACGCGCGATATCAAAAACGAAGCATCTTAACTTAAATCAACTTAAAAAACCGACCTTGAAAGGTCGGTTTTTGTGTTTAGTTTAGTATTGCCAAAACGCTACTTACAGTCATTGCCACCACAGATATAATTAACACAGCAGATGAAATTATAATACCCAATATATTTTTATTTAGTTTGCGTTTTTTTCCTTCTTTTCTTTCTTTAATATTTTTTAAAAGCAAGTAAATATTCATGCCCGAAGATACGCCTGAAGCTATCGGCGTACCAAAAAATAAAATAATCGCAAGTACCTCTGAATGCTCTAAAGAAGTTCCCGTTATAGCGTTTAATATTGTGCCAAACAGCGGCAACACCAGGGCTACAGCCAATAAAATAATATCACTTTTTTTAAATTTTGCTCCCCTGTGATAAATCAGATATCCCGATACCATCATGGCAAATACTATAATGCAAAAAACATTTCCATAACTTGTTCCGAGCAAAAGCCCAAAACCGAAAAAAGGAATCAAAGATACATAGCCAAAAACAGAATCTGAAACCTCACCCGCCTTTTCTGTTTTTTTGGTTAAAAAGGTTTTAAAATATCCATAGGCAGATGCTATACCAATACCCAGCCACACCCAAAACATATACGACTGAGAAATAAGTTTTTCTACCGAGCGAACAAAATATTCTTCTCTCACCTCAATAATATATTGAAATATCATTGTAAGGTTATTTATCGGCATATACACGATGCCCCATTCATAACACTCGGAAATATCACAATAAATGCCGTAAAGCTCACTGATTATAGGAATGTTATATACAACATTGTGAGCATCAGTCCAAAATATATTGAAATATTCACCTATCGTTTCGCTAAAAAATCCAAGGGAATAATACAAAACAAAACTCCACAGCACACAGAATATAACTCCGTCCGCCACGGTATTTGCTTGCCCGAATATAAACATAACAAACGAATACATCACAAGCCCTATAATCAGCGATAAACCGTAATAAAGAGGCAAATACTCAAGTCTGAAATGGTGAGAATAATTGATAAGATAAAGTCCTGCCGCCGCAAAAGAAACCGTATATATGACAGCTACTTGAATAAAACCGCTTATATAGTGCGCCAGAGCCAATTTAAAGCGATTCATAGGAAGAAAGTAAAGAGTGTCCAGGTTTCTTCTGTTTTTAAAATCCGCTGTTTCAAGCATGGGAATAAGGGTAGAAAACACACCAAGTATTATAGCAAGTATGTATATCCCCGTTTCCCCATTATACGGTATAGCGAAAGATTTTGTAGATACAGAAACAGTAAAAATTGTAAATATTACCGACAGCAAAGAAAAAATCAGCGTTGTAATACCTGTTCTTTTCAATCTGTAAGCAAGATAAGCTTTAAAAGTTGTCATTTCGTATACCCCCTATGTTCCACTTCACTTATAAAAAGCTCCTCAAAATCCACAGGCATTTCGTCTATAACCGCCGGAGAAAGCAGATTCAGCTTTTCTGCCATCTCCTCGGAATCGCCTTCTAAAATTACTCTGAAAAATCTTCCGTTTTTCTCTATTTTCACAGTCGGCAGTCCCGCAAAAATATCCTCCGTTTTATCCTCCGTGAACGCAATCTGAAATTTGCAGAGCTTGTTTACCTCATCGGCGATATCACCCGAGCTTGCCACAGTTTGCTTATCTATAAGAGCATAACAATCGCAAAAGTCCTCAAGTTCGCGCAAGGAATGGCTTGAAATAATAACCGTCGCTCCGTTTTCTTCCACAAATTCGTTTATTGCCTTTTTAAACGTGAGGCGTGAAAGCGGGTCAAGCCCGTCAAAGGCTTCGTCAAGCAGCAAATATTTCGGTTTTACGGCAAGCGCAAGCGCTATGAAAAGCTGTCGGCGCATACCCTTTGAAAAATTACGTATCGGCTTCTTTTCGTCTATCCCGTATATGGCAAGATATTTTGCGAAATCAGCTTTTTTCATATCGGGATAGAAAACACGGTACATTTCAAAAATATTTTTTCCCGTAGTGTGGAGCGTATAATACGGGTCGTCGGGCAAAAAGAATATTTCTCTTCGTGTGCTTTCCAAAAAAACACTCGCGCCGTCATACAAAACCTCGCCTTCTTCAGGTATGTAAACACCGGAAGCTATGCGCAAAAGCGTGGATTTTCCCGCGCCGTTTATCCCCACCAAACCGAGGACACTGCCTTCGTTCACGGTCAAATTCACGTTTTCAAGTATTTTTTTGCCGCCCAAACTATGCGATATATTTTTTATTTCAATCATTTCCGTAAATCTCCTTTATCCATTCTTCAAGTGTCGCTCTGTCCACCCCGGCATCGCGCAGAGTGTATACAAGCTTTTTGCGTTCGTCTTGCTTCACCTTTTCGATATTACCATAAGTAACGAATGCGCCTTTTTTGGGCAAAGAACAAATATACCCTTGTTCCTCCAAAACAGCGTAAGCTTTCGCTACTGTGTTTGGGTTTACTCCAAGCTCGCCTGCCGCTGTGCGCACAGAGGGTAGCTTTTCCCCTTTTTTTATAATACCGAGCTTTATATATTCTTTGTATTTTTCCGCTATTTCCAAATAAACGTCTTGCTTACCCGAAAATCTGAGCTCCATTCCGATGCCCCCTTTCACATCTGTATTATCTGTATTATCTAACTTATCTGTATTATAATATCAAAAAATATATTTGTCAATAGAAAAACAAAAAAACAGAGCTTTTTTAACTCTGTTTTTTATTTTTTAATATAAAGGTAAGCCGCCCGTTATTTCGTCTGCTATGTTAGAGGGCAAGGGTTCGAGCGCAAGGCAGGTTTTTGTTGGCACACCATGAAATTCCGTCATTCCCGCATCGGTTATGACTGCGGCAAGCACGCCTTTTTCCTCCGCCTTTGCGGCAATAGCCATAAGCTCCTCTTCGGAATCAACGTAAACGCATATCTTCGCGCATCCGTAAGAAAACCATTCAGAAAGCGGCGTTTCAGTCTTTCCGCTTTCAGCAAGGCACATTCCCTCTGATGTTGAAATAATATCTTCACATCTTCCCTCTTTGTGCAATGCCATAAGTATCGCTTCTATCGCGGCGTGACCTGCCTGAGCGGCGATTTTACCCTTGCGCATTTTAAGGTCGCGGCGCATAACTATCATCATTTTGGAACGGTACATATTATGCCCCCAACTCTCTGCTTATTTCTTCTGCGTAGCGCACAGTTTCCATAGCGTCTGCCGCATATTTGTCTGCGCCTATAGCATCTGCGTATTCTTTGTTAAGAACAGCTCCGCCTACAACTATTTTGCACCAAGGCGCTTTTTTGCGCAGCAGAGCTATGGTTTCCTCCATAGCAGGTACAGTTGTAGTCATAAGTGCGCTGAGCCCGACTAGCGGCGCGCGCAATCTCACAGCCTCTTCCGCAACCGCCTCGGGTGCAACGTCGCGCCCGAGATCTGTAACGGCAAATCCGTAGTTTTCGAGCAAAAGCTTAACGATATTTTTTCCTATATCGTGTATATCGCCCTTTACAGTAGCTATTATAAATGCACATTTATCAGCAGATTTTTCTCCCGACATATTCGCCTTTATAACCTCAAACGCCGCTTTTGCAGCCTCCGCACTCATAAGCAACTGCGGCAAATATACAGTTTTGTTTTCAAAACCCACACCAACAGTGTTGAGCGCAGGTATAATTTCGCCTTGAACTATATCCAGCGGTACTGTTTGTGAGAGCATGGCAAGTGTAAGCTTTGCTGCCTGTTCCTTCAGCCCTTTTATAACCGCACGTTGCAATTCAGAGGCAAATTCTTCTTTTTTTGCGTTTTGTGTCTGCACTTCAACAGGTACACTTGATTGTTTCGGCATATCGGCGGCAAATTCTATATATTCCGCGCAGTTATCGTCAAAGCCGGCAAGCGCGCGGTAGGCGTGGTACGTTTTCATCATTTCGGCAGAATAGGGGTTCATAATAGCCGCGGAAAGTCCGCCGGAAAGCGCCATCGTAAAGAATGTGCCGTTTACCGTATCTCTTTCGGGAAGCCCAAAGGAAACGTTGGAAACGCCGAGCGAGGTGTGGCAACCGAGCTCCTCTCTTATAAGGCGTACTGCGCGCAAGGTTTCCTTTGCGGCTGTGTTATCTGCACTTATAGTAAGCGCGAGAGGGTCGAAAATTATGTCCTTTTTCTCTATACCGTATTTTTCCGCTTCGGCAAGTATATTTTTGGCTATTTCCAGCCTTTTCTCCGCCCTTGTGGGGATACCGCTTTCATCAAGTGTCAGCGCTACCACAAGTCCGCCGTATTTTTTTGCAAGCGGAAAAACAGCTTCCATACTTTCTTTTTTGCCGTTTACGGAGTTTATCATCGCTTTGCCGTTGTAGCGCCGCAAAGCCGCCTCCATCGCCACAGGGTCAGAGGTATCTATCTGCAAAGGCAGGTTCGTTATTGCTTGAAGCTCACAAACAGCGGTTTTAAGCATTTCTGATTCGTCTATTTCGGGCAAGCCCACGTTTACATCGAGTATATGCACGCCCTTTTCCTCTTGCGCTATGCCCTCTTTCAGAATATAGTCTATATCATGCGATTTAAGAGCTTCTTTAAAGCGTTTTTTGCCCGTGGGGTTTATACGCTCGCCTATAAGCACGGGGGCTTCGTCGAATACGACGGCATGTGTATAAGAAGAAACGCAGGTAATGTTCTTTTTCTCTGTTTCGCGCGGCTTCATTTCTGCGGAGGAACGTACAAGCGAGGAAATATATTCGGGTGTTGTACCGCAGCATCCGCCGGCAAGGCGCACGCCCTTGCTTATAAGTTCGCATACGTCCGATGCAAATTCATCGGGCATAACATCGTAAACTGTTTTTCCTTCCGCAACCTTCGGCAAGCCTGCATTGGGCTTGAGCAGAACAGGCACAGATGCATAGCGCAGATATTCTTCCACAACGGCGCTGAGCGCTTTGGGGCCGAGCGAGCAGTTTACACCTATAGCATCGGCGCCCATTCCCTCAAGCATTGCAACCATAGCGGCAGGTGTTGCACCCGTCATAAGCTTTCCGTCGGCACCATATGCATTGGAAACAAATACAGGGAGCGCGCTGTTTTCCTTCGCCGCAAGAAGCGCCGCCTTTGTTTCGTAGCTATCGTTCATCGTTTCTATAAATATAACGTCTGCACCGTATTTTTCACCCAGCTTAACTGTTTCTGCAAAAACAGAAACAGCATCTTCAAAATCAAAATCGCCGTAGGGCTTAAGCATACGCCCCGTCGGCCCTATGTCGAGCGCCACCCATTTCGGTTGCGAGCCCCTGCTTTCATTCGCCGCTTTGCGAGCGTTTGCAATAGCAGAGCGCACTATATCCTCCAGCTCTTCTCTGCCGAATTTCAAAATATTTGCGCCGAATGTGTTTGTATTCACCAAATTGCTGCCCGCATTATAATAATCGCGGTGTATTTTTATAATATTTTCAGCGTGGGTAATATTCCAGCGTTCAGGCAGTTCACCGGGGGCAAGACCCTCTGCCTGCAGAAGCGTGCCCATACCTCCATCAAGGTATAGCAGGTTTTCTTTTATATATTCCGTAATTTTCATTACATTCTCCTGTATTTATCAACTTTTTATGCCTATTATCGCCGTTACGGATTTTGTTGGCGACATAAGCAGGCTTTCGTTTAATGAAAGGCCGATTTTTCGCGGGCAATCGAGCACAGCGAAAATATCTTTTTGTACTTCCAGCGAAAAATCACCGTATCCGGGGCTAAAACGCGGTTTTGCGGCATATCCCGCCTCGGCGCAACCTTTCTGTACATCGCATGCAAACACCTCGCACAGGCTCTCTATTCGCTCTGCGCCGACGGCTTGCAATATGAGTGCTTTTGTCGGCGAAATTTTGCTATAGCGCGATATAAGGCGGTCTATGCCCAAGCCTATCGTCGCCGCAAAAAGCAAAACGCTTTCACACCCGGAAAGATTTTTTCCAAGATGTACGGATTTAGTTTTCGTAAACCCCAAATCGAGCATTTCATTGTTTCGCTCTACTTTAAACCTCGCAAAACAGACTTTATAAGTAAATTCACGTTCAGCCTCCGCTATGCATTCATCGATCAGCGCCGAAAGCTCGGGCGCATTTCCCGTAATTCCGGCATAACGTAAAATCTCTTTTCTGTTAAATGGCGGCGGTGCATATATTTTTGTATAGACCGTGTTCTCCATTTCCACCTCCGCATAAATAGCCTTTTTATGTTGCTAATTATATCACAATACAATATGCAAATCAAGTAAAATTGCATACATTTTGATCTCTATATTATAAAAAAGAGAGAGCATCCATGTGGATCGCTCTCCCATTTTTTTATTTCGTTTCCGACCAGTCTATTTCCCCATCTATACAAACTATCTTTGTGAAAAAGGGCAGTGCGTCTGCTTCGAAGACTATTTCCGTCCACCCAACGAGAGTGCCTTTATAGTTTATCACATTTTCCGCAGGAATAGCGGAAAACGCACATTTCCCTATGAAATTTACGCTGATTGTAATATTTATTTCTGTAAGAGAATGGCAATATGCAAAAGTGTTCTCCTCTATTCTTTCAAGTCCTTGCGGCAGATCTATCTTTACTATGGAGCTTCCGTAAAACGCATACGCGCCTATACTTACGATGCTTTCCGGAAGAACCACCTCTGTTGTGGGGTAACGAAGATCGCGAAAAGCACTTGAAGCAATATATTTCGTGCCGTTTTTTACGGTTATTTTTTCGGGAGAATTCTCTTTATCGGCAACTATAAGATATTTGTCGATGTATAACACACCATTTTGCCAATTTTTTTGAGAATTATAGTAGGCAGTTTCTTTAAAAGCATCAATTTCTATTTGGCAATTATTATCTGGAATCTTTATGCTGTTGAGGCTTGAGCACATAAAAAACGAATTTGAGCCGATAAGTTTAATACTTTCGGGAAAAGAAACAGTTTTAAGCGACGTACATTTAAAGAACGCACCAAACTCTATTTTTTCTAATTTTTCATTGAAAGTTACAGAAGCAAGAGATGTACAATCTGAAAAAGCAGATTGCCCTATGCTAACTATATTTTCGCCGAGTATAATACTTGTAAGCGACTCGTTGCGGAAAAAGGCGTTGTTTGCAATAGCAGTAACAGGAATACCTTCGTGTGTTGCAGGTATAACGATTGAAGTATCCTTGCAGGAACCTGTACCCGTAACGTGATATTCACCGTTTTTCAGCTGATAGGAAAGACCTTCGCTCGCCTGCATCATGCCGCAAACAGAGCATTTTTTGTTATTATACGTATGTTTTCCTTCTTCATTTCTTTCCCCACAGGCACAAAATTTCCAGTGTGATGCTTCATCTTTTTCCCAGCTTTCACCGAAAATGTGCGTATGCGCAGTAGGGTTTTCCGTGCTTTCACCCGTACCGTCTCCCACCTGCGTATTACAGGAAACGAGAAGCACAGATATAGAAAGCGTAAAAGCCGCCAAAATTATTTTTTTAAAATTCTTCATAAAATTCACCTACTTTAAACAAACAGCGTGCAACCTATGCTTCTGAAATGTTCTATTTTTTTGTCTATTTCTCCTACCTCGACCTTTAGCGAAGCCGCAAGACAATTTTTGCAAAGATATTCTTCCGCTTCTCTGCAAATAAGACGGCGGTATATTGCTATTTCATCAAGAACAAGTATTTTTTCACAGTTTTTACAGCAAGTCATATCAAAGCTTTACTATCTTTGCGCGGAATATTCGGCAATCTGTTGCTTCCACTTTAGCTTCCAAATAATCTCTGTGTACACCGAGCTCTTCGCCGGAAATCACATCGCGTATCTCAAACCCATATCCGCAAAGAGGATCGAGACCTATTTCAAAGTACGGAAGCATGATCGTCTGCGCCCTTTCATACGGGTTAAAGAAGCCTATTGCAAATTCCCCTTCCGCAAGATGGCGGAAACAAATTATATTATCCTTCATACCGTGATTATCTTCCACAAACATCGGCGGACGCGCCTCTTCATCTTGGTTAATAGCAATAAGATCTTTATTCGTAATCAATTTATACGTTTCATCGCTCATATTTCTTATATCACAGCCTATCATAAGCGGTGACATAAGCATGCACCAAAGCGCAAAATGGTAGCGGTACTGCGCATCTGTACAACCATCGCCAAAGCCCACGTTGCCTTTTCCGTAAAGACCGCAAACAAGCATATCTATATCGTTAAAGCAGCCGGGCGCGGATGCTTCGAGCTTAGTAAGCTGGCTTTCGGAAAGCTTGCGTATAGATTCAAATGTGTCTGTAATGTCGCCGGTAGAACGGTACATATGTGCGCCTACGCTTCTCGCCCATGTCCATACGTTTTCGCCGCCCCAGTTGCAGGCGGAAAAAAGTATTTCTCTGCCTGTTGCTTTCAGTGCAAGCGCCATGCGGTTGTAGCGAAGCGGCGCTGGCGTGGAAGGATGGAAACAGTTATCGTATTTTAAAAGGTCTATGCCTACATTTGCAAAATATTCGGCATCTTTAAATTCATAGCCGAAGCTACCGGGATAGCCCGCGCAAGTTTTGGGGCCGCAGCAGGAATACATACCAAATTTAAGCCCTTTTGAATGAACATAGTCTGCAACATATTTCATACCGTGCGGAAATTTTTCACGGTCTGCCATAAGCATGCCGTTGGCATCGCGCTGCATTTCGCACCAGCAGTCGTCTATGGTAAGGTATTCATAGCCTGCCGAAAGCAAGCCTTTCTCTACCATAGCATCTGCCATTTGCATGATCATCTCTTCGTTAATGTTGTTTGTGAATGTGTTCCAGGAGTTCCAGCCCATAGGCGGTGTTTTTGCTAACATAGTTTTATTCCTCGCTTTTTATATCTTTATATTTTTATATTACGCCATAAATTTTGATATGTCAACGTTTTTTTGCTATCGTTCTTTCAAATTCATCACGAATTTCGGGAAACCATTTTACATTGGGAGGCGTTTGCGGATGCTCGGAAATAAATTTTTCCAGCCATACAAGGCTGTACCATCTGCCGAATTTATAGCCGCATTTGTGGAATTCGCCCACATAGCGGTAGCCCATATGCTCGTGATATCGCACGCTGTTTGCGGTTAAATATTCGTCTTCTTTTTCGGGGTACGCCACACAAGCGTTAAGGCTTATTATGTTCTGCATTGCAAGTGCTTTTTCGAGCGCCGTGTACAGCTCTCTTCCGACACCGCCTCCACGGCAGTCTTTAGCAACGTATATAGAGGTTTCCACCGTCCAGTCACAGGAACGACGCTCATTAAAAGTGCCTGCATACGCATAACCTACTATTTTTCCACTTCTCTCGGCTACCAAAAACGGGTATTTTTCGCTTATTTTCCGTATTCTCGCCGCAAACTCCGCCGTGCTCGGCACATCCCATTCAAATGTGATCGCCGTATTTTTTATATAGTACGAATATATTTCCAAAAGCTTTTCTGCATCTGATTCTTCTGCTGTTCTTATCATATTTTCTCTCCTGCGGTTCGGTTTTCACTTTTATAGGGTACTCTGGCAGAGGGCACGAGCTTAGAGGCAGAATCGGTATGCACGCTTTGATCGTCGAAGAAAATATGCGCTCCGAAAGCCTTCAGCACCTCGCTTTTTTGTATGCCGCCGAGAAAAAATGCTTCGTCTATGCGCACGTTCCACGCGCGCAGTGTGCGTATAACACGCTCGTGCGCGGGTGCATTTCTCGCTGTGACAAGCGCCGTACGTATAGGCATTTTATCTGTTTCCGAAAATTGCTGTTGAACGTATGAAATGGTTTTCAGAAGCTTTGCAAACGGCCCTTCGGGCAAAGGTTTTTTTGCGTTTTCTTTTTCATGCTCTGCGAAAGCGGCAAGCCCTCTTTCCTTGTAGATCTTTTCCGCTTCATCGGAAAAGATCACTGCATCTCCGTCGAAGGCTATGCGAATTTGCGTCAGCTCCTCGCCCGCGTTCATCGGCAGTTCTGCTCCGGAGCATATTATACCTGCCGCAATATTAGCATTTATAGCCGCTTGAACGTCATTTTCGTTAGCAGAAAGGAAAAGATCCGTGCGGAAAGCATTGAGGTATGGAGCGATAGACTCTCCCCCAACCAATGCGGCGCGGCTTATATCAAGCCCGTAATGCTCTATGGAGTTAAATATACGCATGCTTGTATCCGTGCTGTTGCGCGACATTATTATGATCTCCATAAGCTGCTTTTCGCCGCCGTTCAAATGGTGGAGTGCTTTTATAAGAGGAAAAGCTGTGCCTGGCTTCAAAATATCGTTTTCGTGCGCACGCTGATATTTGGAATATGCCAAAAGCCCCTGCTCTTCAAAAATTTTGTTTTCTTCCTCCAAATCAAAAAGCGCACGCGAGGATATTCCCACAACCAATTTATCATCCAAATTAAGTGCCATAATAAAGCATCCTTTCTTCATTTTCATTTTTATTTTAACATAGAAAGCCACTGTATTCAAGTATAGACTTATAAAAATACGTTTTCGTGATGATAAGTTTTAAAGAGCTCCCAAAAACTCAAAAATTACGCAAAAAATCCTCGAATTTCTTCGAGGATTTTTCTTTTATGCTAAATTAGAATTAACCGAGGTTTACCTCTGCATCAAGACCGAGCATTTTTGCAACTGCGTTGTATACGTCGCGTTCTCTCTGTGTCTTGCCACTTGCGGCGTAACCTTCTTCGATAGCTTCAATGAAGTTTTGGCGTGTAGATTCGCTGCTGATAGTTATACCGAAGGGGTTGGATGTTGCAACACTGTTGAGTGTATTGAAGATAGCATCGGATTTAACTGCGTAGTCAACGAGCTTGTTAACGTCTTCTTTTTCAAATTTATCCATACCGCTTGTAGCGAGGTTGTAGATGGAAAGAATAGCGTTTACTTCGTTATCATAGTTTGCAGAGCCTTGGAGCTTCAAAAGTTCTTTGAGAAGTGTTTCGAACACATTGTATGTTGCTTCTGTGTATTCAGCAGGAACACCCATAGATTCGAGTGTGCTTGCGGAAAGGAGAGAGGGGAGCAATTTGATTGTAAATTCATCAAGATGGTCAATAAGGCTTGTAATAGATGTTACCTTATCCTCTTCCTTATCAGAACCCAAGAGACCTGCAAGAGCACCTGCGGAACCGATAGCACCGCTGATATCTTCGCCGCTTTCGTAACCATCTTTAACAGCACCAATAGCATCGCTGATCATATCGTTGTCGCCAAGGTCGCCGGAAACAACAATGTCGAGCACGGAAGAGCCAACATCTTTAAGTGTAGAGTTCTGGAGGCTTGTAACAGCACTTGCAACCTTATTGAAGTCGAGCTTTGTAGCATCAAGGTTGCCGCTTTCGTCAGTCGCAGAAGAAACTGCACCTGCAAAATCGGAAACAACGCTTGCGAGTGTGCTTGCTGTTTCAGAGGATTTGGAATCGTCGGAAACGGCTGTCTTTACAGATTCACGAATGGATTCTTTGATTGTTTCAACAGTTGCAACTTTTGTTTCAAACTGTTCGGGGTTTGTAAGCTTGCCGAGGAATTCATCTGCAGAACCTTCGCCTGCTTCAACATCGGAAGCGGAAATAGAGGAAATTGTGTTTTTAACAGTGCTTGCATCAAAGTTTTTAACTGCGTCTGCACCGTTTTCTGTAGCCTGCTTTTTAACATCCTTTACGATGTTGTCTGCAATGCTGTTTACGATCGTTTCATTGCCGCCGGCAACATTTTTGCTGAGGATAGAAGAAATTTTTGTTGTAAGATCGTTGAGCTTTTTGATTTCGGCATTATATTCTTCTTCTGTCATAAGACCTTCGCGGGGGTTAACACCATCTACAGAATCGATATAGGAAATGCCCATTGCCTGCTCATACGCTTTGATACCGTCATAGTCAACGTCTGCATCTTTAACAGCTGTTGCAATGTCGTCCATCATATTGTTATAAACTTCTTCTTTGTTTTCGGGAACCTTGAGGCTGCGTGCTACACTTTCCATAGCGAATGCCATAACCTCGGGCACAGCAGAACGAAGAAGCTTGGAATTAAACATATCCTGCATAAGAGCATTTACAAACTCTTTGTCTGCAAGGACAGCATAGAGCGCATCCATATTTTCAGAATTGTTGAGCGCATCCAAAAGGCCGCCTTCGATAGCTGTCTGTGCTACTGCAAGAAGCGTATCGAATTCATCTGTAAGATAAGTTTTCTGCCCGTCTGCTTCGATTTTGGAAACAGAGTTAAGGTATGCCTTGCCGGCGGGAGTAGCACCGATAAAGCCGTAGAACTTAACGAGCGCGCTGTCTGTAACAGCATATTCACCCTTGATAAGGTCTGCCTTAGCCTGAGAGAGAGAGCCCTGCTCTACCATTGCGTCGAGAACCTGGTCAACAGCGCTCTTTTCGGGAAGAACACTGAGAAGGCCGAACACAGGAGCCATAATCATGCCGAATATAAGAGCACCTGTTACAACACCGATGCCAAGCCCTGCAAATTTTTTACCGACACGAACTCCCGTAGGAGCTTTTTTCGCATCTTCTTTATTGCAGCTGTCTTTAAAAATGAGTTTGCGGAGAGGTTTCTGAACGCAAAGGAAAACGATCCAGGAAACAAAGCTGAGAAGGAAGAAAGCTACGGGGAAAATAACGATAGCCATAACGAATGCGGGCGCTACAAGAATAGCTTCCTGCATAAGGGGGGCTGCTTCGAGAATGTTTGCTATCATTTCCGTAGAGCTTGCTGCTTCGAGAATCATTTCGCCAAGTGTCTGGCCGTTGATCACAATGCTTTCTGCTACGAGAGTTGTAATAGGTCCTGCTATAACGAAAGTGAGGATAATAGCAAGCACGAGCGTCATAATGCGGATAACAGATTTGTTAAGGCCGCGAACAAAGCCGACAAGTGCACTTATTGCCACTATCAAAACGAATAAAAGTGTTAAAATAAGCGGTGTCATTTCATTACCTCCATAAAATAAAATTTATATAATTTTAAAAAACACCCAAAATTTTGTTTATTTCTTATGTAGTATATACTAAAATTTCCATATTGTCAATAGTTTTGTAACATTTTCGAAACAATTTTAAATAAATTCATCAAAAAAACAAATTTGCGGCACAGAATTATTACGTGAGTTCTGTACCGCAATTAAAGCTTTTTATACTAATTTTATTCTTTGCTTTCGTCCGCCGTCTTTTCGGCAACTACAATATCGGCCTCTTTAGCAGGGGCTTCTTCCTTCTTCTTTCTTGTAGAAGAAGATTTTGTGCTTGTGCTCTTTGTGCTCTTCTTTGCAGTTGATTTGGAAGACGTGGTCTTTTTTGCTGTAGAACTCTTTTTCGAAGTGCTTTTCTTTGCCGTAGAGCTCTTCTTTGTTGTAGAGCTCTTTGATCCGGTGCTCTTTCTTGTTGTTTTTTTCTTAGGTGATTCTTCGGCAGGCGTTTCTTCTGCGGGGTTTTCTCCTACAAGGGGTTCTTCGGCAAGTGTCGCTTCTGTAGGTTTTTCTTCAGCAGGAATTTCTTCTGTGGGTATCGCTTCTGTAGGGTTTTCTTCAGCAGGAATTTCTTCTGTGGGTATCGCTTCTGTGGGGTTTTCTTCAGCAGGAATTTCTTCTGTGGGTATCACTTCTGTGGGGTTTTCTTCGGCAGGCGTTTCTTCGGGAACCGCCTCCGTAGGGATTTCTTCTGCAGGAATTTCTTCTGTGGCAACTGCTTCTGCATCTGCACGAGCCTTCAGCTCTTCGCCTTTTTCGGCAACACCATTTACAAGCGCAACGGCTTTTTCCTGCATTTCAAGCGCAAATGCCATAATTTCATCATAGCAAATTCCCGGCAAATTGATGCTTGCTTTTTTTACTTCCGCTTCGGCTTTTGCTTCTTCAAGCTCTTTTTCGCAGGCAGCAAGCTTTGCCTGGAGCTCGCGGATCTTCATCTCGTTTCTTGCGCATTCTGTAGCAAGAAGCTCTTCTCTGCCTGTGCTGTTTTTAAGCGCTTTTTCGCTTTCGTTGAATTTTTCGGCATATTCCTTTGTACGGAGCTCGCTCTGTACGAGGTCGCAAGCGAGCAGTTCTTCTCTGCCGTTTGCTTCTCTCTGTATAAATTCCGTCTGCTCGTAAGCGCTTTTCAGCTTTTCGGAAAGTTCTTTTGCGCCCATTTCACTTCTTGCAAGCTCTGTAGCAAGCAATTCTTCTCTGCCGAGCGCTTCGGCGTTCATTTTATCTATTTTTGCATTGGCAGCCGCAAGCTCTTCTTTAAGGTCGCTTATCGATTTTGCGCTGCCGGCAAGCTCACCTGCCCACGCATCCGCGTTTTTGGCATTGGATTCTTCTGCCGCCGCAAGCTTTTCGGCAAGCTCTTTTACTCTGTGTTCGGAAGAACCGAGTTTTCTGGAAAGTTCTTTTTCTCTCGTTTCGCTCGCGCTGAGCTTCTTTGTAAGCTCCTTTTCGCGTATTTCGCTTTCGGTAAGCTTTTCGGAAAGCACTGTTGCCTTACCTTCAAGCTCTGCAAGCTCTTTGGTGCGTTTGATATCGTTTTCACGGAGTACGGCGTTGTCTTTTTTTAGAGTGTCGAGCGATTTATCTCTTTCCATAACCGTAACTTTAGCTTTTTCAAAAGCAGTTTCGGCAAAAGCAAGCTTATCTGCTGCTGTTTTTCTTGCAGCCTCTTTTTCGGCAACCTCTTTTTCTTTTGCTTCGCTCTGCTTTTTTGCTTCTGCAAGCTCTTTTTCCGCTTTTTCAAGCGATTCTTTGCAATCGGAAAGATTTTTCGAAGTTTCTTTCGCCTCTTTCTCAAATTGTTCCGCTTTTTCAGATGCATTTGCAAGCTCGTTTTTTGTGTTTTCAAGCTCGGCTTCAACCTCCGCTGTGCGCGCTTGCGCCTCTTCTATGGAGTTTTTTGTACTCTCGGCTACGGAAGCAAGGTATGTATTTACATCATCCTTGTTATAACCTCGGAAAGCATCTCTAAAAACTTTTTCATTTTCAACCATCTAAATATCCCTCCAATGAGAAAAATATACATTATCCTACTATAATAATACCACAAACGACAAAAAAATGCAATAATTTTTATTTACTTTTGGCGAAATTATAAGTATAATATTCTTGTATAACAGATTTTTACAATTCAAACAGGAGTTTTTATATATGTCAACAGAAATATACGGTACAAAAGAGCTATGGGCAGAGCTTCGCGAGCAAGGCAAGCCCATAATCCTCTATGGTATGGGAAACGGTGCAGACAAAATTATATCCGTGCTGAACAGTAAGGGTATGGAGCACGCAGATGTTTTCGCCTCGGACGATTTTGTGCGCGGGCAGTTTTTCCACGGTAAAAAAGTGCTTCGTCTTTCCGAGGTTGCGGAAAAATACGAAGATTTTAATATACTCGTTTCCTTCGGCTCATCACTTCCCGAGGTAATGGAAAGAATAAAAGGAATTGCCGCAAAGTATAATCTTTATGCACCGGATGTTCCCGTAGCGGGAGAAAACCTTTTCGATGCGGAGTTCTTTTATAATAATGAAGAAAAAATTCTTCGCGCACGCGAGCTTTTGGCAGACGAACGCTCGCGCGAGGTTTACGATGAGCTCATCCGCTATAAACTCGACGGCAAAATAACACATTTTGAAAAAACAGACCGTATCGGAGGACTTTTCAGCCCCGTGCTTTCCGGCGGATACGAGGTATATTGTGACCTCGGCGCATATACGGGCGACACCGTGGCAGAAGCGCTTGCTCTCTACCCCGAGATAAAGAAAGTCATCGCCTTCGAGCCTTCGCCCAAAACTTTTGCAAAGCTCGAAAAAAACACAGCTGAATGTGCCGCAGAGCTTACGCTTGTAAACGCCTGCGCTTGGAATGAAAGCGGCACGGCAATCTTTAGCGACGGAAGCGGCAGGAATTCCACGCTCGCAGGTGTCGCCGCGCAAAACGGCAAAACGCTTTCCGGAGCAAAAATAAAAGAGATAGCCACAGCCACACCCGATAGCTATATGAGCTTTCAAGGCAAAGCCTTGCTCGTGAAATTCGACGTGGAGGGTGCGGAGCGTGAAGCCATAGCAGGCACAAAAAACGCTATTTTAAATAATCTTTCAGAGCTTTGCGTTTCACTTTACCACCGTAGCGAAGATATTTTCGAGCTTCCGCTTCTAATACACGAGCTTTTACCCGAGCACGCTCTTTTTATAGAAAAAACGCCGTATATCCCCGCTTGGGAAATAAATTTGTACGCTTGCGTGCGCCAAAATGGCAAAATTCTCGGTTTTCGAGAGTGATTTTCGGTCCTGTGGGTGGTTTTCTCGCTCTCGATATTGTAGAATGAAGACGCAAAGAACGCGGAACATGCCTCCGAGCACACAAAAATAACAAAAATTCTTTGCGTTGCTTTCACACACGAAAGCAGAAAGGAGTTTCTTATGGAACGAAAATCTATAGGCAGTTTTATTGCCATTTTGCGAAAAGCAAGTGGACTGACGCAGCGCGAGCTTGCAGATAAGCTCGGTGTTTCCGACAAAGCCGTAAGCCGTTGGGAGCGCGACGAAACCGCGCCCGACCTTTATTTAATTCCTGTCATAGCAGAAATATTCGGTGTAACCTCCGACGAGCTTCTGCGTGGCGAGCGCATAGCAGAAAACGCGCCTCTACAGGAAAAGCAAAACGAAAAGAGCGAACGCCAAATAAAAACCATGCTGAAGACCGTGCGAACCAAATTTCTAACAAAAACGCTCATATGCGCGCTGATAGCTATTGTAGGCTTGCTTGCCGCTATGCTCTGCAATTTCGCGTTCTTTAAATGCGAGCTTGCTTTCTACATAGGCTGCATATTCTTCATAACAGCCATTGTATTGGAAATAATATTTGCCGTTCTCGCCTTCTCGGGGCTGGATACCGAGGAATTTGAAGGCATACACCTTGCCGAAACGAGAAAATATATTATAAAGAAAACCGAAGCTATCGTTTTTCTTGCAGTTTGTCTTTTCGCTGCTACACTTCCTCTGGCTATTGCGGCGGCACAAACCTCGCTTCTCAATTTCCGCATAGATTTTGAATCTTGGTTTTTGGAAGGAATCTTTTTCTCTGCTATTGCAGGATTTATCTGCTTGGTTGCAAATACGATTTTCGACCACTATGCAGAAAAAAACGGGCTTTACGCTATAGAACCCAAAATACGCCGCAGAAGAGCTTGCTTTATTTCCCCGCTACCCAAGCTTGCAAAGGTTTTTCTGCCGATCATAGCTGTCACAATAGCATTGCATATCATAGCTCTAAACGTGTTTAACTATGAATTTTTCCTGCGCGCAAAAGGCACGGAATGGGAAGACCCAAACAATTTCGTAGACTATATGCAATCCAATCTCGCTGGAAACGGTGAAACTCTAGAAAACGACAATGTTCGCTACCCGATATACGCCGTATGGATACACACGGAAAACGGCTCCACACAAATAAAATTCGAATGGCGCAATCGTTTTGTAACAGATTTTAATGTAAACGGCACAACGGCAGATGATGTGTCCGGCGGCAAAAACGGCACAATTTACAGGGAAATATATATAGACGGAGAAAAAACAAGTTACAACAACACCGAAAAAGAAACCTATAATATTCCCGATTTTCATGCTATAACCTATTCTTGGTATGATACGGCAGATGCGCGCGGCTGGGCAGAGGATATTTCACAGTGCTTCGTGCTTGCCTATATTGCGGAAATAATCATACTTGCAGTTATTTACACCGTCAAAGTTGTAAAAAACTTTAAAACAAAAGAAAGATTCTCATAACTATATCAACCCCTCAACAGATATAACAGCTCTGTTGAGGGGTTTGCGTTTATAAGTTCAAAGCAATATATATCGCCGTTTCCAAAGCGATATATAATTTTCCTAAACCGTGGTTTGCGTTATGCAAGCCTTCTATTTCATATCCGCTTGCTTCCAATACATCGCCTGATTCCAAAAAATCATATAACTCTAAATTATAAAAGTCACACACAGCCTGCACACCTGCCAACTCCATTTCCACAGCAATACACCATTCCGTTTTTCTTTTTGCTATAAGTCCTGTAGTTTCCCTTAGCATAGAATCTGTAGTCCAAACCCGTCCGCATACATACGGAATCCCCAAGCTTTCAAATATATCTGAAAGTTTTTTGCTGTTTTTTATAGAAATGTAATCTGACGGCTTCGCGTAATAATAAGAGCATCCTTCTCCGCGATAGCTTTCTGTGGGAATTATAAACTTCCCTTTGGTTGTTTCTTTATTTAAGCTGCCGCAGGATCCAAACATAATAAACTTTGTAGCTCCGGTCAGCCAATTCGCTTCGCAACACATAGAGGAAGCCACGGCAGAACCTATACCCGAGAGATAAAAAGCTATATCAACTCCTTTATAATTCATCTTATAGATAGCCGTGTTTCCGTTACACGCGCCTATACTTCCTATTTCTTCACATTCAAAATTATTGATCAGATAAGTATGTATCTCTTTTGAAAAAATAATCAAACAGAAATCCAGGATATGCTTTTGCTCGCCATAAAAATCCTTGAGTGTCAGAATCGGCTCTGTTTCTATGTCATAAGAATCAATAATCATAAATAGACTCCTTCAAATTTTAGATCGTTTCGTTATATCACAAATTGGCAGAGAAAACAACTTCTCTGCCAATTTTCATTTACTGATCTGTTTTTATGCCGCAAGTGCAAATATACAAGCACCACTATACCGAGCACGATTCTGTACCAACCGAACACCTTGAAATCGTGCTTTTTGATATATCCCATAAGAAATTTTATTACGAACAAGGAAACCGCGAAAGCCGTAATCATACCGATTGCAAGGATTGCAAGTTCCGTGCCTGTAAAATCGAAACCAAATTTCACGATTTTGAGGAGGCTCGCGCCGAACATAACGGGAATAGCGAGATAGAAGGTAAATTCAGCCGCCACAACGCGAGAAACACCGATAAGGAGCGCACCTACGATTGTTGCGCCGGAACGGGACGTACCGGGGAAAACCGCCGCTATGAGCTGGAAAAGACCTATTATAAGCGCGAGCTTGTATGTCAGCTCATCCATAGAACTCACTTTTGCATTTTTGCCTTTGTTCACCGTTTCGATTACAATAAACGCAACACCGAAAACAATCAGCGCTATGGCAACAGATGTGGGATTATAGAAAAGCGCTTCAAAATATTCGTCGAAGAGCAAGCCAACAACAGCCGCAGGAACGCAAGCCACGAGGATTTTGCCCCAAAGTGACATAATGTCTTTCTTTATGTATATGCCTTTTTCTTTTTTACCAAGCGGAAAAATTTTGTTCCAAAACAGTAATACTACCGCCATAATCGCGCCAAGCTGTATTACAACCTGGAACATCCCATAGAAATCTTCCGATACTTTAAGCTCTACAAGCTCATCGAGCAAAATCATATGCCCTGTGCTGCTTATGGGCAACCATTCCGTAATACCCTCCACAATGCCGAAGAGTATCGCTTTTAAATATTCAATCACTGCAATTTCTCCTTAATATTTTTATTAGTTTATATGCCTATAAAATTATATTACCATATATACTAAAATATTTCAACCCGGCAAACAGAAAATTTTTTAAGATTTGCTTTATCCCAATATTGCGTTAATAAAATCGGTATCCTCATTTCCCCACGGTTTGTTCATAAAGATAATCATTTTATGTACTGTATTTTTCTCCGTGCAATCTTTATCTGTAAGATTGCCTATAACCCGATATTTGTGGCGCCTGAAATAGACCATACTGCTAGCACAAATAAAAGCCCCGTCCAGCGTGTTGGGTTCGACAAAATAAGATGATTTTTCACCCTTCTTATATCCTTTTCCCCTTGCCCATTTCACGTGCTTCAGCTCTTTCATGGTGGGCACTTCATCGAAAATCTTGCCGTATAACTGGAATACCGCCCAAATATCCTTTACGCTCGGCTCTATGCGCGAAGTATAAGAAACTTTGTCATAAACCTTACGCATAGCCACGTATTTTCCGTCCATTGCACGAAATTCTTCTTCGCTTACGGCACATTCATCGGAAACATAATATTTATCTTTGGTTTGTAATTGAAGAGCTATAATATCGCCCGTTTCGAAAATCGGATTTAGATATAAATCTACTTTTATTTTCTTCTTTTCAGGTTGCGGCGAAAGCAACTTATCCTTGAACTCCTCAAGCGCTTTTTTGCGCTTTGCCAGCATTTTTTCGCCCTCGTCCGCCCATATATCAAGCCCAAATCCGCTGTCTATCATAGCGATTGCTCTATCGCGCACGCCATCCGTAAGTATTCCCTTTTTCCACATAAAATCTGCGAGCGAATATATGTAGTTGCACCATTCTTCTTCGTCGCTTTCGTCGCACATTTCCGCACGAACGTATCTTTCTATTTTTTCAAGCGCCGTTTCCACATCATTATAGAAAAACGCCGCCTGATATTCACTTCTCAAATCTTGCGCCGTATCATTTCCCGTCACGCTTACAGACCAAGCACCCATATACAACTCCTCACAAGTATTGATGTATTTATTTTATCATACCCGGGAATAAATTGCAAGAAAAAAAAGAGCGCTTTCGCACTCTCTTAAATCCATATTAAATTTTGATTTTACTGCCGTAGTATACTGATATATCACTGTTTTTTCAATCGAATCAAAAATTCGATAGTCGCAACAATCAATGCTATTATAAAGCATACAAGCCAATGTTCGGGATCAGAATAAGCAGAAATAGGGTCTCCTATGCTCACAAACGGCGCTACTAATGCCCCAAGCAAAAAATAGACAAAAATTTTCGCAATATATTCCAAAACTTTTTTCGCCATAGACCAATTCCTCAAATATAAATATTGAAAGAGAGTGCTTTCGCACTCTCTTAAAAACATTATTCAGCAATTATTTGCCAAGCATTTTTGCAACTTCTTCGTCGAGGTTGTCTGCTCTCTTTTCGATGCCTTCACCTTTTTCGAATCTTTCGAAGCCAACAACTTCGATTTTGCCGCCAAATTCTTTAGCGCAAGCTGCAACGTACTGTTTAACTTTCAAGCTGTCGTCCTTAACGTATTCTTTGTCGAGGAGGCAGTTTTCTTCGTAGAATTTGCCGAGTTTGCCCATGATGATGCCATCGAGAACCTTTGCGGGTTTGTTAGCCATTTTGGGGTCGTTGCTCATCTGTGTAGCGATGATGGATTTTTCATTTTCAACAACGCTTGCAGGAACGGAATCTCTGTTGAGGTAAGGTGTGGGGTAAGCAGCGATCTGGAGTGCGATATTCTTTGCGAATTCTTCGAAACCAGCGTTGTTTACGCAAACATCGTCAGCAACAAATTTAACGATAACGCCTGTTACGCCTGTGCCGTGGATATATGTGCTTGTTGTGCCTTCAACAACTGTGAAACGACGAACGGAGATCTTTTCACCGATTGTGAAGATTTTGTCTTTAACTGTTGCTTCAACTGTGAAGTCTGTGCCGTCGAAGTTGCAAGCGTTGAGTGCATCGATATCAGCGGGTCTGTTTGCAACGATCGTGCGGAGAAGACCTTTAACGAATTCTTTGAATGTAGCGTTTTTAGCAACGAAGTCTGTTTCTGTGTTAACTTCTACCATTGCTGTAACGTTGCCGTCTTTGAGGATGTCAACGATACCGTCTGCAGCAATTCTGTCTGCTTTTTTAGCAGCTGCTGCAAGACCTTTTTCGCGAAGGATTTTTACTGCTTTTTCAACATCGCCGTCTGCTTCAACGAGCGCTTTTTTGCAGTCCATAAGGCCTGCGCCTGTCTGTTTTTTGAGGTCGCCAACCATTTTTGCATTGATATTAGCCATTTTAAGTTTCCTCCTGATTATTAAAATCTATATAAACTTTTAATATATCGAAATTATTCAGCGTCTGTTTTAGCAGCTTCGATATCGCTTGTTGCTTCAACAACTACGTTGCTTTCTTCAGCAGCAGCGTTCTGTTCGCCCTGGTTGCCTTCGATAACAGCGTCTGCGAGTACGGAAGAGATAAGTTTGATAGCGCGGATAGCGTCATCGTTGCCGGGGATGATGTAGTCTGCATCGTCGGGGTCGCAGTTTGTATCTACGATAGCAACAACGGGAATACCGAGCTTCTTAGCTTCGAGAACAGCGTTGTGTTCTTTCTTGGGGTCAACTATGAAAATAGCGTCGGGAAGACCGGGCATTTCTTTGATACCGCCGAGGTTCTTCTGGAGGTCTGCCATTTCTTTTTCGAGAACAGCAACTTCTTTCTTGGGAAGAAGAGCGAATGTGCCGTTTTCTTTCATAGCTTCGAGAGCTTCAAGACGGTTGATGCTGTTTTTGATCGTTTTGTAGTTTGTGAGCATACCGCCGAGCCAACGTACGTTTACATAGTACATACCGCAACGTTCTGCTTCTTCTTTAACTGCGTCTGCAGCCTGTTTCTTTGTACCTACGAAGAGGAGCTTGCCGCCGTTTGCAGCGAGTTCGCGAACGAACATATAAGCTTCGTCTACTTTGCCAACTGTTTTCTGAAGGTCGATGATGTAGATACCGTTTCTTTCTGTGAAGATGTATTCAGCCATCTTAGGGTTCCATCTTCTTGTGTGGTGACCGAAGTGTACACCAGCTTCGAGCAACTGTTTGATTGTGATTACTGACATTTTGTTTTCTCCTTTTTGGTTTTTTCCGCCACGCGAAAAAAGTCAGGCGCAAGACCGCAAAAAGCGGCACCGATGCGTTTTTCCCGTGTGTGGATTTTTATAATATTTTATTCTGTGGATATAAGCCCACCACAGTCCCATATATAATATCACAACTTAAACAAAAATGCAATAGTTTTTTTGTAATTTTTAAATATTTTTTTGTTTTTTGAAATTTTTTTCGTCAAAGCCTATTTTTGCGTAAATCTCCGCACTTACGTTAACCAAGACGGCGTCTTTTCCAAAGCATTTTATCTTTTCCCAAGGAATAACAAGCTCTTCGCACTTGCCAAATCCGCACAAACGGCAATCGAAAAGCACCACTATAGCGCAAATCCTGCCGTCGCAAACGTCTATTTCCACATCGTTCACAAAGCCAAGCCTTTTTCCGTCGCAAATATTTATAACGTCCTTATCTCGCAGCGAAGTGAAGGTTTCTCTGCCCATAAATGCCTCCGTAAAAAATCGTTCGTAATAATATATGAGAAAATATTGCAAAAAATGCGGTTTTACGGTAAAATTAAAGAAAACACTTTTTAGAGGTAATCTATGTACGAAAACGAACTTCGCGCCCTGCTTATGGGGGCAGGCGCAGACCTTGTGGGCTTTTCCTGTGTGCGCGATGAGCTGCCGGAGGAGCTTAAAATATACCCCTACGCCATTACGATCGTGCGCAAGCTCGCAAAAGCTGTTACCGACACGATACAAGGCGCACCCACAATGATATATTTTCAGCACTACAGAATGACAAATACCAAACTCGACCTGCTCGCGCTCGATGCCATATCTTTTATAGAAAAACAAGGCTACCTTGCCCTGCCCATAGCCGCATCGCAAAGCACGCCCGATGAAAAAGAAGAGTATAAAGGCGTGTTTCCGCACAAAACGGGAGCTGTGAAATCCGGGCTTGGCTTTATAGGCAAAAGCGGAGTGCTGATAACCGAGGAATGCGGCTCCTTCGTGCGCCTTGCCACCGTGCTCACGGATATGCCTCTCGAACCTTCGGGTGAAGTACACTACTCCAAATGCGGCACCTGCACGCTCTGCCGCGACGCTTGCCCGGCACACGCCATAACAGGCGAGGAATACATACCCGGGCACGCACGCAAAGAAATTTTCGATGCAAAAAAATGTTCCGAGCATATGAAAACGTACAAGCACATCGGCAGGGGCGCCGTATGCGGTATATGTATGAGCGTTTGCCCTTATAATAAAAGAATTTGAATAGTTTACCCCGAAAGCGATATACAAAAACGCTTTCGGGGTATTATTATACACTTATATAAGCAAATATGCTCCCAATGTTTGCTTGTCGTTGTCTTTATCGAAAGAAAGATAATTCTGCCTTACCGCTTCCTCTAAAACGGCACCGCGTATTGCAAAAATATTTACACAAGCGTGCTCTATTTGAAATTCATCGTCTTTCAAAAAATCGGGGATTTCCCTATAGATAAGCTCGCGGCAGAAAAGATAGTGCTTTGTGGCAATATCGCAGGCTTTCGCACGCAGTTTCTTGTATTTCTCCCATACATCCTTTGGCATAGCATGCATTTTTTCTTTTCGCATAACCATAATTGCGGGAACGTAACCGACATCTGTCTTTTTGATATATCCGCAGTTTTCAAGGCGATTTAGAACGCTTTCGTTCACTTCTTCGCTATTTCCGTCTGCCACAGAAAGTAATCCACGACCATCTGTATAAGCAAGCAGTTCATATGTGCGTTTTTCAAGACCAAAGCATTTAAAATGGAATTGCCTGAACCAAATTTCCGGCAGATCCTTAACATCCGGGCTTGAAACACAACCGCTTAATCCTACATATTTTGGCTTTTCTCCGTTGTATATCTCCATACCCAAAACATCCCATTCGCCCCCATTCGGACGAATAGTATGCCCCCAGCTTCCGATATTCGGCACATCGTCTGCGTTTTTGTTAAAAGGTTTTAACGTGGCGAAACAAACCTTGTCCGTTTCTTCCATAAGAAGCGCCCATTTCATATCCTCAAACGGCTGAAAACCGTCGTGCCACTTAGGGCAATTTGTATTTCGCCACTCAATATCATATTCCATAGCTTCAATAATCGCCTTTGTAAGCTCCGGCGTTATATCTTTTAAGTGCGCGTATATCTTTTCCTGTGCCTCCGCACTTACTATAAAGAAATTAGTTTCATATTTATTTCCGTTCTTTTTCATAAGCGTGGCTTCCGTAAGTGCTTTAAGCTCTTCTTCTATATACGGGAGCGCCACACCGACTTCTACAGCCAACTCCTCTGCTGTTGCGGGAGTTCTGTAAGATGCGAGCATTATGTTTTTACAGAGTGCGCGCGAAATATAAATTTCGGGTTCTCCGCTTCTGCTGCTGCATCCGTTCATAATAAAATCGATATTCTCCGGTCTGTAACTTAGTTTACCAAATTCTCTTGCCATATCCATACCCTCTTTCAAAATTTGTCTGGCGCGGAAAAGCCTTTGCTTTACCGCAGTTTCCGAAAGCGAAAGAGAAAGAGCAATATTACGAACACTTTTATTTTCGATATAATAGGCAACTATGATATTTCGGTACTCGCTTTTAGCAAAAGCAAGCTCGCGCCGCAAAAGAGCCATTTCTTCCGTATGTATCATTTTCTCTAGCGCATTTTTTTCTTCGCTTTCTATTTCATAATCGCCGATATCGAAACCGGTTACCAACTCGCCGCGATTATGCTTTGCCTTTGCCCATACACTATATCTGTTGCGCGCAATTTGCCATATCCAAGCCGAAAATTGGGTGGGCACAGTTCCCTTTTTCAAAGCTGTAATTATTTGCAAAGCAATATCTTGTGTAAGATCATCCGCTTCGCTGTTTTTTCCTGTTTTCTTTAAGCAAAAGTAAAACAGCTTTTCCATATAATTTTCGGTAAAATCCTTTATGAGCTTATCGCACATTTCATTCGTTTTTTGCATCTCCCCCCCTCCTTTCATCCATATAGTGTGGCAATTATTAATTAGGTTACATTTATTTTTAATTTTTTTATTATTTCAAAAAAGCCGTCTTGCGATGGCTTTTTGTGTTATTCTTCGGTATTTTTCTTCGGATATTCCCAAGCGATAGTTTCAAAAACCCTTTCAATATTGGAATAATTTCTATAATTATTTTCTAAATAATTTTTAATCTTATCGTAAGCCTCCGGCTTCTTAGTGCGTGATATTCCGAAAAGTCTAAATTCATTTTCTCCGGGATTGATGTTTGTAGCACCAGTGACCTTGAGGCTATAATATTTAATCATATATTCATTCTTCTCATACCCATCGGGAGCTATTTGGACATAATTGTGATAAATATCCTCTCCCTCCACGGGGTAAGTAGAAAATCTTACCTCTTTGGCAAAATCACAAATCATACATTGTGCTGTATGCAAATCACCACCTTTTCCCCATTCCGCAATAATTTTTTTCAAATCTATAATTTCATTGTAAGCACTTGCTATAACACTAAAGGTGTCGCCAAAAACCCAAAGTTCGATAGACCAAAGATGATTTTTAAAGCTGCCCAATATATCCAAGAAAGCTTTTGCCGCAACCTCGGCATCTTTGCATCTTGCTTCTTTTGTAACGGTGAAATATCCGCAAGTGTCGCTTTCTTTTTCTTTTATAATAGGAATTGTTACTCTATCCACTTCGAAATTTTCTTTGTAATACTTAAGTGCAATTTTGCAAAAATCGTGCTTTTTCTCTATTTCAAAAAATCTATCGCTGAAAGGCTCCAAGCCCACGAAAAATTCTTCGCTTTCCGTATCGGGCGGAAAACTGTCTATATAATCGCAAAGTTCATAAAGATATGGCGTTATAGTGTTATGCGCAAGGTTTTCGGCGCAAGTACGCAAAAAAGGGTATGTATTTTTGCTTGAGTTAGTAATATATTGTTCTACACCACCGTTATTTACTTCATCGGCAAAAAGCGAAACAACGTAATACACAAAAAGATTTTTCGGCAGTTCATTCAGTCTGCCCGTATCTTCCAGCATAACAATATAATTGAACATATTTCTTGTATAAAGATAATACTCGGGGTTTTTGGTGAGCCTTACCGTAGTTTCTTTTTTCATATGTTTCTCCTTTATTTAAAAAGCCGTCTTTCGACGGCTTTTTTGTATGTTATTCTATTAAAAGTTTTTCGGCAAGCTGTTGAATAGCATTGATAGAATCGCTATCTTCGGTTTCACCAAGCGCGTCGAATGCTAATGTGACAATACTCAATCTATCTTTCGATGAAACTTTAGACGGCTTTATATCATTGTATATTTCTCTGTAAAATTCTATAAGCTTTTGGTTTGTCGCTTCTCTGCAACTCACCATATCAGCAAGACCTTTTGCTTTTTGCGAGCCTGACATATCTACAACACCTTCGGGCATCTGCATACTATCAACTGCCGCAATAGCCTTTTTAAGATATTCTGTATCTTCCGATATTTTTTCTATTCTGCTCAAAATATATTCTACCGTGAGCGAACCGTTTGCCTGAAATTCTTTTGCCTTTGTTATTTCAGCTTCTTCATTTATGGTTTCTATGTTATCTGTCATTTTATTTTCCTCCAATTTATCGGGAGGGCACGCAAGGCATATTTTATTTTCACTAACGAAGCGTGCCCTGCCGTTTTTAACAAGACCTTTTGCCCTTTTGGGGTAGGTCGCTTCATATTCGTTTCCTTGCTCGTCTACAACAATAATGTTTTTTTCTATGGGTTTCGCCCCCTTGTATATAGATTTTTAAGGTGCAAACAAAGTTTTTTATTATGGGTGTCTTTCCCCGTTTACATGAATATTTTACCATATATTATATATGATGTCAAGAAAATTTTATCTCTCCGTTCTCTAAGCCCGAGATAATGCGCGCAATAGCGTGTTCTTCGTTGCTCACAGTAACGTAATCTGCCGCCGCCTTTGCCTCCGGGCAAGCATTCGCCACGGCTATACCGAGTGCCGCTGCTTTCAGCATAGGAATATCATTGTTATAGTCGCCTATTGCAATGGTTCTGCTACTGTCTATACCGAGATATGCGGAAAGCTTTGGCAACACAGCCCCCTTGTTTACACCTTTCGGCAAAATTTCATAAAGCGTTCGTTCCGAGCTTACAAAATCAAAATCTTTCGCCATAGGGTGTTCGTTCAAAATCGTCGCAAGCTTTTCCTTGCTTTTTAGGTTTTCGTCGCCGAAAACTATCTTTGCTATCGGCAAAGTAATATCTCTATAAGGCATAACTGCGTTGGCTACACCCGTTGCCTTTCGAAATTCTTCCATAGCGGAATTTTCTGCGCTGAAATATATCCTTTCAAAGGTATACACAGAAACACCCATTCCCTTTATGTTTGCCAAAGCATATTCCACAAGATCGAGCGCCTCGCGCGGCAAAATCTCTGCGCAAACGTATTTGCCTTCCTCAAAATCGTATATACCGCCGCCGTTTATACATCCTATGGGCGCATTAGGCTTCACCATATCACGCGCCGCCTCGGAAAAATACGGCATACGCCCTGTTACAAACGTAAATTTGCCGCCCTCTGCCTTAAAATATTCTATAGCCTCGCTGTTTTCGCGCGAAATGCTCTTGTCGTTCTTCAAAAGCGTGCCGTCGAGGTCTGTGCAAATGAGTACACCTTCAAATTTCTTCATATTAGCTCCTGATTCTGTAAATTCAGTCTTATTTTATCATAAAAAAACAGTAATTGCAATAGAAAAATAGAGAGGAGAATTTTCATATTCTCCTCTCTTCACGTTATTCGGGAAGTGTAAGGTCGCCGGGTTTTATCCATTTGAGCTTATACATAAGCTCGCTGAACAAAAGCGAAAGCACGGCAGGAAGCAGGAAGCAAACAAGAACAAGCCCTATCCAATCCCAAGCGCCCACTGCATTCGGGTAAGATCCGCTGAACCAACCTATTATTATACCAATAGGTCCGAGCAAGCCGCAGGTTCCCATGCCGGAGTTTATAGCTTCGCCATACATCTGAAGTTCAAAAACGCAGGTTGCGAGGGGTCCTGTTATAGCACTTGCGAGCGTTACGGGAATCCAAATACGAGGGTTTTTGATTATATTGGGCATCTGGATCATACTTGTGCCTATACCCTGAGAAACAAGACCACTCCATTTATTTTCTTTAAAGCTCATTACGGCAAAGCCCACCATCTGTGCGCAGCAGCCCGCAACAGCGGCGCCGCCGGCCATACCGAGTCCGTATGCAAGCTCGGGCGTGGCAAGTGCCACAGGGGAAAGTGCAGAAAGACCCAAGGAAGCGCATATCGCCGCGGAGCTAATGGGAAGAGTGAGAGCAATTCCCATTATAACAGAAACGATGACACCCATAACAAACGGCTGCTGTGTCATAGCAAAGGCGATAAGCGAGCTAATTACCCCTACCGCTTTGCCGATATAAGGCGCGCACCATACGCTAAGCAAGCCGCCCGTAAGTAGCGTAACAAAAGGTGTTACGAGAATATCTATCTTTGTCTTTTTGGAAACCATCATGCCAACCTCAGATGCAATAATGGCAATGACAAGAACCGCCAAGGGGCCTCCTGCTCCGCCAAGGGAATTGGCAAGGTATCCTACGCCTGCGCAGGTATATGTAACCAGATTGGAAGATTTAAGCGAAACCGCTATTGCAACCGCCATAGCAGGCCCCGCAACCGCTTGCGCCCCTGCCCCTATCTGTGCGAGAACGGAAAGACCGGGTATCATACCGAGCGCTTTGAATATTGTGCCTATAAGCAGCGAAGCAAACAAGCCAAGCGCCATTGCGCCCATAGCGTCGATAAAGTAGCGTTTAGCATACTTTTTTAAAACTTCTTTCATAAAAACAGCCTCCAAAAAAACCTTTATTTTATTGTCTTTATATTATTAGTATACCACAATACTTTTTTGCAATCAAGCAAAAAAACATACAAAATTCGCCCGTTTCACGCAAATAAAACGGGCAAATCTGAATAGTTATATCAATTAAACTGAGAATTATACAGGGTGCTGTAGAAGCCGCCGAGGCGAAGAAGCTCCTCGTGGTTGCCCTGCTCGCTTATTTTGCCATCGCGGATAACAAGAATTTTATCCGCATTTTGTATCGTCGAAAGCCTGTGCGCAATAACAAAGCATGTTCTGCCGCGCATAAGTTCGCTCATAGCCTCTTGGATTTTTATCTCCGTGCGAGAGTCTACGTTGGAGGTAGCTTCGTCTAAAATAAGCATAGGTGAATCGGAAAGCATCGCACGCGCTATGGTTATTAGCTGGCGCTGACCTTTTGAAATGTTCACGCCCTCATCCGAAAGCACAGTATCATAGCCCTCCGGCAGCTTCATAATATAATTATGAATTTTCGCCGCCTTTGCCGCACGTACCACTTCTTCGCGCGTGGCATTTTCTTTTCCGTATACTATATTTTCATATATTGTGCCGTGGAAAAGCCAAGTATCCTGCAAAACCATCGTGTATGCGTGGCGAAGAGAGGCTCGCGTTATATCGTACATATCGTCGCCGTCAACTCGAATAGTTCCTTTATTCACATCGTAAAAACGCATAAGCAAATTTATAATGGTCGTTTTTCCCGCGCCGGTCGGGCCGACGATCGCTATTGTCTGCCCGGGCTCTGCGTGAACGGAAATATCTCGCAAAATAGTCTTTTCGGGCACATATCCAAACGTAACGTTTTCAAAATCCACGTCGCCTCGAACCGCTTCGAGCCGTTTTGCGCTCGGCTTATCCGCCTTTTCGGGCGATTCATCCAGCACGCGGAAAACGCGCTCTGCCGCGGAGAAAGCAGATTGGAACTCGTGCAAAATATTGGCAAACTCATTTATCGGGCCCGCAAACTTGCGCGAATACTGCACAAATTTCGCCACACCGCCGAGCGTTATGAAAAAAACGGAAGCCGCCGCAACCGCGCCGCTCTGCGAATACATATAAAGTATGCCGCCGAATATCATCACGAGCGAAATAGAAAGGTTGTTTATAAAGTTTACGGAAGGACCGAGCGTTGCACCGTAATATTCCGCGTTATAGAAAGCATCCATGGCGTCTTTGTTGCGCGCGTCAAAGCGCGAGCCTATTTCCGATTCCCTGTTATAAGCCTTTATCGTGCGGCAGCCCGAAAGCATCTCCTCGGCGTAACCGTTGAGTTCACCAAGCTTGCGTGAACGGGCCTTGAACAACGGACGCACCTTTTTGGAACGGTAGCGAGTGAAAACAATAGATATCGGCACAGTCACTACAAAAACCAAAATCATCGGCTTTGAAATACGCCACATAAATATGAGAGAACCGAGCACGGTGTAAATACTCGTCATAACTTGAATAAGGTCGTGTGAAAGCGAAGCGTTCACGGTATCTATATCGTAGGAAATGCGGCTTATAATATCGCCGGTCGCCGTTGTATCGAAAAATCCCACGGGGAGCGAAGTAAGCTTTTCAAAAAGCTGTTTGCGCATAGTGCGAACAATACTCTGGCTTATTTTTATCATAATTATCGCCAGCATATAGGACATAACCGCGGAAAGCGCATAGCAAATTATCATCATTTTAACATTTGACCATACAGCTGCAAAATCCACGCCGTTTTCGTTTGCAATAGCGTCTATGGCGTTGCCCGAATATTCGGGGCCCATAAGCGAAAGATAGTTTGAAACAAACGCAAATATTATGGCTATAAGGAAAAGATACCAATATTTCATTATATAGCCGAACAAACGCAAAATGATGCTTCGCGTTGTTTTGCCGTCAAGCTTTGCGTTTTCCGCGCTGTTGTTGGGGTTATTTAAGCCTCCCCTGCCAAATCCGCCTCTATTCAACGAATGCACCTCCCATCTGGCTTTCGCTTATTTCACGGTATTCGGGGCAAGAAATAAGCAGTTCATCATGCTTGCCTGCGCCTATGACCTTGCCCTCGTCGATCACGAGAATGAGGTCGCTGTCTTTAACAGAGCTTACACGCTGTGCCACAGTAATAACCATCGTCCCTGCCAAATTTTCGCGCAATGCCGCACGAAGGTTGGCATCTGTTTTGTAGTCGAGCGCAGAGGAGCTGTCGTCAAGCACCAATATCTCGGGGCAAGCTGCTATAGCGCGTGCTATAAGCAGACGCTGCTTCTGCCCACCCGAAATATTTGCCGCCTTCTGTGCGAGCATATGCCCATATCCTTCCAGGAAAGCAGAGATAAAATCGTCTGCCTGTGCAATTTTCGCCGCACGAACAACATCTTCGTGTGAAATATCTCTGCCGAGCTTTATATTTTCCTCCACAGTATCGGCATAGAGGAAATCATGCTGGAGCGCCACGCCAAACATAGGGTAAAGCTCCTCTTTGGGAATAGTACGCACATCGCGCCCGTTTATGCGCACACAGCCGTCGCTAACGTCGTAGAAGCGCATAAGCAAGCGGACAAGCGTGGTCTTGCCGCTACCCGTAGCACCTATTATACCGAGGCTGCCGCCGCGAGCAAGCGAAAAGCTTAAATTTTCAAGGTCGTTTTCTCTTCCTTTATAGGAAAAAGACACGTTTTCAAATTCTATATGTGCAACGCTTGGCTTTGTGGGGTATTCGCTTTCGCTTTTTAATGTCAAATCCTCAGGGGCTTCTATAACCTCCGCAATTCTCCTTGCAGATGCCGCACTTTTGGTATACATTGTGAAAATTCGCGTAACCGTCATCATAGCCATAGAGATCTGCGTAAAATACTGCATAAACGCAATAACCGTTTCGGGCGAAGAACGATGCCCTGCCACGCGATAAGCGGCAAGAGATACCACGACAACTATACCCATATTCATAAGCAACGTCATTATGGGGTTCACGCTTCCCATTATAATGCCTGCCTTTTGCTCGTCGTGGGAAAGCCCACGGTTAACCGCATCGTACCTCTTATGCTCATATTCGGTTTTGGAAAGAGCCTTTATAACACGTATTCCTTGCGTATCCTCGCGTACCACACGCACCATTTTATCTACAGATTCCTGAACTTTTGTATATAGCGGTACGCCTTTTCGCGAAATAAAGTATACCGTAACGAAAATAAACGGCAATATAGCTATCATTGCAAGCGCAAGATATGCATCCATAACTAGCGTTATGGCAATACCGCCCACCAGCAATATCGGCGCACGCACGCCCATACGCTGCATCATACTCACAAAATTGTGCACGTTGTACGTATCCGTAGTTATGCGGGATTCAAGCGACGGAACCGTAAATTTATCAACCTGTGCGGAAGAAAGCGATAGTGTGCGCGAAAAAAGGTCGTGCCGCACCTTTTCGGAAAAATTGCGCGATACTTTTGCAGCCATTCTGTTCGCAATAATATTACAAACGCAAGCCACGGCAGCGCACAGTACCATCAGCAAGCCCCAAAATATTATCTGGCGTACATCCTCACGCTCCACCACATTTTCAAGAATGTGCGAAAGTATGTAAGGAAGCAAAAGCTCTACGAGTGTTCCTATGATTTTTATGGAAACCCCTACCGACATACGCCGATAAAACGGCTTCAGATATTTCAGCATAATCTTCATATTTTCCACCAAATTAACAAAATATTTTACAGATTATATTGTATCACTCCATACAAAACTTGTCAATATTGTCTTTTTGTACAAATTCACAAACTTTCATTCAATTTATTTTTATATAAAAAATGATTGTTTTTACATTTTATTCATCATTTGTTAATATTCCGTTCATAATTTCTTGTATAATATTTGTTGTATGGGGAATAATAGCCTCAGAAAGCAATAATATCCTTAAGGGAGTAGTCTACGGGGCTTCGCTCCGAGACAAGTCAACATCGTGGTCTTTACGGACCTGGCTTGTATGAAATGACCAGACTTATGGATAGGTTCAGCCTATCTATAAGTCTTTATTTTTTTATAGATAGATAGGTCAAAAAATTTACAGGAGGAATTTTATGAAGTTTTATTGCGAAAACATCGACACCGTGCTGGAAAGCACAAAAAGCTCGGCGCAAGGTCTTACAACTGCGGAAGCAGAAAAAAGACTCGCCGAAAACGGCAGAAACAAGCTCGCAGAGGGCAAGAAGGATTCCCTTCTCGTTCGTTTTCTAAAGCAGCTTGCAGACCCTATGATAATCATACTTCTCGCCGCGGCAGTTGTAAGCGGCGCACTTGAGGTCGTGGCACACGGTCTTTCTCTCGATTCCTTTACAGACTCCATCATCATTCTCGTAGTTGTCATTTTCAATGCTGTTCTCGGTGTATACCAGGAAAGCAAAGCTGAAAAAGCTATAGAAGCTTTGCAGGAAATGGCAGCAGCCACATCTAAAGTTATACGCGACGGCAAACTCGTTCACGTAAAGAGTGAAGAGCTCGTTGTGGGTGATATAGTGGTTCTTGAAGCGGGCGATGCTGTTCCCGCAGATGGTAGACTTATCGAAAATGCAAGCCTTAAAATAGAAGAAGCTGCGCTCACAGGTGAATCTGTTCCCGTTAACAAGTTCATTGATATAATCAATCTTAAAGACGAAACTAAAGATGTACCCCTCGGCGACCGTGCAAATATGGTATATATGGGTTCTACGGTTGTATACGGACGTGGCGTTGCGGTAATTACGGCTACGGGTATGGAAACGGAAATGGGTAAAATCGCCGATGCGCTCGTTAAAGCTGAAGAAAGCAAAACCCCCCTTCAAATAAAGCTTGCACAGCTCTCCAAAATCCTAACTTGGCTCGTTCTTGGCATTTGCGTGCTTATTTTTGGTGTTAAACTTCTAGGTGCAGGAGGCGATATAAACGCAAACATATTTATCGATTCCTTCATGGTTGCCGTTTCCCTTGCAGTTGCCGCCATCCCCGAAGGTCTTGTTGCAGTTGTTACAGTAGTTCTTTCCATGGGCGTTTCCAATATGTCCAAAAAGAACGCTATTATCCGTAAACTCACAGCCGTTGAAACACTCGGTTGCGCGCAGATTATCTGCTCCGATAAAACAGGTACACTTACACAGAACAAAATGACTGTTGTTGACTCCTTCGGAGAAAACGCAGAACTCCTCGCTTCCGCTATGTCCCTCTGCTCTGATGCAGAGCTCAACTCCGACGGTAAGGTAGAAGGTGAGCCCACAGAAGCCGCCCTTGTTGAATGGGCAAAGAAACTCGGCATTTCCAAAATTGAACTTAAAGAAAAAATGCCCCGATGCGGTGAGGCCCCCTTCGATTCCGGCAGAAAAATGATGTCTTCCGTACACCCCGTGGGCGGCGAATATATTCAGTATACAAAAGGTGCGCCCGATGTTGTTATAAATCTTTGCACACATTACCTTAAAGACGGCAAACCCGTTCCTATGACAGAGGAATACAAAGCAGAAATCCTCGCAGCCAACAAAGGCTTTGCCGACAGAGCGCTCCGCGTTCTTGCTTGCGGCACTCGCACATACGGCGCAGAACCGACATCCTACGAACCCGAAGCACTCGAACACGACCTCTGCTTCATCGGTCTTTCCGCTATGATAGACCCCGTTCGCCCCGAAGTTAAAGTTGCTATAGAAAAATGCCGTAGCGCAGGCATACGCCCCATTATGATTACAGGCGACCATGTTGACACAGCAGTAGCTATTGCAAAAGAGCTCGGCATTCTCGAAGGAGATGCAAAAGCTATCACAGGTGCACAGCTCAATGAAATGAGCGATGAAGAATTCGCAAAAGAATTCAGCAAAATTTCTGTTTACGCCCGTGTACAGCCCGAACACAAAACAAGAATCGTAACAGCTTGGAAAAGTGCAGGCTATATCACAGCTATGACAGGCGACGGTGTTAACGACGCCCCCTCTATTAAAGCCGCAGATATCGGCGTTGGTATGGGTATAACAGGTACAGACGTTACCAAAAACGTTGCAGATATGGTTCTTGCAGACGACAACTTCGCTACAATCGTAGGCGCTGTTGAAGAAGGCAGACGTATCTATGACAACATCAGAAAAGCAATTCAGTTCCTTCTCGGTTCCAATATTTCCGAAGTAATCAGTATTTTCGTTGCAACGCTTATGGGCTTTGAAATCCTTGCCCCCGTTCATCTTCTTTGGATAAACCTTGTAACAGACTCTTTCCCCGCTCTCGCGCTCGGCGTAGAAAAAGCAGAACCCGGCATTATGGAACGCAAGCCTCGTTCCGCAAAAGCAGGTGTATTCTCCGGCGGTCTTGGCTGGGATGTTGCTTACCAGGGTCTTATGGTTTCTGCTCTTGTTCTTGCTTCCTACTTCATCGGCGCAGGTATGGGCGGTGCAGACCACGGTATGACAATGGCATTCCTTACAATGTCTATGGCAGAAATCTTCCACAGCTTCAATATGCGTTCTCAAAGAAAGAGCATCTTCACGCTCGGCCACAACAACAAGGCTCTTTGGATTGCAGGCATAGGCGCGCTCGCCGCAACAGTTCTTGTTTGCGAAGTAGATCTCCTTGCAATGGCATTTGGCTTTACACCCGTTGGTATCGTAGAATTCGGTATTGCCGCAGGCCTCGGCATCTGTGTAATCCCGATTGTAGAAATCGTGAAATTCTTCCAGAGACTTTTCGCAAAGAAAAACGGCTGATAAATTAAAAATCTTAACCGCTCTCAAAATGAAGTGAGCTCAAGAGTTTAGATAAAATTGAATATTAAATTAATTAAGAATGAGCTCGGTATTGTACCGGGCTCATTCCTTTTTTGTCTATATTATACTGATATGAAATGGACAGTTTTGCTGACCTTTTTGGTTATTTACAAAAACATTACCGTATGATATAATATGCATATATAACAAAAGCAGGCAAACCAAAGAAATTTTAGGAACAAAACACAATGGAACTTAAAGATAAATTAAAAGAACTTCGTATAAAGCATAATATGACCCAAGAGGAAGTAGGCGAAAAGCTCGGCTTTTCCGCTCAAACAGTTTCCAAATGGGAACGCGGCATTTCATCGCCCGATATTTCACTTTTGCCCAAAATAGCCACAATGTTCCGTTGCTCCATAGATTCACTTTTCAATATGCAATCCTGCTGGAACGAGGAACACGAAAAAGAGCTTTTGGAAAAACTCGAAAAGCTGCGCATTGAAGGAAAATTTGAAGAAGTTTACCTCGCGTGTATAGAGGAAATCGATCTGAACCCCGATAATTTCGCGTTTTATCCAAAGTTAATATCTGTGGTATATAAAAATAAAATGTTCGACAGAGATCACGTTTCCCGTGTTTTGCAGGTTGTTTCATATGCCGAAAAATATTGTCGCGATAAAAACCTTTTATACGAGCTTATAATCGGTGCGCTTATGATCTGCCACAATGCAGAGAACGAAGAGCATAAAAAGCTTGCAAAAGTATTCTACGAAAAACTCCCTCGCCTACAGTATTGCCGCGAGGTCCGCGCAAATTTTGCTCTGTATGCAGAGGAGCTGCGCACTCAGCTTTGCCACAATGTTCTCATTCTCCTTTCCTTTGCGCATCAAGGCTGTTCAATGCTTGCGCAAATGGATATGCCCACAGAAGAAAAGCTCTATTTTCAAATAAAATCCGCCGAGATATTTGAAATAATAACCGAAGGAAAATACGGCGGTGTCCTTGATGCAGAGCTTATTCTCGCGTACAAAAATATCGTGATATCGCTTATAACTCTCGGCAGGCAGGAAGAAACAAGAGAATATATGGAACGCATATTTGCGCTCGCAGAACGCCGCATGAGCGCAAACAAAGAAGAATTGACACTTTACAAAATCTCTGAAAACGAGCTACCCGACCCCAAAGGTACAGATAAATTCTTTATGGATCTACTTAAGAATATGGCAAAATCAAAGCATTTCAACGAATGGAGCGAGCGTCTTTCGGAAACTGCCGAAAGATACGAAAAGTATTATGAAACAAAAAATTAAAATTCTAATTGTTAATATCCTTCTTACATGCGTTTCGCTTGCCGTAGCGCTTCCAATAGCAACATCGCTTTGCGATTCCACGGTGGAAAGCTTCAGCGAGGGCAAATTTGCATATTATTTAGAGGTCATCACTCCCGAAATCTTCCTTTTGGCATTTCTTTTTTTTGCATTCGATGCTGTTTATTCTATCTTTCACTCACACAATAAAATCGAAAAAGAATACTTTTTGCAAACACGAAAAAAAGAGGTGAAATTTTGGAGAGAAATACTTCATATAGTTATAAATCCAAATTTTTTAGCAGAAACAGCTGTTTTTGCTGCCGTATGCCTGCTATCAGAACGCTTTGGTATAATTCATTTCATCCTGCTTCTCCTCGTTTCTACAATGCGCAAATCTGCCATACACAGAAAATGGTATGTTCGCCGCAAAAAGCCAAATCCCAAAGGCACTTTTCGCTTTATCCTTCGCGAGTTTGCCTCGCTCTTCTTTCAAATTTTCCTCTTGATATTCTTTTTGCCATTGGCTATGCCATTTCTTTGGATGTTTATTGAGGAATATGAATTTTTTGCAAAGGTCATACTTTTTATTTTAGCTGTTTTCTTTTTTACAGTGTATGTTCGTGCAATAAAAAAGCGCCTGGAATTTATAAAAAAACTACGTGCTCTCTGTGCGGAAAAAGGCTATAAAATTTCAGAAATAAAAAGCAAATACAGCTTTATCTTCGGTAGAAATGACGGCGCAAACTTCAAAGTATACGCACACGGCAAAATTTACACCTGCAAATTTATCGCAGGCAAAATTTTCGGTGTACCCATAATTTTCTGTAATGACGGCGAAGGAAATTTCAATTACATATTAAAGGTGCGCGGTGCGCAAAAAGTAGGCGGCGCTCCGCTAATAAGCATACGCACCTATTTCGAATACTGTTTTGAAGCGGAAGAAAACGAGCAAAAGATACTCATTTGCTCACCGATTCCAATACAAATGAGCATAGAAGAGCACGGCCGCCAGACCGTCGTTTCCTCCGGTGCCTCTATTTGGGGCTATAAGCTTTTCGGCGCAAGCAACTTTTTACGTTGCCTTGAATACGATGTTGTCGAAAAATAACAATAAATATTTCACAATTTTTTAGGGAGTAACCATGAAAAATTATACTGCACGCAATTTTTTGGAAATGCTTAAATATATGTTGTTCTCTCATGCGGCAAGTGCGATGATATACATAGCCTTTTTTTCCTCTGCGGAAGAAAGCTATGTGAGCAGCGGCAAGCTTGAGGAGCTTCATTTTCTTCTGCTTATAATTTCGCTTGCCACATTCGTTATATCCGCGGTAGTTATGCTGAAAGCGCACCACGGAAACAGCGAAAAGAAAATGAACTACCTTAACGCCACATACGACGGCGGCAACGAGCGAAAGGTTTCGGCTGTAACAGCGCTTAAGGAAAGCCTTACCGTAGCGCTCGCCAACCTGCTTTTCCAGCTTCCCATGGTGGTATTCTTCACTGTATACGGCTACAGATACAGCGATTCTTCGGTTTTGGAAACGCTTTATATCTGCGATATAGGCGTTTATGTCTTTTTCAAAAGCGCAATTATCGGTGCTCTTACCATAGCTTTTCTCTGGTTTGCCGTTTACTTTCTCGGCGTTTTGGTATTTATAGCTCCCATATGGGGTATAGGCAGAATAAGAAGAAAAGGCGAGCCTACAAAGCCGGAAGAAAACCCACAAGACGCATATTATCGCCACACGTTCAAAAACACGTATAAAGTTTTCTATGCTCTGCGCAAATTTGCAATTTCAAATCTTATCGCTTTCGGAATTTTCTTTATAGCATCATTCATATTTGCCGCGATAGAGAGCGAGATGAGCCCTGCGGCGGCAAAAATTTTCTACGGTGTTTTCTATGCTGTTGTTTTTTATTTTGTACATGGCTATCGCCGCGACAGCTCCTACTTCCCTCATGAAAAAAAATTCAGCCTTACAAAAGAAACAGCCGCGGTCTTTCGCGAGGAGATAGTGTATTATCTGTTCATTTTCCTTCCGCTTGCGCTTGTATGTGAAATTTTCTGCTTTGTTTACACAGGTACAAGCCCTGCAGAAGCTATTCTTCGGTTCGTTTTCCCGTTTTACGGCGTGATAAACGTGCCTGTTCTGCGCTCGCTTGTAAATATAGTGTGGGCATGCGCCGTGGTGCTCATTTCTATCACGCTTAAAAGCGCGGCAAAACACAGAAAGGTTTCGCGCGCTTCCAAATACAGAAGATAACCTAAAAAGAGCAAAAGATGCGTAAAACAGCCATCTTTTGCTCTTGATTATTTATATTGTATATGATAAAATTTAATAAAAACGCTCGGAGGTTAAATATGAACGTAATTTTTCTAGATTTCGACGGAGTCCTCAATTCCGATAGATACATACTCACGCACAGAGCGCAAGGCATCGCGCTCGATCCGCTTTGCATGACATTGCTTGCAGACATTGTAAACGCAGGTCGGGCAAAAATAGTGCTTACAACCTCTTGGCGCTCGCATTGGAGCGCCAATCCCAAAAGATGCGATATAACAGGCGAGGAAATCAACGCAAAATTCGCAGAATACGGGCTTGAAATTTACGATAAGACCCCTCATCTAGGTTATGTGCGCGAGGAAGAAATACTCGCTTGGCTCGACGATAACCCCGAAGTCACAAATTTCGTAGTGCTTGACGATATGTTTTTGGAGCACCGCTATTTAGAGGGGCATTTCGTGCGCACCTCTTCTCTCCGCGGTGGGCTCGACGAAGACGACACAAAGGAAGCCATTTCTATTTTGAACAGAAGCTTTTAATATAGCGCAAAACGCAGGTTTTAAAGCCTGCGTTTTTTTATAACATATGAAATTGCGCGTAAATCGTATGCAATTGCTGGTTCAAAAAAGTTTGCCTTATGCAAAATGTCCGATTTTCGGGCATTTTATAGTTGCCGAAGGCACCTTTTTATTGTGACCACAGCCGAGAACATTCTGAAATCTACACAGTACCCGTTACCGTCAGCACGCTTACGCCGGGGTTAACTATAATCACACCGCTTGCGGGGTCTTGCGTATACGTTGCCTCGGGAACCGTGATCTGCCCGGGAACAGTCGAAAAAATGCCTGTTGCTTCGTTATAGGTATAGTTTGTGTTTTCCGCCCAGGTTTCGCCGTTAAATGCCACGGTAATTCCGCTTAAAATGGGGTTAAACGTGTCTGTAACAGCCACGTTATCTGCGGCGACCGCCGCTGTATTGCCGCTGTTTTGAATAACGAACGTATATGTTATAACACCGTTTTCCGCAACAGTCGCAGGGGAAAGCGATTTGCTTATTGTAAGCCTTGCTTCTTCGCTTGCATTTATGGTCTCCTCTACCGTAACGGGGGAAACGTTCGTACCGGAAATAACTGCTGTATTTGTTATAGTACCGCCTGTGCCGATCGGTGCAAATCCGTTTGTGCGCGCCTCATAAATTATGGTGGCATTGCCGCGTGCCGGCACGGAAATCCCCGTTACCGTAAGCGGATTTTCGCTTGCAACCGCAGGTGTGGGGCGCAAAACGCCATTTTCGTAATATTGCAAAGAATCTGCCGTATACGTAAGCGGCACGAGAGTTAGCGTACCCGAGGTATATTCGCCGAGATCGTCTGTCAGCGTGAGCCCTGTGAATGCCGATGCACCCGAATTGATAATGCTTACAACATAAGTTATGGCATCATCGCTTGTATATTCTCCCACCACAGCGTTTTTTGTAGCGGAAAGCACCTCCAATATTTCGCCCGTTGTGATATTGGAGGTAGTTGTGTTTCCATTGTAGGAAAGAATTGCCTGGTTATAAAAAGTTGCCATTATAGCCTCCGAAAAAAACTTTTATATGGCGGTTTTGCCGCCCTCACAGGCATTATATGCAAAATTTTAAAAATGGTTATTGACAAAATTAAATTTTTATGTTAATATAACAATAGTTATATAACAAATGTTATTTAGAGGTCAATTATGCCGCCAAAAGCAAAAATCACAAAAGAAAATATACTTTCCGCCGCGCTCGACATAGTTCGCCAAGAGGGGGTGGACGCGCTGAACGCCAGAACGCTTGCGGGCAAGCTTGCCTGCTCCACTCAACCCATATTTTCAAATTATCCCAATATGAAAACACTCAAATCCGACGTTATCGCCTGCGCAAACGAGCTTTATCAGCAATACCTTTCCAATGATATGGCAAGCGGAAAATACCCGCCGTATAAAGCCAGCGGTATGGCTTATATCCGCTTTGCCAGAGAAGAAAAAGAGCTTTTTAAGCTGCTTTTTATGCGTGACCGTACGGAAGAAGAAAAAAGCGGAACGCAGGAGCTTGAGCCGATTTTAGCCATAATCCGGAACAACTACGGCCTTACGCGTGAAAAAGCGGAGCTTTTTCATATTGGTATGTGGGTGTACGTTCACGGCATCGCCACAATGATAGCAACTTCCTATCTCGATTGGGATACAGACCTTACAAGCATCATGACTTCGATGGCATTTAACGCTATGATAAAAGAATTCACTTCGGAGGAACAAAATGAATGCAATTGAACTAAAAGAACTTTGCAAAAATTACGGCGCAAAGCGCGCCGTAGATTCGCTAACGCTAAACATAAAGGAAGGCGAGCTTTTTTCTCTGCTCGGTGTAAACGGCGCAGGCAAAACGACCACGATAAAAATGCTTTCCTGCCTTGCAAGGCCCACCTCGGGTGATGCACTGATCCACGGAAAAAGCATTTCGAGCGAGGAAATGGAGGTAAAAAAGCTCATAGCAGTTTCCCCGCAGGAAACGGCTGTTGCTCCCAACCTTACGGTGCAGGAAAACCTTATGCTTATGGCGGGCGTTCACGGCTTTTCAAAGCAAGCGGCAAAAGAAAAGACCGCTGATTTAGCCGAAAAATTCGGTCTTACAGGAATACTTTCACAAAAAGCAAAAACGCTTTCCGGCGGTTGGCAACGCCGCCTTAGCATAGCTATGGCGCTTATATGCGAACCGAAGATACTCTTTTTGGATGAGCCCACTTTAGGTCTTGACGTTATAGCCAGAAGCGAGCTTTGGGATATTATCCGAGCGCTCAAAGGAAAAATAACAATAATACTCACCACACACTATATGGAAGAGGCAGAAGCGCTCTCCGATCGCATAGCAATAATGAAAAAAGGCAAGCTTGTGTGCCTGGGCACTGCGCTCGAAATAAAAGAACTTGCCGGCACGGATAAATTTGAAGAGGCTTTTATTCGCCTCGTAAAGGAGGAAATATAATGCGAGCATATACTTTTTCCATTCGCACTGCAAAGGAGATCCTACGCGATCCTCTAACTCTCTTTTTCGGAATAGGGTTTCCGCTTGTGCTTCTTTTTTTGCTTTCTGCAATTCAGGCAAATATCCCCGTAAGCCTGTTTGAAATAGCAAATCTCACCCCGGGAATAGTAGTATTCGGGCTTTCTTTTATATCTCTTTTCTCGGCCACGCTCATTTCCAAGGACCGTTCATCTTCGCTTTTACAAAGACTGTACACCACCCCTATGAAAGCACGCGATTTCCTTGCAGGTTATATCCTGCCTCTTATCCCGATTTCCGTTATGCAAAGCGCAGTATGCTTTGTCGCCGCAATAGCTCTTAATTTACCAATCAGTATAAATATACTTTATTCCCTGCTGCTCATAGTGCCCATTTCGCTTTTTTATATTTCGATAGGACTTCTCTGCGGCAGCTTGTTGAACGATAAGCAAGTTGGCGGCATATGCGGTGCGCTTCTCACAAACCTTTCCGCTTGGCTTTCAGGCACGTGGTTCGACCTCGAGCTTGTGGGCGGCACATTCAAAAAGATAGCCTATGCACTTCCCTTCGTGCACGCCGTAGAAATGGAAAAATGTGCCCTTTCGGGGTCTTATGAGGGCTTTTTCGGGCATTTTGCATATGTTGCCGTATATACGTTGGCTATGCTCATAATCGCAATTTTGGTATTCACAAGAAAAATGAAACAAAACTAAAAATACTCGTATGCTTGGCGTGATACTCCGATAAGAACATCACTCAAAGCATACGAGTTATTTTTTACCATTCGGAAAGCTTTGCAAAGCCCTCTTTCTTGCCGCAAAGGAACAAAATATCCTTCTCTTTAAAAACATAATCGGGTTTTATATGCTCTGTAACTACGTTTCCGTTTTTTATGGCTATAATGTTAAGGCCGAATTTTGCACGCAAATTAAGCTCGATAACACTTTTTCCTATCGCTTTTTCGGGAACGAGGATTTTAGAAATGTTTATCTGCTCGCTAAGCTGAATGAAATCAACTACGCGCGAGGTTTCCAAGCGGTGCGCAAGACGCACAGCCATATCCCTTTCCGGATACACCACCTCTGCGCCGAGCTTTTCGAGTATTTGCCCGTGCTCGTTGCTCTGTGCCTTCGCCACAACCTTGGGTATACCCATATTCACAAGCGAAAGTGTAGTAAGTATAGACGTATCTATATGCTCGCCTATGCAAAGCACAACGACATCGCAGTTTTTTATACCCGTTTCCTCCAGCGTGGCTTTTTCCAGGTTGCGAACGACGTATGCATTTTCTGTAATTTCGCGTATAGCATGTATTTTTTCTTCGTCGCGATCAAGCACCACAAGCTCTGCGCCATCTTGTGCAAGCTCCTCTGCAAGGGCACGCCCAAAACGTCCCAAACCTATAATACCATATATAATTTTTTCTTTTTTATTTTTCTTCATAATTAAACCTCTCCTATCAACCTATTGCAATGTTTCCTTCTGCAAACTTCACGCTTTCTTCGCGTGCAAAATACCAAAGCGATGCTATGGTAAGCGGGCCCAGCCTGCCTATATACATCATAACTATGGAAACAAGCTTGCTACCCACGGAAAGTGAGGGGGTAATGCCTGTAGAAAGCCCTACCGTGCCGAATGCGCTTGACATTTCAAAAAGAGCATCCATAAAATCCATCTGCGGCTCCATAGCCACGATAGCATAGGTAGAAACGAAAATCGCAGCCACAGCCAACATAATTATAACGGAAGCTTTTTTGAACGCGGTTTTCGGAACGGAATATTTAAACGCTTTTTCCGATTTATTTGTAGCAGAGGATTTTATGCCCTGCAAAAGCACGAAAAACGTGCTCGTTTTAATACCGCCGCCCGTAGAGCCCGGCGAAGCGCCTATAACCATAAGCGCTATCATAACAAGCAAGCCTGCGTTGGAAAATCCCCCCATTGAATAAGATGAAAATCCGGCAGTTCTCGCCGAAACGCTCATAAAAAACGCACCGAGCCAGCTTATATCCTCAGAAAGCTTAAAAAGAAGCGTGCCTGCAATTATCAGTACCAAGCTTGTACTGAGCACCACCTTTGTGTGCATAGAAAGCTTTTTCCAGCGGAATTTTTTTTCGCGCAGCTCGCGCAGAACCAAAAATCCTATGCCGCCCAAAATAACAAGCATTGCTGTTACCAGGTTCAGAAGCACGTTATCGCTGTATTCCGTAAGACTTTGAAAGCCGCCGAGAATATCAAAGCCCGCGTTATTAAACGACGCTATGGAATGGAAAACAGAAACCCATATTGCCTTACCTATCGGATAATCTCCCACGAACACTATAAAGCTCAGCAAAGCACCCAAAACTTCAAAAACGATTGCGGTTATAAAAATATCGTACAGAAACGTAATAACGCCCTTATCAGAACTCACGTTTAAAGCCTCGCGCAGAACACTGCGTTCTTTAAGGTTCATTCTTTTTCCCGTAGCAAGTATAACTCCCGCGCCCACAGCGGCTACGCCAAGACCACCGATTTGTATAAGAACAGCCATTACAGCCTGCCCGAAAATGGTAAATGTATCGCCTATATCAACGGTAGCAAGACCTGTAACACACACCGCGCTGGTGGCTGTATACAGCGAATCTATATATGAAAGCTCTACGCCCTCTTTCACACTGAACGGCAAAATCAGCAGTACAGAGCCAAGCAGTATTACTGCTGCAAATCCGAGCGCTATTATGCGTCCCGGGGTAAGTTTTTTAAGTAACCTTTTCATAAATCACTCACTTTTCTCTACCATACGGTATCCCACGCCAAGCTCATTTACAATATATTTATTTTCGCCCGGCTTGCAGCCTATTTTTTTGCGAATATTTGCCATATTTACCTGCAGCTTCTTTATACTTCCCTCATCGGGGTAGCCCCATATCTCCTTTATAATGGAATAATACGTCATAACCTTGCCGCAATGTTCCGAAAGGAGCGCCACAATGTTATATTCGGTTTGTGTAAGCTTTATTTCCTCGCCTTTAATAAAAACCCTGCGGGCATCGTATTCTATAACAAAATCGTCTAGTACGAATTTTCCACCGTTCATAACGCTGTTTTCGGTATGTACCCGTGCATTACGCAAGGTAGAGCGTATGCGCGCCAAAAGCTCTGCCGAGCCGAACGGCTTTGTAATATAGTCGTTTGCACCCAGATCCAGCGCGTTCACTTTGTCGTGCTCGTCGGAGCGCGCAGAAAGGACTATTATGGGTGTAGAAAAATTTTTTCGCACGTTTTTTATAAAAACGGTGCCGTCTGTATCGGGCAAGCCCAAATCGAGTATTACAAGATCGGGCATATGCGAAGCGTGCATAATTTCCGCTATTTTACATGTAGAAGCAGAAAGCACCTTATAATTGCTCGCTTCCAAAAGTGCGGAAAGGAATGTTTTTATATTTTCTTCATCTTCTACTATAAGTATTTTATATTTATTATTCATTGTCTTTCTCCAAATCAAGCGCAAAACGAAAAACTGCACCGCCCTCCTTGGCGTTTTCAGCGGTTATTGTGCCACCGTGCGCACGGATAATCGTGGCACATACCGAAAGCCCTATACCCGCGTTACGCTTTTTGCTATCGCCGTTTTCTTCGGTTTTATCATTGTAGCCGGAAAATATTTTTTCCAAACGCTCTTTTTCTATGCCGCAACCGTTATCGGATATTTCAAAAATCGCCTTATCCCGTTCCGTATATACGCTTAAGGAAAGCTTTGTCATGCCGTTGGCGTGCTGAACCGCATTTTCAAGAATATTTAGTATAACCTGCTCTATAAGCACGGCATCCATGGGTATAAGCACAAATTCTTCCGGCAAGGAAAGCTCTATTTTCTGTTCGGGATACCTCTTTTTGAATTTTACAATAACGGAATCTGCAAGTTCCTCCAGCATACAGGGAGTTTTTATTATTTTCACCTTGCCGCCATCTATTTTCGTTATAGAAAGCAGGTTTTCCACTATGTGTATTAGCCATTGAGAATCTTCCTTTATTCCCTGCACCAGCTTCAGCTTTTGTTCCTCCGAAAAGCTTTCGTAATTTTCTATGATTGCCGAGCTCGCACCGTAAATCGTGGTGAGCGGTGTGCGCAAGTCGTGCGAAATTGCACGCAAAAGGTTTGCACGCATACGCTCCTTTTCGCCTTCAGCTTTAAGCGCCTCCCATTTTTTTAGCTTAACAGTAAGCGTGCTTGTAAGCAACGCTATAGCTATCATCACCGCCGCAGAAACTATAGTTTCCGGTGCGGAAAAATTAAACGTAAAATACGGGAAAGTGAACATATAGTGCATAGCCAGCACGCCAAAAAATGCAGTTATAATACCGTACACGTACCCATCTGTCAAAAAAGAAACCAAAAATACCGCAAAAACAAATACTGTGGATATATGCCTGTGCTCTGTAAAATAATATTGCAGAACAAAGCTGATGCCAAGCGCCGCAAGCAAAATAAGCCCCACTATTATTATATTTTTTAAGCGTTGTTTTGCCGTTTTTTTCATTTTCAAAGCTCCAAATTTCTTGTTTTCATTTTATTTTACCATATTTTTAGTTAAGATGCAGTAAAATTATTGAATAAAAAGCAAAAAAAACAAGCCGCACGGCTTGTTTTTCACGATTTACTCTTCCTTTTTCGCTCTTGTATCACCAAGCTCTATATCAAGCGGCGCGTCGAGCTCTTCCGACACATATTTTCCGTTCTTTTTGCGTTGCTTTACACATTCCGTGAGCAAATATTCTATTTGCCCGTTTACCGAACGGAAATCATCCTCTGCCCAAGCCGCGATGGCATTGTATAGCTTGGCAGAAAGGCGAAGCGGTATTTGCTTTTTGCCGTTATCGCTCATCAATAAATGCTGCCCGAGTTAACTACGGGTTGTGCATCGCGGTTGCCGCAAAGCACTACGAGGAGATTGGAAACCATCGCCGCTTTTCTTTCCTCGTCAAGTTCCACGGTGCCGTTTTCCTGAAGTCTTTCCAGCGCCATCTCCACCATGCCTACAGCGCCGTCCACGATCATTTTTCTCGCGTCTATAATGGCAGAAGCCTGCTGGCGCTGGAGCATTACAGCCGCAATTTCGGGTGCATACGCAAGGTAAGTTATACGTGCTTCCACGATTTCTATACCGGCTTCATTAACTCTTTTCTGAATTTCATCGCGTATACGGGAAGCCACAACGTCGCTGGAGCCGCGAAGGCTTCCGTCATCTGCCACACCGTCGCCTGTCGTATCCACACCGGGAGCTATATCATAGGGATATATGCGCACAACGTTGCGAAGCGCTGTATCGCACTGCAAAGAAAGGTATTCTTTATAGTTATCCACGTTGAAAACAGCTTTTGCTGTGTCTACAATGCGCCAAGTAACGGCAATACCTATCTCCACGGGGTTACCGAGGCAATCGTTTATTTTCTGGCGGTTATTGTTGAGTGTCATAATTTTAAGAGAGAGCTTCTTTTCCGCAACATTTGTGGTTGCCTGTCCATTTGCCTGTGCGGAAACAGAGAGCGTCTTTACATCGCCGCTTTGGTTCAGTTTCGTTTTGGCTGCAGGGTTAACTGCCGTGCAGAAAGGGTTAACAAAATAGAAGCCCTCGCCCTTAAGCGTGCCTATATATTTGCCGAAAAGTGTAAGCACAAGTGCTTCCTGAGGTTTAAGCACCTTCAGGCCCAAAAACGGGATCCAGCCTAACGAGAACACTATTATCGGTATAGCAGGCAACGCGCTTTCATCGCCAAACTTATTCACGCAAAAAATAAACACGGCAAACATTGCAATTTCAAAAATTATTGTTAAAATCGCAACTAGCATACCTATTTTTCTGCCCTTTAAAACTTTTTCTTCCATATGTTATTTCCTCCAATGCATCTTGATATCATAATGATATCACAATTCCGAGATTTTGTCAAGTAAAAATCCTCCGATTACTCGAAGGATTTTTTGTTTAGTTAATTTTTAGTCCATTTTGCATAAAGCGTAAACGGTTCTGTTCCCTTTTCAATAACTGTGTTGATGTCGTAAGGCTTTGTAAGTGCTTCATCGTAGTACCATCCTGCAAAAGTATAACCCGGTTTGTTCATAGCAGCGGCAGGTACGTTCAGCTTGGAACCGTAATCAACTTTCATATTATAAGCCTTATCAGGATCTGTCAAGCCTCTGTAAAGAGTTATTTTTACAGAAGTCTGCTCTTTGGGGGCGCTGTTTGTAGTAGTATTATTTACATCTATTGCAGTTCCGTGGTCGCTTTCAACATATACCATGTAATAATACTGCGTTTGAGGGTTAAGACCTTCAAATTTAGCGCTGAACTTGTCGCCCTCTATCGTTGCTTCCTTCTTTACAAGATTTTCGGTAAAGTCTGCATTTGTAGAAATGATAATACCGTATTCTTTTATTGTAGAATCATTAAGAGCGGCAAGCGTTCCCTCTACCGTAATGGTATTGTGGGTTTTGTCTGAATAATCTGCAGAAACAACAGGTGCAAAATCCTTTCTGCCGTCCTGAGAACCGGAAATTTTAACTGTCATTTCTTCGCCGGGTTCACTGAGCAATTCTATGCGGAGGTTATAATTTTTGTCGCCAGTCCAGCTGCTCGGGTAAGAGTTAAAGGACTGGTAGCCTTTTGTAACGGAGCGGAATCTGCCGGATTCGAAAACAGCCTTTGAAGGATCTGCCGCATCGTAATAGTAGAAGGGGTCGGCAGGTGCGGTGGATGTCATATAGCGGCCTTCAGCATCGTATCCTACGCGGAAAAGCGGAACTATAGAGGGGTCGTGGCGCACGCCGTTGAGCGATGTGGAGGTAGATGCGCTTCCCTCTTCAAAATATCTTCTGTTGAGCGCGTCGTCTATGTGCCAAACCATAATGCCGCCCTCGGCAATGCCGCTGGTAAGCTTAGATTCAAAGCCTTTTTTAAGTCTTATTTCCACAAGGTAATATTCATCGGGGTCGGGCGTATTTACACGGAGCACAACGTAGTTGTTCGTTGTGGTGGAAGAAATAGTATAAACACCGTCGCCAACGACCTTTTCCTCTGCCCAACCGAGGTAAATTCTGTGGTAGGGGTCGAGGTAAGCGGGCGAAGCGCCTGCATCAAGGTGGTTGCCGTTGCATTCGAGCGAGAAGTTGTATGCACGGGGCCAGCCTGCAACACCGGAACCGCTGTGACCGTTACGTTTTGTATCGTAAAGGTCCTCTGCGCCGAGGTTGTGTGCGAGCTCGTGTGCGGGTGTGCCTATCTGTGTAACTACAGGCGGATTGTTTATGCCGTTTCTGTATTCGTATTCACCGATATTTGTTACTTTAGAAAAACTTACACCGTCGCGCGTGCCGGGCAACGTCTGGGAAGTACCGTGAACCTGGAAGGGATAACGCGGATCTTTGGAAGTACCTGTAGAGCGTTCCATACCGGAGTTAAGGATGACGCAAGCAAACTCTGTTTCGTCGAGCTTGTTGTTACCGTTAACATCAAGCTTTTTGTAGTCTATGTATTCATCTGTGGCATCTACTATCTTTTTTATGGTAGCCTGTGCATCGAGCAAACCGGGTGTACCTGCGGTTGCGCCGGGGTGCGGGATATTTATGGTAACCTCAAGGCAGCCTTCCGTAATATCGCTGCCTTCAGGCACCTTGTCGAGCTTAATGGGTGCAAAGCAAAAAGCGCCCATTGTCATTTCGAGATAGTAGTTTGTAAGCGATTTTTCGCCTTCAAAATAAAGCTTATAGTGTTCTTTTATGTCTGTGCCTGCCCACTGTTCGCCCGTAGCCTTAATAGCATTCGCACCGCCTGTTTCATAATCGTCTACACCGTTGCCGTTGGCATCAAAGTTTACAAGAATTATGAGAAGCGGTATTTTCTGTGTAGTTGTAGCCGGGGTTGCGTTTATTTTTACTGCGTTTGCGATTTCTTCAATCGGAATTTTTATTTCTTCGTTTTCTACCGTCGGAACAGTAACCACGCCTGCCGTTGTGCCGCTTGTGACGTCGGACGGTTTCTTTCCACCGCAAGAAACGCACATAGCGAGCATAATGGCGCAAAGCAGAAGCGCACCAAATCTCTTGAATTTCATTTTCTTACCTCCTGAATATTTGTTTTTTAGAATGAAATCTTTAATATAAAGTTTATCACAACAACCTGATTTTGTCAATATACACTTTATAAAACGTGCAATAAGCCAAAGTATTTGTTGATTTTTCATATATAATGTGATATTATATTATTACATTAACTTTAGGATGGTTTTATATTATGAAAATTGCAATACTCGATAAAGGCACGTTGGGTGCAGATATCAACCTCACACCTCTGCGCTCTCTGGGCGAAACGGCGGAATATGAAAGCACCTCACCCGAAAACGTGGCGGAAAGAATAGCCGCGGCAGACGTTGCGGTTATAAACAAAGTGAAGCTTAACGGAACAAACCTCCCTGCGGCAAAGAATTTAAAGCTTATTTGTGTTGCCGCTACGGGGTATGATAATATAGACACGGCATATTGCCGCGAAAACGGTATAGCGCTCTGCAACGTGCCCGGATACTCTACGGAAAGCGTGGCTCAGCTCACACTTGCCATGGCTCTCTCTCTTTCCACAAATCTTACTCAATACCGAGATTTTACACATTCGGGAGCATACACAAACAGCGGAGTAGCAAATAAAGTTTCCCCCGTTTTCCACGAGATCTCTTCTATGACTTGGGGCGTTGTGGGCGGCGGCGGTATAGGCGCACGTGTGGCAAGCGTGGCAAAAGCGCTCGGCTGCCGTGTTATAGTGTGCCGCAGAAAAAAAGAAGAGGTCTATGAACAAATGGAGCTTGACGAGCTTTGCGAATGCGCCGACATAATCTCGCTTCACGTTCCGCTTACCGAGGAAACGCGCGGTATGATAAACCGCGAGCTCATAGCAAAAATGAAAAAAGGTGCTATCCTTATAAACGTGGCGCGTGGGGCTGTAGCAGATGAAGCAGCGCTTGCAGAAGCTGTGGAAAGCGGCCATCTCGGCGGTTTGGGAATAGACGTTTATTCATCGGAGCCTTTCCCTGCAAACCATCCGTTCACACGCATACTTTCATACAAAAACGTGTGCCTCACGCCGCATATGGCTTGGGGTGCGTATGAATCGCGCAACCGTTGCATAGAAGAAATCGGCAAAAACATTTCTGCCTTCTTCGCCGGAGAAAACAGAAACAGAATTGTTTAAATTTTTTTATTTTTCTTCGTAAAATATGGTTTACTTGTTCACATTTGAGTAGTATAATTACTTATATGAAGAAAACTAAAGGGAGCATCTTTATAATTATGAATATAAAAACAAAAAAATCCGTGCTTACGGCGTATGCGCTTTTCTCGCTCGCCGTGGGAATAGGGCTTGCAATATATCGCACCGTGCTGCTGAAAAACTACTATGACCCATATAACCAGAGCTTCGAGCCCGGTTCGGGCGGTACATTCCGCGCTCTTGAATACGTATTGCTTATATTGGCGTTGATTACGCTCACAAGTCTGTTTTTTACCAAAAATACACACTTCCAGCTTTTCAGCGTACGCGCTTCCACGACCTCGGTTTCAATTTGCGCTGTATGCGGTTTCATTTTCGCCGCAATAGCCGCAATATCGCTTATATATTATTCCGAGGTTATCTTCGATTTCCGTATGTGCAGTATCGGCGCTTCTCTTATGCGCGTGGCGGCAATTTTCTGTATGTTTTTCGTGGCGATGTACTTTTTAGCGTGTGCTTCCACGATGTTTAGCGGCAAAAAAAATCACAAAGCCGCGCTCTCGCTTTCCTTGCCGCTTTTTGCCATATTCTACCTTTCTCACCTGTATTTCGATACAACACTTATGTTTCAGGATACAAACCGCATAATGGGTCAGGTAGCCTTCATTTCCGTGCTCGCTTTCTTTGTTTCGGAAGCGAATATAGCCACGGGTCACACGGCATACAGCTTGCATTTTGCCACATCTCTGGCTTGCATAGTTTGCGTATGCACATACGTTTTGCCAATACTTTCGCTCGTAGCATTCTGGGAAATGAGCATAAGCACCATCTTTCTTATAGATTTTTCTGCTGTGGGAATTTTGCTCTATGCCCTGTTTTCCGCATTTAACGCCATTCGCACGCTGGAAGCCTGCGAGAGATAAACCATAAAAGCAAAAACGGCTCTTTCGAGCCGTTTTTTATATTCTCTTATTTTACTTCCAAAACGGTATAGCCGTTGTCTGTAATAACCTTTGCGAGCGCTTCATCGCTGATGTCCGCGCCGAGGCTTACCACAGCCGTGCCTTTTTTGTGGCTTACGTCTGCCGCTGTAACTTCGGGGAGCTCTTCAAGAACCTTTTTAACTCTTGCTTCGCAATGGGGGCACATCATACCTTTGATTTTGAGTGTTTTTGTCATAACATTTTTCTCCTTTTTAGTTTTTGATTTTATTTTTTTATCGCGCTTTGCAGAGCGAATATCGAACAAATTGAGTCGCAGAGCGTTTGTTACCACGCAGAAGCTGGAAAGGCTCATAGCCGCCGCGCCGAGCATAGGATTAAGTGTAAGCCCTGCCCAAACAAATGCACCTGCTGCCACGGGTATGCATACGGCATTGTAAATAAACGCCCAGAAAAGGTTCTGGTGTATCGTGCGAAGCGTTGCACGGCTGAGTCTTATTGCCGCAGGAACATCGGAAAGTTTACTGTTCACAAGCACAACGTCTGCCGCGTCTATGGCAACGTCTGTGCCTGCACCTATAGCTATACCTGTGTCTGCGCGTGTGAGCGCAGGGGCATCGTTTATGCCGTCGCCAACCATAGCTACCTTGCCGCTTTTTTGCAGCTCGCGCACCACTTCTTCCTTACCATCGGGCTTGACCTCGGCAATAACCTCGTCCACGCCAACCTTTGCGCCTATAGCTTCTGCCGTTTTTTTGTTGTCACCCGTCAGCATAACCACGCGCACGCCCATACCGTGCAGTTCGCGTATAGCCTGCGGGCTATCTTCCTTAACCGTATCTGCTACAGCGATTATACCCAAAAGTTTTCCGTTTTTGGCAAAGAACATAGGTGTTTTGCCTTCTTCGGCAAGTTTTTCTGCGTTTTCGCGCATTTTTTCGGAAATTTCCGCTTTTGCGCCTACAAATTCGGCGTTGCCGCCGCAAATCTCTTCGCCGCAGAGCGTTGCAGAAAGTCCGCCGCCCGGGAAAATTTCAAAATCTGCCACATCGCGACTTTCGCTTCCCTTTTCCTCTGCCTTTTTAACAATCGCTCCTGCCAGCGGATGCTCGCTCTTCTTTTCCAAGCTATAGGCAAGCAAAATAAGCTCTGTTTCCGCCACACTTTCCGGCAAAATATCAGTAACCGTGGGCTCGCCTGCCGTAATCGTTCCCGTTTTGTCGAGCGCAACTATCTGCGTTCTGCCGGCGCCCTCCAGCGAAGCGGCTGTTTTAAAGAGTATGCCGTTTTTGGCGCCCATACCGTTGCCTACCATTATAGCCACGGGGGTTGCAAGCCCCAGCGCACACGGGCAACTTATTACAAGCACGGAAATCGCTCTGGCAAGCGCAAATCCAACGCTTTCGCCGAGCGCAAGCCAAACCACAAGCACCACAGCGGCAATAGATATTACCACAGGCACAAACACACCCGAAACTTTATCGGCAATTTTGGCAATAGGCGCTTTTGTAGCTGCCGCATCGCTCACCATTTTTATGATCTGCGAAAGAGTCGTGTCCTCACCAACGCGCGTTGCCTCGCATTTGAGAAAGCCCGATTTGTTTATCGTTGCCGCGCTTACGCTGTCGCCGATCTCTTTGTCCACGGGGATGCTTTCGCCTGTAAGCGCAGATTCATCAAGCGCACTATGTCCTTCCACAATAATACCGTCCACAGGCACGCTTTCGCCCGGGCGAACCACAAAAATGTCGCCCTTGCGCACATCCTCTATTCCAACGCTAACCTCTGCGCCTCCGCGAATGACCGTGGCTGTTTTTGGTGCAAGCTTCATAAGGCTTTTAAGAGCATCTGTCGTTTTGCCTTTAGATCGCGCTTCCAGCATTTTACCGAGCGTTATCAGCGCCAAGATCATCGCCGCAGATTCAAAATAAAGCTCGTGCAGGTAGTGTGCCGGGTGCTCTGCCACCGTCATAGCAAAAAGCGCATACACGCTATATATAAACGAAGCCGCAGAGCCCAGCGAAACAAGCGTATCCATATTGGGCGAGCGGTGGATAAGACCGCGCACGCCGCTTATAAAGAATTTTTGGTTTATCACCATAACGATAGCCGCAAGCAAAAGCTGTGTAAGCCCTATCGCTATGGGGTTGTTTTCGAAGAACGAAGGAAGCGGAAAGCCCCACATCGTATACCCCATGGAAACGTACATAAGAAGCACGAGGAATATTAGCGAGGAAACAAGCCTTTTTATCAAAACAGGCGTTTCCTTGTCTGCAAGTGCATCTTCCTCTGCTTTATCCGTTTTCTTTTCGTTACCTTTTTTAGAAGCGCCGTAGCCTGCATTTTGCACAGCCTCTATAATAGCGCCTTCATTTGCCGTGCCCTCAACGCCCATAGAATTTGTGAGCAAGCTTACCGAGCAGGAGGTAACTCCCTCTACGCCCAGCACGGCTTTTTCCACACGGGCACTGCACGCAGCACAGCTCATACCCGTTACATTATATTGTTCCATTTTTACACCTCATTTCATCAGCTTTTGCAAGGTTGCCACAAGCTCGTCTACCGTTTCTTCCTTGCCGTTTTTTATATCTTCTGCCACACAAGTTTTAATATGATTTGCCAGAAGCTCCTTGTTAAAAGCATTCAAGGCGGCGTTCACAGCGGATACCTGAACGAGTATATCCGTGCAATACGCGCTCTGCTCCACCATACTTCGTATGCCGCGAATCTGCCCTTCTATACGTGAAAGGCGGTTTATGAGAGAGCGGTATTCCGCCTCGCTTCGATCTTTTGTTTTGTGCGTACAACAGCAATATTCTTTTTCCATAAACAATCACCTCCCGTTTACTATATTTTTATTATATACCCCCAAGGGGTATTTGTCAAGAGAAAATTTAACCCCGTGTAATCACGGGGTTATTTTATCTGTTAATTTTGTGTTTTATAATATTTTTCCGCTTTATCGAAAAGAATTCTGTGTATTTCTGCTTCAATCTTTGCAGGCGCGTTCTTAAAATCGTCAAGCTTTGTATTTAAATATGCCGGAAAAATCCCATCGATACTTTCCATATCATCAGGAACCTTATATTCAACAAGCTCATATCCTTCATTTGTTTCTTTTGCCGTAATAGCGGCGGGTCCCTTTTTGAAATTTACGCAAACAGCATTTCCTTCTTTATCACTTGAATACTCTCCGTAATAGAACCATATATAAACGGTACTTTTCTCTCCATCTTCCAAGCTATCTAAAACTTCAAATTCACATATACGATACATATTTTTATTATAATCTCTTTCCATTTGCTCGTATATCTGGGAAGTAATAAATTCTTCAAGTTCCTTATCAATCGGTGCTTCCAAAGCAGGCCCTGCGAAAAATGCCACCACAGACGCTACTGCGAGCACCACAGCCACCAAAATCACCCAGAGCGCGGGCTTTTTGTAGTTCAGCACACCTTTTATTCTCTCTTTCACACCATTTTCGCCAAAAGCAAGGGGGCACGCGGAAATAATGTGCTTTGGCACGCTTAAATTGAGAAGTGCTGTAGAATATTCCTGCTTTTTCTCTGCACCTATAAGGCGAATTACTTTTTCGTCGCACGCAAACTCTATATCTCTGCAAAACATAACGTATGCCAGCCACACCGCAGGGTTAAACCAATGCAAAGCCAGCACAAGAAAGCCGAGCGGTTTCCAAACATAGTCAAGCCGTTTAATATGTACTTTTTCGTGTGAAATAACGTAAATACCATCTTCAGCCGTCATACTCGAGGGGACATAAATTTTTGGTCGTATAATTCCGAGAATAAACGGTGTGGATATATTGTCACAACACCATATCTCATCGAAAAGAAACGCCGCTTCGCGCACCTTATATTTCACACGTAAGAAGCTTGCCAACATATAGATAAGTATCAAAACTACGCCTGCTACCCATATTACAGGGAAAATAATTGCATTTAACTGCGTGGGGTTGGCGCTTGCACCGGGCGCAGGTGCCAACGCCTCTGCAATAATAGGGTTAAAGGCGTTATCTATAAATTCAAAACCACTGTTTATTTCGGGCTTTGCCGCATATAAAAATTCCTCCGGAAAAACTTCTGCACTGGGCACGAGCGAAATAGGGTTTTCCAAATTGAAAGGTATCAAAAGGCGCAAGCCCACTACAGCCCAAAGGATACAACTAATATTTTTTGGCGCTTTTTTCAGTAGAAGACGAAAAATAAGCACCGCTAAAATCAGCCAGCAAGAGCTTACGCTCACATTCACAAAATCCAAAAACATTTTTTCCATATTAATCCTCCTTGTGCTCCGCTATAAGGCGGCGTATAGACTCCACTTCCTCGGCAGTAAGGCTTTTTCTACGTGTAAAAGCGGCAAGGAACGCGGGCAAAGAGCCTTCAAACGTTTCCTCTACAAAGCGTTCGCTTTGCAGCGAGTAAAACTCGCTCTTTGAAATAACCGAGGTAACAGTTCCCTCTTTGTTTACGAATATTCCCTTTTCGCAAAGCCTTTTAAGCACGGTATACGTTGTGGATTTCTTCCATTTAAGCTCTTTTTCAGCCATCTTAACGATTTCCGCAGAAGAAACGGGCTCGTTCTGCCAAATAATATCCGCAAATCGCGCTTCCACCACTCCAAGCTGTATTTCAGACATATAGATCACTCCTTTTTTGGTTTACATATTGTAGACTAATAATAGTTTACACCATGTAGACCGATTTGTCAAGAACATTTATAAAGTTTTTCAAAAAAAGAAAGCCAAAGGTATCATTCCATGATACCTTTGGCTTTTATAGTTCTAAAATATTTTTTTAGTTATTTTCTTTTTTGTTTTTGTATTTTTAGGTTTTCTCGGCTTTTTCATTTGCTTGGCACAAAAGGCTGCAACAGCCGCCGCAATAAGCAACATTATCGAGCCGAAAAGTGCACCGCTTGTGTCCACTAAAAAATCCGATATCTGCGCTGCCCTGCCCGGCACGAATATTTGGTGTATTTCGTCTGTTATGGCATAGAAAGCGGAAAAAGCTACCGCATATAAAAGCGAAAGCGAGCGCTTTATGTCGTAGGTTAGAAAAAGCAGTGCCGAAAGAAAGCCCAGCGCGGCATATTCCGAAAAATGCGCCAGCGTGCGCACAATGCCCTCTATCTCGTTCAGCTTTTCGGGCGAAGTATTTCCTTCGTTTATGCCAAATATGCCGAGCACAAAAGCTGTAAAACCTTCACTTGTTTCGCCGCTTTCCTCGCCCACCTGCGCAGAAAGCACAAATATCTCCACCATAACAGAGATTATCAGAGCGAGTATTATCGCTCTGATAATCGTTATTCTTTTGATTTTACTTTTCATCTCAAAATCTCTTCTGTCGCCATGCTTTCGCTTGCTTTTCTGTTTTTCCGATTTTCCATAGAGCGCTTCATCCAGACCTGCGTGATAAAGTATATCGGCACACACCAGATAATACCCCAAACAACGTCCAAGAAAGAATGTTGCTTTATAAACACCGTGGAAAGCGTGGTGAGAAATGCCAAAACAAAAGCTATGCTTATATGCCACCATTTGCGAAGTTTTGGGCAATCTAGGTACGCAAAGAATATTATCCACGCACCTATAACGTGCATACTGGGCAAAACATTGGTGTTGGTATCATTTGCATATAGGCTCGCCACCATATCCGTAAGGAAATTATCGCGCGGGAAGATTTCGGGGCGAAGGTCCTGCCCGTTCGGCAAAATCACAAAGAATATAAGCGCGGTCGTGAAGCCTATGATATAGCCCCAAAGATATCTTATAAAGGCACCTTTATCTGCAAAAAAGAGATACGCACCCATCAAAAAAATATATGGGAACCAAATAACGTACGGTATAACAAAAAGTTCGTTGAAAGGTATGATATCATCTATCGGAGTATAAGAAACCCAGTAGTTATACTCGGGCGAAATGAGCCCCTCCAAAAAATTAAATATCAGCACATATATCGGTATGTACAAAAGAAGCCATATATGGTCGTATTTTTTCAGCAATTCCTTTATTTTCAACGCTTTTTTCAATTTTCCTGCTCCTTATCAGTGGGAAACGTAAGTAACCACTACGTTATCGCCGCCATAGTAGTGGAGCATCTGAAGAAGCTTTGTTGCCGCGTTGAAATAAACAGCCGTTTTCTTGTCGTTTATATCGAAAACAGCAAAATATCTGTCTTCGCTCTTGGGGGAAATAGAGCAATCCATGGTTACTTCCACACCGTCGAGAAGGTTTGCGTAATCTTCGTCGTCTGCGGGGCAAATACCCTTGTTTTCGCTTATCTTAACGTTTACCACTTCTTTTGCTTTAAGTCTGCCTACAAGCTTGTAGATATGGAGGTTGCCTTTTTCAACGATATACGTATATTCTATCTTGGAAAGGTGCCAAGTTGCAAGGAATACGATGTATTCGATTATAAGAACTATCGCCATAACGGGCGCCATCTGTGTGAGTACGAGGAATACATAAGAGAATATGCCGAGCACGACTGCATAGAGGAGTATAAAAAGAGTACGTTTCGTTTTTATTTCCTTGTCGGGCTTGCGTGTAATAGAAAATTCCGCATAGTTAGAGCCGGAATTTTCTTCCTTAAAAGGAATACCGTTGTCCTTGTGCTGATTTACTTGTTTCTTTGCCATAATATAAAATCTCCTTAAATTTTATTCTGCATCGGCAGCAGCCACAAGATCTGCCTCACCGAGCATATTTTCGATAATAACGTCGCCGATTTTTATAGGTGCTGTAGCTTTTGTAGAGTTTACGATAGCCATAGCCTCGAAAAGTTTGGATTTGGAAATAGGTTTCGCTGTTTTAACGGAAACATATTTGCCTTCTCTGTTTGCAAGCGCCACCGTTGTCGTGAGCGTGCGCACGGGGTGCGTTAGCTCATCCACAGCGTATTTTGCGCCGCGAGGGCATGTGTTGCCGGATACCTTGAAGTTATCGCCGTCGCGCTCTACCGTAAGCGCACAGCCCAAGGGGCAGTTTATACAAATCATTTCTATTTTTTCCATTTTTGCCACCTCACTCCACAATTTCTATTTTAAGCGTGCCGTTCGGGTTTGCTTCGAGAACGGATTTTTTCACCTTTACGAATTCCATTTCGCCGGGCGCCATTTTGCGCTTTTTAGCGGCAGAAACCTGTTCGCCGTCCATTGTAACTTTGAGCGTTACGTTTTCAAAAATCTTGCCCACACGGAAGTAGACCTTAACATCTTCCGTATCTGCGGTAACTTCTATTTTCTGCGGAACGGTGTAACGTACGCCGCCTGCCTTTTCTATTTTAACCGTGCCTATAAGCGCTGCTTTCTTCGCGCCGTTCTTGATATAATCGGAAGCTTTTTTGCCTGCAACGGCAGATTCTTCGGAAACATAGTCTACAAGGTCGTGAACGTGGAGCACATTACCGCAAGCAAAAACGCCCTCCATAGAGGTTTCGCGTGTTTCGCTTACCACAGCACCGCCTGTTATGGGGTCAAGCGCTATGCCTGCCGCCGCTGTAAGCTCGTTTTCGGGGAGCAAGCCGCAGGAAAGAAGGAGCGTATCGCATTCGATATATTCGCTTTCCTCTGGGATAACGCGCATATTGGAGTCTACTTTCGCGATTGTAACACCCGTCACTCTGTCAGTACCGTGGATTTGCGCTACAGTCGTGCTGAGTTTGAGCGGAATGTTAAAGTCGTTAAGGCACTGAACGATGTTTCTGTTAAGACCGCCGGAGTAAGGCATAATTTCGCAAACTACCTTTACGTTTGCGCCCTCGAGCGTCATACGGCGCGCCATGATAAGGCCGATGTCACCAGAACCGAGGATAACTACGTTTTTGCCGGGCATTTCGCCTTTTATGTTAACGTATCTCTGCGCTGTACCTGCCGTGTATATACCTGCAGGGCGTGTGCCGGGGATATTGAGCGCACCGCGAGGGCGTTCGCGGCAACCCATAGCAAGAATAATAGCCTTTGCACCTATATTAAACACACCGTTTTCGCTGTTCATAACGGTAACAACGTTGCCGTTTTCGCCTTTTTCTAGGCTAAGAACCATCGTGTTCACAATATAATCTATGCCGCGTTCTTCAACCATTTTCGCATATCTTGCGGCATATTCAGGGCCTGTAAGCTCTTCGCCGAAGCGGTGAAGGCCGAAGCCGTTGTGTATGCACTGGCGGAGTATACCGCCGAGCGCGTGATCGCGCTCTACTATAAGAATATTTTCCGTGCCGTTATCGTAAGCCGCTACAGCCGCCGCCATACCTGCGGGGCCGCCGCCTATAATCACAATATCATAATTCAACATATCGTTCCCTCTCCTTATTTCGTTTTTCCGCAGAGCATATAGGAGCTGCCGCCGAATTTTGTAACTTCTGTTTCGGGGATGCCTTGCTCTTTTGCAAGGAGCTCTGTTATAAACGTGGTGCAGAAGCCGCCCTGGCATCTGCCCATACCTGCTCTCGTGCGGCGTTTAACCGCATCGAGCGAGCGAGCGGGCGGGTTCTGGCGTATAGCCGCAAGTATTTCACCCTCTGTAACCGTTTCGCAACGGCAGATAAGGTGGCCGAACGCAGGGTCTGCTTTTATCATTTCGTTCTTTTCTTCCATAGAAAGCGTGCCGAAGTGGCGGCAGGAAACGCGCGTGGGGTTAAACGCTTCGTTTTCTTCCATAGCAAGACCGCTTTCACGAAGCATTTCAGCCACGTAAACGGCAATAGCTGGCGCACTGGAAAGGCCGGGGGATTCTATTCCCACAAGCTCTATGAACTTGGGCGAGTT
>JAFTLJ010000009.1 GCA_017456005.1 Clostridia bacterium | reverse complement strand
TCGTATTTCTTTGCTTCGGCTTCGTATTTTTTCGCTTCCGCTATCTTCAAAGCCTCGTATATCTTCGCCTCCGCTTCGCGCTGGCGCTGAATGAGGTCTGCTTCCGCTTCCTTTTCCGTCTGGTACTTCATGGCGTCCGCCTGCTTGATGATGGAGGCTTCAAGCTCGCGCTCCTTGATCGCGATGTCTTTTTCCGCAAGCTCTGCTTCCTTTTCGCGGCGGGCGATGTCTGCTTCTGTTTTTGCGATTTCGATTATCTTACGCTGCGCTTCCTGGCGAATGGAGTAAGCGGCGTCGGCTTCCGCCTTCTTCGTGTCGGCTTTGACCCATATCCGCCTGCTGAACGGAAAGCTCTGCGTTCTGTTCCGCTATCTTCTTTTCGGATTCAACGCGCACTGCGTTTGCTTCCTCCTGCGCCTTTGCCGTTGCAATAGCGATGTCGCGCTGTGCGTTCGCTTTTGCAATCTGCGCGTTTTTGCGTATCTGCTCTACGTTGTCGATACCCATGTTTTCAATCGTACCTGCGGCATCCTTGAAGTTCTGGATATTGAAGTTTACAACCTCGATACCGAGCTTTTTCATATCGGGAACAACGTTTTCGGTTATTTTTTTCGCAACGCCCTGACGGTCCTGAACCATTTCCTTAAGACCTACGGAGCCTACGATTTCGCGCATATTACCCTCCAAAACCTGCGTAACGAGGTTTACGAGGTCCTGCTGGCGCATACCGAGGAGCGCTTCTGCCGCGAGGCTGAGCGCCTGGGGGTCGGAAGAGATTTTGATGTTCGCAACGCCGTCAACTGTTACGTTGATGAACTCGTTTGTGGGAACCGCTTCGCTCGTTTTAACGTCAACCTGCATAACGCGCAGAGAAAGACGGTCAACGCGCTCGAAGAAGGGGCAACGCCAGCCCGCTTTACCTATAAGTATGCGGCGCTTTTTGCCGAGACCGGAAATGATGTACGCTGTGTCGGGCGGGGCTTTAAGATAGCCGCCGGCAAAGAAAATAACTACCAAAAGAACTACTGCGCCAATAATTAAATAAGGCATGATTTTTTCCTCCTGATGAAAATAAAATTTTGTTTTTTACTGCAAGCGTCGGGAGTATTTGAATACCTTCGGTAAACAAAAAGACTTTTACCGCTTAACAGTAAAAGTCTTGTAAAATCGTTTTAAGATTTGTGCTTGCCGAGCATCTGCAGCTGCTGTCGTGACGGCAAACACACATTGGTGTGAGCAATGTACTACTCCCTTTTGACATTTATATTATAGCATATATGCCACATATTGTCAATAGGTTTGCGTGCGATTTTTAAAAAAATTGCATTATTTGGCAAAATATGCGCACACAGCGACAAAAAAGGCAGGTGAAACCTGCCTTTTAATGTCTAAATTTAATTAGTTAGCAAAGAGAGCTGCTGCTGCGTTGTATGCTGTCTTAACCTGTTCGGGGTTGAGGCATACGTCGTAAACCTTAGCGTCTACCATTGTGAAGTCGGACATCGGGAAGCCGTTGGGGCCGATATCGTTGCCGAGACCGAGCTGGTTAGCATAGGGAGCATATCTGCTGTCTGTCATCCAGATTTCTGTTGTGCTCTGTTTGTTAGCTGTTGTTGCTTTGGAGTTTGTCTGTTCGCCGTTTACGTATGTTGCTGTGTAGATGCAGTTTTCATATACGATGGCTGTTGTAACAACGTGAACGAGCTCTGTGTTGGAAGCTGCTGCTGTGCCCTTTGTATATGTGTAAGCTTTGTCGTTAGCATATACGCAAAGACCGGGAACACCGCTGCCGCTATCTGCCATGCCGAGGCCGCCGAATTCTGTTGCACAGATTACGCCCTGTGTGCCGGATTTAGCTCTGTTGATGTAGAATGCTTCGAATGTGAAGCCTGCTGCACCGTTGTAGAGAGCTTTCATAGCTGCGAGATCGTAGTTTGTAAGTGTAAGTGTAGCGGACTGACCTTTAGCTGTTACCTGAAGACCTGTCATGGGTTTTGTAACGCCGTTGAATGTTACATCTTTAGATGCAACTGTAGCGCCGCTAACGAGTGTTATTGTAGCGTTGCCTTTTTTGTCTGTAGCTGTGCCGTCTGCATTGAATTCAACGTCAACGAGTGCATCGGGAAGTGTGCCGTCGAAGCCTTCGGGAGCAGTGAATTCAACTGTAACTGCGCTGCTCTTAGCGCCCCAAGAGTCAACTGCTGTGATCTCTACTTTGTATGTCTGACCGCCTGTTACAGAGCCGAGAACAAGGCTGATTGTTTTAGCCATATTAGCGGGGTCTGTATTTTCCCAGAAGTCTGTGAGGTATTTAACGTCTTTGAGAACTGCGTTTGTAGCTTTGTTGTAAGCTTTGATTTCGTAGTGGTGAACGAAGGAATCGTCGGAACCAGCGCCGAATGTGAGAGCTGCGATATAGTTGCCGCCTACTACTGCGAGGTCAACTTTTGCTGTAACATCTGTCATTGTAGGAGCGTTATTGTCGTTTTTGCGGTCTGCTGTGTAGGATTTGAGGTGAGAACCGTCTGCTGTGGGAGCGTTGAGAACCCAAGCATCGCCCATTGTTGTGCCGTTTGTGAAGTTGAGTCTTGTGATTCTTACGTTGCCGTATTTGTCTACTTCAACAACGTGACCTGCGGATGTGTTACCTGCGCCGGAGGGAACTGTTCCTGCAACGTTTGTATAGCCGTTTTCAATAGCGAGGTATGCAACGGAACCTGTGCCGATAGATGTGAACTTGTTCTGCATGATGGAACGTTCGTCATTGATCGGGAAGTGGAGGTGGCCGGAGAATGTGATAACCTGAGGATATTTTTCAAGTGTGCTTGTAAGGTCGGATGTGTACCAGTAAGAACCGTGTGTGCCGCTGGATTCAAGGTCGCTGCCGTAGCAAGTATCTTTGATCATAGCGTGAACGAGCACATAAACGTATGCATTGGGGTTAGCTGTTGTGATTTCTTTAAGAGTGTTGTCGAGCCATGTAACTGTTGCCTGGTCGAATGTTACTCTGTCGCCCTGAGAATCTCTGTAGGATGTGGGCTGAACGATAACGAAGTGCTGGCCGTTTACTTCAAAGTGGCGGTGGCCTTTTGTAAGGTCGTTGTATTTGTTGCCGAAGTATTTATCGCCGAGAATTTCTTTGTAATCGTTGAGTGTGAGAGCTTCGTTGGAGTATGTGTCTTCCTGGTCGTGGTTGCCGAGTGTGAAGATGAGCTCGCCGGGAAGGTTCATACCTTCGTAGATAGCTTTGAATGTGTTGATCTGTTCTTTCTTTTCGCAGATATCGCCTACGATAGCAACTGCATCGAGAAGGTTGCCGCGGTCGTCAGCGAAAGCGAGGAGCTGGCTGAGAGCTGCCTGGAACTTAGCTTCTGTGCCGTAGGAGCTGTTCTTTTCAAGGTGGATATCAGAGATAGCACCGAATGTGAAAACAACGTTGTCTTCGTCGAAGCCGGGGTTTGTATCAGCGGGTTTCTGTGTTGTGTTTGTTGTGGAATTGCTTGTGCCGCTTGTTCCCTTGTTGGGGTCTGCTGTAGGAGCTGTTGTCTGCGCGGGTTTATTGCCGCCGCAAGCAACTATAGCAAATACCATAGCGAGAACGAGCAGGAGGGAAAGAATCTTTTTCATAGTTTTTCTCCTTAAAGAATTAAATTTTACTATGTGTGTAGTATATCACAAGTTTTTGCTTTTGTCAACATTCACTTATTTTCCAAATTTGAAAGTTTGAATATTTGTCGAAACCGTCAAAAATCAAACGAGAAATATGTTGAAAATGCTCTGTAAGATTAACAGTAAGATAAGAAATGTAAAGTTGAATATGGAGAATTTGAACAAATATCTGCCGATGTTTTTGGGGTAATGCGAAGAATATTCTCTAAATGTAATGAGCGAAGCGAGGGAGGAAATGAGCGTGCCCACACCGCCTATGTTTACACCGAGCAAAAGTTCACGGTAGTTTTCGGTGAAATTGGAAAGAAGTATCGCAGAGGGAACGTTGCTTATAAACTGGCAGGAAAGCGCGGAAAACACGAGCGTGTTGACCTGCAAAAGCCCCGAGAAGAGCTCGCGTACGAAATCTATACGCGACATATTGCCCGAAAATATGAAGAAAGCGCAGAAGGTGAAGAGCAAGCCGTAGTCTACCTTAGCGAGCGCCTTGTGGTCCATTATAACGAGGGCAACGATTATTATCCATATTATAATAATATAATGGACGATGTTGAATACCGCAAGGATAGAGAGCACGAAAAGCACGGAATAAATTATAGCGCGCGGCACGTTCAGCTTTTCTTCCACAGGGTTAACTATAAGTGGTTCATTTTTGACGAATATAAGGCAAAAAACGGTTATGAGCGCTATTGCCACAAGGAAGGGGAAAAGCATTATGAGCGTGAACTCGCCCGTAGGTATATTGAACTTATTATATATGTATAGGTTTTGCGGGTTGCCGAAAGGGGTAAGCATACCGCCGAGGTTCGCGGCGATATTTTGCATAATAAAGGTAAAGGACATATATTTTTGCTTACCCGTGCTGTCCAGCGCAAAGAAGCCGAGGGGCAAAAACGTGATAAGCGCCATATCGTTTGCTATGAGCATAGAGCCGATAAAGGTTATGTACACGAGCGCTACCACGCAAAGGCGCGCGTTTTTGCACAGCTTTACTATTTTGCGCGCGAGAATCGTGAAAAAGCGTATATTTCTGAGGGCGCAAACCACCGCAAGAACAGAGAAAAGGCAGGCGAGAGTTTTGAAATCGAAATAGCCGAGATATTCTTTATCCGGCGGCACAAAAATCGCCGTTATGCACGCCGCGGTGAGTGCTATTAAAAAAACGGCGTTACGCTTGGCAAAATCGGATATTTCTTTAAAAAATTCTTCTTTTGAAATATGTTTTCCGTGGGTTTTCATAAGATCGACCTTCATTTTGGAAAGATTCTGTTTTTAACAGTATAATATTTTATTATACTACACTTATTTCGATTTGTCACTAAAAATATTCTTCTTTTTGTTTAAATTTTTACTTTCAAACAATAAAAAAATGCAAAAAAATATTCAAAAAATTTCAAAAAAGTATTGACAAACGAAAACGAATGTGATATACTAATCAGCGTTGTGAGGAAGTGGTTTGCACGTTCCTGAAGTGGCGGAATAGCTCAGTTGGCTAGAGCGCTCGGTTCATACCCGAAAGGTCGTGGGTTCAAATCCAACTTCCGCTACCACAATGGCCCG
>JAFTLJ010000071.1 GCA_017456005.1 Clostridia bacterium | reverse complement strand
TAAAGAAATTATTTTTTTCATATTTCCTCCTGCTTATTATTTTTCGCCAAATCATTCCGCAGAGCGAATCAATCTCCGCGACCCCTCGTAAATAATCGGAAATGCTTCTTTTGTTGTAGGGTTTACCACAAAAATGCCGTGTAGTTGGTACAAGTTGCCTTTTTCATCTTTTTCATATTGCTGGCAATCAAATCCGTGATAGTCATTCACTCTTCTGGGATTACGTACTTCATTATATACATTAGGAACAGAAATATCTTCCGGAATATCCCAAATGCAAGTTTTTGATGTATCATATAAATCTATATATGCAATATCACCAGTATCTATATATTCCAATTCTTCATCTTCGCCAACAGCTACCATAGGTTTATACAAAGCAGCATCATAATTAGGATAATTACCCAAATATCTAAACGATGCGGCATCTTTAAAAATAAGGCTCTTTTCACCAGTAATATTGTTTATTCGATACACTTCATGCCTTAATGTATTTGTGTATATAGTGTCAAATTCAAACATATAATCCGCTCGGGGTATTTCATACGGTTGTCTATTTTGAAAATCTATATCCGTAGACCAATACCCGGGCTCGCCGGATAAAGTCCAAATTAGTTTATCTTCGGCATAATTAGGCAAATGCGCAAAACCTGCTAATGGTTCGGTAGTCAATCTTTTTAGTTCGCCCGTTTTTTCATTTCGGCAATATAGATGAAATATTTCTTTTTCTGCAAGCCCCTCATCGTTATATTCTATTTGGCTTATTGTGAAATACACAAGACCATTAGGACCTTTTTGAGGAGTGGAAATTTGCTTACATTTCACAAATAGAGAAATTTCATTTTTTGCCAAATCATAAACATAAACAGATTTACCCGTGGAAATATCTCCTCTTTCTATATAAATACAGTTATCCGTCACAGAGCAATTACTCATACCGCTTACAGGGCAGCTTCTGCCGTGCTCACAAAGCGGGTCAGGGCAAGCGGTAACGGCTGTTTTTTCTACAACATCAAATTTAATTAAAGTTTTATATCCCTCTGTTGTAGGCACAATTGCATATATGTATCGGTCATTTTTGTATTCGGGTATTTCAGTAGTGTCTTTGCAAGAAACAAACGAAAACATCAAAAGTGTAATTAAAATTAAAGAAATTATTTTTTTCATATTTACCTCGCGCTCCCGCTTATTGCGGGCGAAATGCCCGCAATAAGCATAGAATAAAAGCCTGGCTTTACCAAGTTACTTGGTTTTCGTCGAATGCACAGTATCCGTAACCTTCATTTTCCAAGGTACAATAATAATGTGTACATTTTTTAGATTCACTGTCGTCATTAAAATGTCTGCACAATTGCACACGAACACCGTACATAATCAAAACACCTCTGCTGTTTATAGGGTCTTGCCTTGTATAATCAATAGTTACCTTTGCTTTTGCAGAGCTTGTGCCTTGAGTGGAATCCGGAACACTTTCAACTTCGTCATACGTAGAATATCCGGTATCCATATATTCATATCCGACATATGTTTCGTAATGTCCTTTATCCGCAACCCTAACACCTCTTGCGCCATATGCGTAAAGGTTTGTAGATATCCAATTCCCATTGCTGTCTGTTACAATAGCATCGGTATAAAGTTGAAGTTGTCCTGTTGTTTGTGTTGTACCGCCATCTCTGCTAAAAGTGAATGTTTCCGTGCCGTGGTCAGCCGCAAAAGCATTTGCGCTGAATGTACAAGCTATAGCCATAACAGCTATCGTCAAAGCCAATATTCTTTTAAAATTTTTCATACTAAAATCCTTTCTTGTTAAATACAAATTGCCGATATTCCTGTGATTTTTGTGCATACGCACGGGTTTTTATTTTCCGACCACTTCCTTTGCAAAATATTTCAATATTATAATTTCTCGAGAAAACAAATTGACATAATAAATTTTTTATAAAAAGGCTTTTATTTTTTCCCTTACACTATATATAACAAATAAGGGTGCCGTTTTGTTTCAAAAAAAAAGAAAAAAATTGCATTTTGCAATTTTTTTCTTTTTTTATTTTTCTATTCGTATTACGCCAAGCGGTTCTTTGCCGGAAAGTGTATACGTGTAATCCTGCACGCGGAAAGTGAACGATTCCGCTTTCGTGTCAACCCAAATTTTATACGTTATTTCGCTGCCGTCCTCGCTTACGTATTTTGAGCTCATATGGGATGTAGCGTCATCGGGCATTCGCACGGTAACATCGCAGGCGGTAACAAGCGTATCTTCCGCACGGGTTATCTTGCGCGTTAAATAAACGTAATCGCCCTCGCGCACCACCTTTGTAAACCTATCGTAATAGCCATCGAGCGAAACAAGCGGAATATTTATCTTCTGCGCCGCGCCGTCCTTCGGCACAGGGAACTGCAAATCGCCGGCTTTGCCGAGGTATTTTGAAATTTTAACCTCGTTGATGTCTATTTTCGTAACACTTCCGTAAAGCTCGCCCTTGCAAACGTAGAAGGAAGAGCCCTCGGGGTTAAATCCGCCATTTACCTCGCCCTTGTCGTTGTAAATATTAAAATCGGTGATGGCAAAATCCGTATTTTCGGGCAAATCAACGTCAAGCTCAAAAATTTTATTTACAGAATCGGCGGGCAGCATTCTCAGCTCTATTCCGTCTATAACGGGCCACGCAGAAAGGAGCTTGTAGCTTTCATCGCTCATATTTTTGAGCGTTACCGAAGCGGAATATTCGTCATCGAAAAATCCCTTATAGGAAAGCGTTATATCATAGCTTTTCAGCGCTACATTTGCCACGAGCGTATAGAACCGCATATTGTTCCTGCCCCATTCCTCTCTCACCTCAAAATCCACAGGCACTCCGCCCGCAAAAACAGAAAAATTGCCTATATAGGAATAATTTTTTGAATTCAGCTGAATATAAAGCGCGCTATCCCTGCCGTTTTCCACATAAGAAACGTTTGTTACGTCCACTTTTGTAAGAGAAATAGTTTCATCTGTGCCGTATATAACCACGTTTTCGCCCGGAACTATACCCAAATTCGGCACAAACTTAAACGTTTGGTAAATAAGCATACCGCAGCCGACAATGGTAAGGAGCGCAAGTAGTAGCAGCGCTATAGCCAGCGGCAGAGGGAGCCTGCGGCTGCACGGAGCGAAATTCAGGGCTTCGTTTTCGCCGTAAAGCGCCTTTTCTATATTTTTTCTGTGCCTTCGTGAAAAAACGTGCGCGTTTTTATGTAAGCCAAGCTCGCGCGAGTTGTCGCCCTCAATTTCGGAAAGTAACTTTTTTATCTCAATGTCATTCATTGTACGTACCTCCCGAAAGCTCATTTTTCAAAAGCTTTTTACCGCGCATAAGGCGCACGCGCACGGTGCTTTCCGATATGCCGAGCATAGCCGAAATTTCCAAATTTCTGTAACCGTAAAGATATTTCATCAAAATAACGTCGCGGTAGATAGGCTCGAGCGTGCGGATATCGGCAAGTAGCTCCGCATAAGATTCCGCATTACAGAAATATTCCTCTGGCGATTCCTCGCGGTAAAGCTCGCTTTCCGCTTCTTCGTCGAAGCCCACGGCGATGTGAGATTTATTGTAGTTGTATTTATTAAGCGCAACGTTCCGCACTATTATCATAACGAGCGAGCGCGTTTTTTCGCTATCTTCGGAATCGAATTTTGAAATGTTGTTTATAATTTTATAAACCGCGTCCATAACGGCATCTTCCGCATCGGAAGAGTTTTTCAATATAGAGTACGCCACGCCGTACATCGATCTTTTATGCTTTTTATATATAGCTTCCGCAAGGTTTCGCTCGGCTTTGTCTTCGAGCAAATTAAAAATTGCAAGCATAGCGCACTCCTCCTTGTTCAAAATTACCATGTGATATTATATCATACGCAAGTAAATTTGTCAAATCCTCGGTACAGTAACTTCTTGCTTACTCTATCATCTTCTTGACATGATTATAAAAAAATCGCCTCGCACGAGCGTCAAATTCAAAATTTATTATATTTTTCGACACAAGAGAAAATTCGTCCGTTGACTTTTTTTGCAGTTGGTTGTATAATAAAGAATAAAACGTATGGAAATGATACCGGAGAAAAAGCACAAATCAAACAAAGTTCGCGTATCTCCAAACAAAAAACAGATAAAACATGGCTAACACTAACTATTCAAGCCTTGACGGTAAATTTATATAATAAATAAGGAGAAATAATTTTGATGGAATACAAAGCAGGTATAGACATCGGCTCCACAACAGTCAAGCTTGTGGTGCTGGATGCTGAGGACAAAATAGTATACGGTCAGTACAGGCGCCATATGGCAAAAACACAGGAAACACTAGCCGAGCTTCTGCGCGAAGCGAGAGAGATACTTGGCAAGTGCTCGCTGAAAATCAAAATCACGGGTTCCGGCTCCATCAACCTCGGCAAAGCACTAGGAATAGATTTCGTGCAGGAGGTTGTGGCTGTTGCCACAGCGCTAAAAAAAGTCGCTCCGCAGACCGACGTTGCCATAGAGCTCGGCGGCGAGGATGCAAAGATAATTTACTTTACAGGCGGTCTTGAAGAACGCATGAACGGCGTTTGCGCCGGCGGCACAGGCTCGTTTATCGACCAAATGGCGGCACTTTTGCAGACCGATGCCACAGGGCTTAACAAAGCCGCCGAAAATTACAAGGAAATATACCCCATCGCCGCACGTTGCGGTGTATTTGCAAAAACGGATATCCAGCCGCTTATAAACGAGGGCGCGACAACAGCAGACCTTGCCGCATCCATTTTTCAAGCCGTGGTCAATCAGACTATCTCCGGTCTTGCCTGCGGCAAGCCGATACGCGGCTGTGTGACATTCCTCGGCGGACCTCTCCACTTTATGCCGGAGCTGAAAAAAGCATTCATCCGCACGTTAAAGCTTACGGACGAAACCACGGTAGACCCCGAAAATTCACACCTGTTTGCGGCTATGGGTGCCGCACTTTCCGCAGAAGATGCCTCCCCTATAGATGCGGGCGAGCTTATGGACAGACTCTGCGAGGGTGTAAAAGTCACATATGAAATGCCCCGACTCGAGCCTTTGTTTGCTTCAAAAGAGGAATATGCGGAATTTAAAGCAAGACATACAAAAGCAATATTGCCCAAAGCCGACCTTGCTTCATACAACGGCGACGCCTTCCTCGGCATTGACGCAGGTTCCACCACCACAAAAATGGTGCTCATCGGCGCGAACGGTGAATTGCTGTTCTCGTTCTATGCGGGTAATAAAGGCGATCCTATCAAAACCGCCAAAGAAGCAATAGGCAAGCTGAAAGAGCAGATGCACGACGGGGTTCGTATCGCACGTTCCTGCTCCACGGGATACGGAGAGGCACTTCTCAAAGCCGCTTTTTCGCTCGACGAAGGAGAGGTAGAAACAATAGCGCACTGCACGGCAGCCTCCTTCTTCGATAAAGACGTAGATTGCGTGCTCGATATCGGCGGCCAGGATATGAAGTGCATAAAGCTGAAAAGCGGTGCTGTAGATACCATAATGCTAAACGAGGCTTGCTCTTCGGGGTGCGGCTCGTTTATAGAAAATTTCGCAAACTCCCTGGGATTCAGTGCAGAGGGCTTTTCAAAGGAAGCTTTGTTCGCAAAAGCCCCCGTAGACCTCGGCACACGTTGCACCGTATTTATGAACTCCAACGTAAAGCAGGCGCAGAAGGAAGGCGCGACCGTTTCGGATATTTCCGCAGGCCTTGCCTACTCCGTTATCAAAAACGCACTCTATAAGGTTATCAAGCTCGCCGATGCAAAGGAGCTTGGAAAGCATATCGTTGTACAAGGCGGTACGTTCCACAATGAAGCAGTGCTTCGTGCATTTGAAAAAATAGCAGGTGTGGAAGCCACTTGCCCCGACATCGCAGGGCTTATGGGTGCATTCGGCGCGGCACTTATCGCAAAGCAGAGCTACTGCGGAAAGCCAACATCTATGCTCCATCTCGATGAAATAACTGCGCTTACATATACGTCAACAAGCCGTCGTTGCGGCGGTTGCTCCAACAACTGTATGCTCACTGTCAACCGCTTCTCTAACGGGCAAAGCCACATAACGGGCAACCGTTGCGAAAAAGGCGGCGGTGGCAGCGGCGGAAAAAAGAAAGCACCCAATATGATGGAATACAAGCGCAAGCGCATTTTCGATTATACCCCGCTTGAAGAAAAAGATGCCCCTCGCGGCACGATAGGCATTCCCAGAGTTCTTAATATGTACGAAAACTATCCTTTCTGGGCAACCTTCTTTAAGGCGCTCGGTTTCCGCGCGGTACTCTCCCCTTGGTCAAGCAGAAAAATATACGAGCTCGGCATGGAATCTATCCCTTCCGAATCGGAGTGCTACCCCGCAAAGCTTTCCCACGGGCACGTGGAATGGCTGATAGCGCAAGGCATAAAAACCATATTCCACCCCTGCATCTACTACGAGCACAAGGAAGTCACCACGGCACAAAACCAATATAACTGCCCTATCGTCGTGTCCTATGCCGAAAACCTTAAAAACAACGTGGAATCCATTACGCGCGGCGAAGTACGCCTCGTCCGCCCGTTTATGGCGTTTACCTCGGAGAAAATAGCCGCAGACCGCTTGGTCACAATTTGCCGCGAGGAATGGGGCATTCCCGAAAAAGAGGTGCGCACAGCGGCTTACCTTGCTTGGAAAGAACAGCGCAAGGCGAAGGAAGATATACTTGCAGAGGGCGCGCGCTTGCTTGCTGAAATGGAAAAACTCGGCACGAGCGGCATAGTGCTCGCAGGGCGCCCCTACCATATAGACCCGGAAATAAACCACGGTATTCCCGAGCTTATAGCCTCCTATGGCTTTACCGTGTTTACAGAAGACAGTCTGCCCGTGGACTTATCCCCCGAAAGGCCGCTTCGCGTGCTCGACCAATGGGTATATCATTCCAGACTTTATGCCGCCGCTGAATTTGTACGAAGCCGCGACGATATGGAGCTGATACAGCTAAACTCCTTCGGCTGTGGGCTCGATGCGGTAACGACAGACCAGGTAAACGAAATACTTGAAGGCAGCAATAAGCTCTATACCGTGCTTAAAATAGACGAGGTAAACAACCTAGGCGCGGTCCGTATTCGTATTCGCAGCTTGATATCTGCCATGAAGTTGCGCCGCGAGCAAAACATCAAAGCAGTGCCGCAGCCGACTGCATATAACCGCACGGAGTATACGCAAAAAATGAAGAACGAGAATTATACTATTCTCGCCCCCCAAATGCTGCCTATCCACTTCGATATTCTCGAATCGGTATTCCACAAGCACGGCTACAATATTGAAATATTGAAAAACGATAACCGCAAGGCCATCGATACGGGCCTTAAATACGTTAACAACGATGCTTGCTTCCCCTCTATAACTGTTGTAGGGCAGTTTATGGAAGCGATCACTTCCGGAAGATACGATACAAACAAGCTTGCAGTTTTTATAACTCAAACAGGCGGTTGCTGCCGCGCTTCCAACTACGTGGGGCTCATACGCCGTGCGCTCGGCAAAGCGGGATATTCACACATTCCCGTAATATCACTGAGCATGAACGGCATCGAAAAGAACGAGGGCTTCAAGATAAGCTTTAATATGATCAAAGATGCCGTCTACGGTGTTCTGTATGGTGATCTTATTATGCGTTGCCTCTACCGTGTACGCCCCTACGAGCTTACACCCGGTTCGGCAAACGAGCTGCGCGATAAGCTTATCGAGCGCTGTATTTCCTCTTTGACAGATAAGAAAGACAAAACAAGCTACCGCGCAATGTGCAATACCATCGTGCAGAGCTTCGATGCGCTTCCTATCGACGAAAGCATGAAAAAGCCCCGTGTCGGCATAGTCGGCGAAATACTCGTAAAATATATGCCCCTTGCAAACAACCATCTTGTAGAGCTTCTCGAGCGCGAGGGTGCAGAGGCGGTTGTTCCCGACCTGATAGACTTTATGAATTACTGTTTGTTCAACGAGCGCTATAAACAGAAATACTACGGCGTTTCACGTAAAAGCGTTTTCGCCTCTAATGCCGCGCTTCGTATAATCGCAGATCTTCGCAAGCCGGCCATAGATGCCCTTAAAAAGAGCAAGCGCTTCGATATTCCCGCGCCGATCGACGAAATAGCGGAAATGACAAAGCCAATTTTGTCGCTCGGCAACCAGTACGGAGAAGGATGGTTCCTAACAGGCGAGATGGTAGAGCTCGTAACACACGGCACACCAAACATCGTTTGTATTCAGCCCTTTGCGTGCCTGCCTAACCACGTTGTGGGAAAAGGCGTTATCAAAAAACTGCGCGAAATGTACCCACAGGCAAATATAGTTGCCGTCGATTACGACCCCGGTGCGAGCGAAGTAAACCAGCTTAACAGAATAAAGCTCATGCTTTCCGCCGCAAAAGAGCAGCTATAAACGCTTAAAACAAAAAATCCTGTAGTTTCAAAAAAACTACAGGATTTTTGCTATTCATCTTTGATATTTCCCTTTTTCACGTTTTCGTCTATAAGCGTGCTCGTATACTCCCATATCGTTTTGGAGCCGATAATGCTCTTTCGCTGTCTGCCCACTACCTTCGATTTCGTTACCTTATGCTCGCGCCAATCGGCGCCGCCGTTGGAATCGTTCAGCAAAAGCGGCTGGAAATTATCCATCGTTCTGGCAAATCGCGCCTCGGCACTTTCGGCGGCTTCAAACTCCTCGAAAAGTGCGCGCAGCTCGTCGCGCTGGTCGTCGGGAAGCAAGCCATAGATGCGGTCGGCGGCGCGCTCCTCGCGCTCCTTTTGGGTTGCCAGTGCCGCAGTATCGTAAGCATACGTATCTCCGGCGTCTATTTCCACAATATCGTGGATAAGTGCCATCATCATAGCCTTGGCAACGTCAAATTTCTCGTTGGAATACTCCTTAAGCAGGTATATCATTATTGCCATGTGCCAGGCGTGCTCCGCATCGTTTTCGCGCCTTGCGTAACCCGTTATATGTGTTTGGCGAAGTATATTTTTCTCTTTGTCAGCTTCCAGAATGAAAGCCAACTGCTTTTCGAAGCGTTCTTTATCCATAATCGTCCTCCTCCGTCATATTTCGGGAACGATGTAGTGTCTTTCGTTGAGTGCGCTTTCTATACGGTCAAGTGTCGCTTCGTTTTCCGCACGCACGGTGTGGTAATGGTAGCCGCCCGTTATGTGCATAAGCTCGGTGGACTGCCCCGTTCTCACGCCCTCGAGGAACTGCTTGATATGCAAGCGCGAAAAAATGTTGAGCCCCGCTTCTATTTTCCCGTATACCTTGTGCCATACGAATACGTCGACCACCGTACCGCCAAGGTCAACTATGCAGGAAAGCTCATCTTCGGTTTCCGCCGTAGTATGGCGAACCTTGAAAACTCGCTCCTTTAAGGGGGATTTCTGCATGACGTAGCCTTGGTTGGTAGAAAGTATCTCATACCCCGTTCCCTTCAGCACAGTAATATCCTGTACGATGATCTGGCGCGATATACCAAACCTCCCTGCAAGCTCTGCCCCGGAAATGGGTTCCTCGGCAGATAACAAAAGGTTTACGATTGCTTTTCTTCTTTCGGCTACTTTCATGATTTTCTCCTTATATCACTTATTAAATTGCGTGTAGATTTTTAAGCGAAAGGTCAAGAATAGGGGCTGAATGCGTAAGCGCACCGCTGGAAATATAGTCCACGCCGATGTCAACAAGTCTTGCTACGTTTTCTCTTGTAACGTTGCCGCTGCATTCCGTTTCCGCTTTGCCGCGGCAAAGCTCAACAGCTTTTCTCATATCCTCTACGCTCATATTGTCAAGCATTATAATATCTGCACCCGCTTCAAGAGCTTCGGCAAGCATATCGAGGTTTTCAACCTCAATTTCGATTTTGCGAACGAACGGCGCGTATTCCTTCGCCATCATTATGGCTTCCTTAACACCGCCTGCGGCACCGATGTGGTTATCCTTCAGAAGAATACCGTCGCTTAAGTTATATCTGTGGTTATATCCGCCGCCTACTTTAACAGAGTATTTTTCAAAAATACGCATATTTGGCGTTGTCTTTCTCGTATCGAGAAGCTTTGTTTTCGTGCCCTCGAAAAGCTTTGCTATCTCTCTTGTGTAGGTTGCAATACCACTCATTCTCTGCAGGTAGTTGAGCGCTGTTCTCTCACCGGAAAGGAGCACGCGTATATCGCCACGCACAAGACCGATCTTTTCGCCTTTTTTTACGTTGTCGCCGTCCTGGCAGTAGAAAATAACTTCCGTTTTTTCATCGAGAAGCTCGAAAACTCTTTTAAATACCTCAAGGCCTGCGATAACACCGTCCTGCTTGCAGATAAGGTCTACCTCACCCGCCTGATAGCGGCGCATTACGGAATTTGTGGTAATATCCTCACTTGTAATATCTTCTCTGAGAGCTTGCAAAATAAGCTCGTCTGCGTTCATTTTCATTGTTATATTATTCATGGCTTTTTCTCTCCCTTTCGATTGCCGCAAGAACGGCTTCTTTATATTCTTCTTTGTAGTTTGTATATTTAGATTCATCTATTACGATTTCTTTATCGAATCCTATTTCCGTATATTCTTCCATAATTCGCTTTGCGGCGCGTTTTGCAAACACCAGGCTTTCCAGCAGTGAGTTGCTTGCCAGGCGGTTTCTGCCGTGAACACCGTTGCAAGCGGTCTCTCCTGCCGCAAAAAGGCGCTCCATAGATGTCTTGCTGTATCTGTCTACGTCTATTCCGCCCATAAAATAGTGCTGGGACGGAACAACGGGGATGGGCTCTTTCGTAACGTCGTAGCCTTCGTCAAGGCAACGCTGGTAAATATTTGGAAAATGAGTTTTTATCTCTTCCTCTGGAATGGGTGCAAGAGATAGCCAAACGTGCTTGCTTCCCTCTTTTTTCATTTCCGCAAAAATAGCGTTTGCCACAACGTCGCGCGGCAAAAGCTCGTTTACAAAGCGCTCGCCCTTTGAGTTAAGCAATATAGCGCCCTCGCCGCGCACCGATTCGGAAATAAGAAATTCTCGCCCTTCCTTTTCGGTGTAAAGCGTGGTGGGGTGAATCTGAATATAGTCGATATGCTGAAGCTTTATGCCGTATTTGAGCGCAAGCGCTATGGCATCGCCCGTGAGGTGCTTATAGTTTGTGGAATGTTCAAATATTCCGCCTATACCGCCCGTGGCGAGCACGGTATAATCTGCCTCTATGGCAGAATAAACACCGTTTTCATCGTGACCGATAATGCCGCGGCATTCGTTCTTTTCGCATATAAGGTCTACCATCGTGTAGTTTTCTATAATGGTAATATTTTCTCGGCTTCTCGCCGTTTCAAGAAGATGCGAGGTTATCTCTTTGCCCGTTTCGTCCTCGTGGAAAAGGATACGGGGTCTTGAGTGCGCGCCTTCCCTTGTATATGTAAATTTCTCGCCGTTTTTTTCGAAACGGACACCGAACGTTACAAGGTCGGCAATAACCTCTTGGGAGGAGTGTATCATAATATGCACGGAGTCGGGGTTGTTTTCGTAATGCCCCGCTTTCAGCGTGTCTTCGTAAAAAGCGTCGTAATCGTTTTCGTCGCGCAGAACGCAAATTCCGCCTTGCGCGAGAAAAGAGTCGCTTCTTCGCGCTTTATTTTTTGTTACTACAATAACATTCTTTTCTTTTGGCAGATTCAGCGCGCAGTAAAGCCCCGCAACACCGCTGCCTACTATCAAAATATCTGTTTTCATTTCCCTCACCTCGCAAGCTCCAGCATTTTGTCGAGCGGGGCGATAGCCGCCTCGCTGAGTTTGGCATCGAGTTTGACCTCGTTTGACTCCGTTTCAAGCGCGTGAAGAAGCTTTTCGAGAGTGTTGAGCTTCATATCCGTGCAACACGGGCGAGTTTTCGGGAAATAGAATTTTTTGCCGCAGTTATCTCCGCGGAGCTTGAATTCCACGCCGTCCTCCGTGCAAATGATAAACTCGGCGCACGGGCTTTCCTTTGCATAGGCGATAATTTCCGCCGTACTGCCGATATGATCGGAGATAGCAAGGATTTCCGCCTCACATTCGGGGTGGGTAAGCACAAGAGCATTCGGATGCTCTGCTTTTTCCGCTTTCACCTCTTCTGCGCTTATCGCGGCGTGTATCGGGCAATACCCATCGTTTAGAATAATGTTCTTTTCCGGCACCTGCTCCGCAACAAAAGCACCGAGGTTTTTATCTGGAATAAAAAATATATTTTTATTCGGGAGCGCCTTTACGATAGAAACCGCGTTGGAGGAGGTAACGCAAACATCGCTCTTTGCCTTGAGCTCTGCCGTGGAATTGATATAGCAAACTACGGCAAGGTCATCGTATTTTTCGCGCATCTCCTCGATCTTCCCCTCGGCTACCATATGAGCCATGGGGCAATCTGCAGTAAGGTCTGGCATAAGTACCTTTTTCTCGGGGTTCAGAATTTTCGCGCTTTCGCCCATAAAGCTTACACCACAGAACACGATAATGTCTGCCGTGCTTTTTTTGGCAACCTTGGCAAGGTAGAAGGAATCGCCCACGTGATCTGCAATCTCCTGCACCTCGTCGGGTGCATAGTAATGTGCAAGAATAACGGCGTTTTTCTCTTCTTTCAGCTTCAAAATTTCTTTTTTAACTTGAGATTTCATATTCACCTCGTGATAAATAGGATTTTTTGTTTACTATTATACCACGATAATTGTCATCTGTCAAGTTTGCTGTAAAGTTTTTTAGTAAAGATAAAGCAATATTTGCTTTAATTATATCATAAAAAAATGAATATGTCACCTATAAAATCGTTATTCACGGAAATATTGCAAAACATATATTTTTATGTTATAATTATTGCGTATATTTAAGATTGGAGTTTATTTTATATGAAAATTGCAGATATAGATAAAATTCTTAAAGCTCAGCGCGATTATTTCGCGAGCGGTGCCACACTTTCCGTGAAATTTCGCGTAGATATGCTGAAAAAGCTCTACACCGCCGTAAAATCACACGAAAAAGAAATCGGTGAGGCGCTTTCGGAGGACCTTGGAAAAAGCGATTTCGAAGGCTTTATGTGCGAAACAGGTATGGCTCTTTCGGAAATAGGCTATATGATTAAAAATACTGCGAAATTTGCAAAAGAGCAAACTGTGCGCACTCCGCTTGCGCAGTTTTCGGCGCGAAGCTATAAAAAGCCCTCACCATACGGCAACGTGCTTATCATGAGCCCGTGGAACTATCCGCTGCTTCTCTCCCTCTCTCCGCTTGCAAACGCCATTGCCGCAGGTAACACGGCTATAGTAAAACCGAGCGCATACTCCCCCGCCACAAGCGCTGTTGTAGCAAAAATAATCGCCGAATGCTTCCCGGAAAAATACGTGGCTGTAATAACGGGCGGCAGGCAGGAAAACGCCGCTCTTTTAGACCAGAAATTTGATTTCGTCTTCTTCACGGGCAGCCAGAACGTGGGCAAGGAGGTTCTGCGCCACACGGCAGAGCACCTCACCCCCGCCGTGCTGGAGCTTGGCGGAAAAAGCCCCTGTATAGTAGACGGCAGCGCCAAAATAAAGCTTGCGGCGAAGCGCATAGTGTTCGGCAAATTTTTGAACTGTGGGCAAACGTGCGTAGCGCCCGACTACGTTCTCTGTGAAAAGAGCGTAAAAGACGAGCTTGTGAAAGAAATTATAAAACAGATACGCGCACAATACGGCAAAGAGCCGCTTTTGAACCCGGATTACGGCAAAATAATAAACGAAAAGCATTTCGAGCGCATAAACGCGCTGATAGACCGCAAAAAAACGGTTTACGGCGGTAACGCTCTGCCCGAAAAGCTAAAAATAGAGCCCACCGTTATGAGCGACGTGGAATGGAGCGATGCCGTCATGCAGGAAGAAATTTTCGGCCCCGTGCTCCCCATCCTCACGTACGAAAAATTCGGCGACATATTCGGCATACTGCGCGACAAACCGAAGCCGCTTGCGCTCTATTTCTTTTCCGAAAGCGAATATCGCATACGCGCAGTAATGGAAAGATGCTCCTATGGCGGCGGCTGTGTAAACGATTGCATTATTCACCTTGCCACAAGCGAAATGGGCTTTGGCGGCGTGGGCGAAAGCGGTATGGGCTCCTACCACGGCAAAGACGGTTTCGACGCTTTTTCCCATACGAAGAGCATTGTAGATAAAAAAACGTGGCTCGACCTGCCTATGCGCTACCAGCCATATGCGAGAGAGCTTTATTCCAAGCTTTTGCATATATTTTTGAAATAATATCTCCCCACGGATTTCCAAAATAAATCCGTGGGATTTTTTGTTTTATATATTGCTAAAATACATATCTTTATGTATAATGGTATTGTTATTTCCCCAAAGGAGCACGGTATGGAATTTTTCAAATATGCCATTGTAGACATCGGCGCGAACAGCGTGCGAATGATAATATACGATATAGATACGGAAAGCGGCAGGTTCTACCCCATAGATTCTGCGCGCAGCCTTATGGGGCTTGCCGCATATAAAGAGGGTGGCAGGCTCACCCCCGACGGCGCAGGCAAGCTTACTGCCATAATACGCGATTATCTTGCCAGAGCAAACAGCCTGCCATGCGATAAATTTTCCGCCTTTGCCACGGCGAGCCTGCGCGGACTTTCCAACGCAGGCGAGCTTATCACAGGCATAAAAAAACGCTTCGGCGTGGAAATAGAAATAATAAGCGGCGAAGAGGAGGCGGCATATGATTTCGATGCCATACGCTACCGCTTCGGCGCAGAGGCATATCCGCACGGCGTGGTTATAGATATGGGCGGCGGCAGCACAGAGCTTATACGCTTTTCGGGCGAGCGCGCCGAAGCGCTAACGAGCATGCCGCTGGGGTGTGTGATGCTGGGCAAAAAGTTTATACCGGAAATAAAAACATCTCTTTTCCCGAACAAAAAAGAGATGTACGATATAAAAAATTACACGCGCGGTGTTCTTGCGGAAAACCAAAGCTTTGCAGAAAGCGGCGAAAACGTCTATCTTATCGGGGGAACAGGCAGAGCTATCGCAAAGCTGCATATAGCAGCCGTGGGCACAGATGCCAAAAACACCGACGGCTACACCTTCCCTGCCGCAGACTTTGCAAAAATACGCAAATTTGCAGAGGACGATATAGCAGCCGGCGCACCGTTTATTCGTAAAAATCTTTCAGACAGGCTCACCACGATAATGCCGGGTATTTTTGCATATGAAGAGGTTTTTGCTTTTCTCGGCACAAAAAATGCCACCGTTTGCGCAAGCGGCGTGCGCGAAGGCTATCTGCTTCGCTTTATTCACCAAGACCTTGCCCGAAAATCTCCAGAATTTTAAATTTCAAGCGGTATTTCGGCTCTTCTCCGCCTGTGAGAATATCTATCTGATCTTTTGAAAAGCCAGTATTTACGAGCGTTTCACCCGTTTTTGCCCCGCCTATGCAAAGCGAGGGGTACAGCACGCACCACCAGTTTTTCCCCGCCGCCTCGCCGAGCATTATGCGGAGCGAAGTATATTTGCCTGCAGGCAGGCGGAAATCTTCATATTCGCGCGTGGGGTAATATTCTTCGGAAAGAGTCACGTTCACATCATAGCTCTCGCCAAGCTCGGCGAGAGCTTTTTTTGCTATCTCGCGTATATAGCCGAGGCTTGCGGAAACAAGCGCCTCTGCCTCCTCCACGGTTTGTGCGCCTTCCGTAACAGCGGCTATCTCGCCGAGAACGGCGTCGCGCACGGCAAGCTTCACGCGCTGATCGTGCTCGGAATCGGAATTGGCAAGCACATGCAGGCGTATCGTATTTTCGTAAATTTCCATCTCATCGTTTGCAGGCAAAAAAGAACACAGCGCACACACGATAAGAACAAGACTTGTAAAAATTGTAAGACCTTTCATTTTAAAAAAACTCCTTTTCAAATGCTGTTTTTCTTTACGTCTATATTATTGTGCCGTAAAATGTGTTTTATACACAAGCAAAAGAAAAACAGGAAATTTTTCCCTCTCGCTTTTTCTTCCATAAATAATACACCGTGCATATAAAGCGTGGCAAAAGGACACAATAAAGATAAAATCAGTAAAGATAAAAGAAATCTTACTTGGAAAGGAAATTTCAAATGAAAAAATTCTTTATTTCTCTGCTAACCTTAGTTTTGGTGCTTTGCGCCTCTGCAGATACGGGCGCGGCATTGCTTTCCCCCGGCATATCCGTTTTGCAATCAAGCGTTAAAATGGAAAAAAGCGGTGTGGCAGGCAACACCGTCACCTTTTGCGCAGAAGATTTTACCTCTGCCATAGGTGCAAGATCTCTTTCCGCAATTACGGTCACATCCCTCCCCGAAGAAAGCAGCGGCACGCTTATGCTGGGCGAAAAACCCGTGTCGGCAGGCGAAAGCATACCCTATGAAAGGATTTGCGAGCTTCGCTTCGTACCTGCCTCCGCAGGAGCGAGCGCAAGCTTCGGTTTTTTGCCCACGGGCGGTGCATACAGCGAAAGCTTCACCTGCACCATTTCCATGACAGAGCAAAAGCTTAACCTCGCCCCCACCACACGCCACAGCGAAATTGCCGATATGGCAGGCATAACCGTTTTTTCCGTGCTCTGCGGAGAGGATGAGGAGGGCGAAATGCTCCGCTTCTCTATAGTAACGGGGGCGGCGCACGGCACGGTGGAAATAACGGACGAGCAAACAGGCGCATACCGCTATACCCCCGACGAAGGCTTCAGCGGCAAAGACAGCTTTACTTTCTGTGCAAAGGATGCCGGCGGAAATGTTTCAAATATTTCTACCGTTACCGTTAACGTAGCAAGAAACGATAAAAACATCGTTTATTCCGATATGGAAGATTCCGCACTTCATCTTGCCGCCGCCGTGCTCTATGAAAACGACATCATGCTGGGCGAAAAGAGGGGCGGCGTACACACGTTTAGCCCCGAGGGCAAGGTTACTCGCTCCGATTTCCTTATAATGGCGATGGATACGGCACACATCACCGTAAAAGCAGGCGCAAGCTCCTTTGCCGACAGCAAAAGCTTTGCCCCCTACGAGGCAAAGTATATAGCCACGGCACAGAGCCTGGGCATAGCCATAGGTGAGGAAACGGAAAGCGGCAGATGCTTCCTGCCCGATGATTATATTACAGACGAAGAAGCCGCGCTTATAGTTTGCCGCATAGCGGCTCTCGACGGGGTGGAAATAGCCGGCAGCGATGTTTCCGCCGCTATAATGGAAAACGACGAATACGATGCGCTCGCCGTATTGGCAAACGCCGGCATATTCGCATCTTCCACACCGAAAGCAGAGCTTTCCCGAGCAGACACGGCGCAGATACTCTACGCGCTCTTACGCTTCTGCCAATAATACACAAAAAAACGAGCGAAGTAATTTCGCTCGTTTTTTTCGTCATTTTCCCCAAAAAGCAAAATCAATATGCACAAAATTTATAAAAAGCATTGACAAATATGAACATAATATGTATAATTCTTTCGTAATATAAAAGATAGAGGCGCGAAACTCATAAGTAACCGCAGAAAAATCCCTTGCAAAACGCGACAAAAGGGTGTTTCGCCGAAGCATTTTGCGCGGCAGGCGTGCAAAACGCTGGGTTGCAGGAGAACATTTTGCAGCTTGTCACATTAGTTTGTGGAGAGCTATCGGTTTTATGGCTTTTTGCCTTGACCGCAGTTCTTTGCGGTCTTTTTCTTTTGTAAAAATTTAAAATTTAAATATTTTGGAGAAATTTTATGAAAAAATCTAAACTTATCGCCATTATCGTTGCGGTAGTTGTGATAGTTGCGCTTCTCGTTGTTGCGGGCGTAACGAACGGCTCCAACGCTACGGTAAACTGCCCCGATTGCGGCGGCACAGGCGCGCTCACCTGCGGCACCTGTGAAGGTGCAGGCACAAACTGCGAAGATTGCGACGGCGCAGGCACGCTCGCTTGCGAAACCTGCAGCGGTGAAAGCACTGTTCGCGCATCTATCTGGGCTATACTCCCCGCAGTAATAGCTATCGCACTCGCGCTTATCACAAAAGAGGTTTACAGCTCCCTCTTCATCGGTATCGTTTCCGGTGCTCTGCTCTACAGCAACTTCAGCTTTACGGGCACTATGGACGCGCTCACAAACGATGCTCTTATCACAGCTGTTTCCGATAATGCCGGCATCTTCATCTTCCTTGTAGAGCTCGGTATGCTCGTGGCTCTCGTTAACCACGCAGGCGGCTCTGCGGCGTTCGGCAGATGGGCGGCTACGCACATCAAAACGAAGATAGGCGCTACTATGGCTACTTTCGTTCTCGGTATACTCATCTTTATCGACGACTACTTCAACTGCCTCACTGTCGGTTCCGTTATGCGCCCCGTAACAGATTCCAAAAAGATTTCCCGTGCGAAGCTCGCTTACATAATCGACTCCACAGCGGCTCCCGTTTGTATGATAGCTCCTATTTCCAGCTGGGCTGCAGCAGTTTCCTCCTACGCGCCCGAAGGCGAAGGCCTCAAGCTCTTCATCACGGCTATCCCCTACAACTTCTATGCTCTGCTCACACTCGTATTTATCATAGCTATCACATTCATCGGCGTGGACTACGGCAAAATGCGCATGTACGAATACAGCTTCCAGGAAAAAGGCTACGCTATTGAAGCCGAAGAAAACGGCGAAAAAGCCCCCGAGCATAATGAAAACGGCAAAGTGCTCGATCTCCTTCTCCCCATAATAGTTCTCATCGTTGCCTCTATTCTTTCTCTCCTCTACGTAGGCGGCATCATGGACGGCAAAAACTTTGTAGACGCTTTTGCAGATACAGATGCAACAGTTGGTCTTCCCATGGGCGGTCTTATCGCGCTCGTTATTACGGTAGTTTACCTTATCTGCCGCAAGGTGCTCAACTTCGACGGCTGTATGAAGGCTCTTCCCAAGGGCTTCAACGCAATGGTTCCCGCGATACTCATTCTCACCTTTGCCACAGCTCTCAAAAACATCACGTCCTTGCTCGGCACAAAATACTACGTATACGACCTTATGAACGGTGCCGCTGCAGGCCTTGATAGAATTTTGCCTGCAATAATCTTCCTTGTTGCTTGCTTCCTCGCGTTCTCTACAGGTACGTCTTGGGGTACGTTCGGCATACTTATCCCGATCGTTGTAAGCATCTTCCCCGCAGGCAGCGAGCTCGTTATCATCGGTATGTCCGCGTGCCTTGCAGGTGCTGTTTGCGGCGACCATTGCTCCCCTATTTCCGATACGACCATCATGTCCTCTGCCGGCGCACAGTGCGATCACCTCGTTCACGTTTCCACACAGATTCCGTATGCCATAACAGTTGCGGCAATCTCCTTTGTAATGTTCATAATCGCAGGCTTTGTTCAGAACTGGATAATATGCCTTGCAATAGGTGTTGTCGTTACGGTTGCTACAGCATTCGTTATGAAGCTTGTAACAAGCAAAAAAGCAAAATAAGCAAATATTTTTCAAAAAGCAGTTACTTCGGTAACTGCTTTTTTTGCGTAAAACCGCAATTTTAGCACGGTGTGTGAATATAATGTTAGAAACAACTTCACGGAGGGGCATATGTTTGGCATACTTTCATTTTTAATGAACAATTTTCTCTATCTTTTCCTAAAGGTTTCCTATACGCAATCGTTTCCGCCGCCGCTTTCGCGGGAGGAAGAGGCAGAATGCTTCCGCCTCATGGCAGAGGGCGACAAAAAAGCGCGCGAAAAGCTGATAGAGCACAACCTGAGGCTTGTGGCGCATATCGTGAAAAAATATTATACGTCGGAAACAGAGCAGGAGGACCTCATTTCCATAGGCACGATAGGGCTTATAAAAGCGATAGACTCATTTAACCCCAAAAACGGCACACGTTTCGCCACGTATGCCGGCAAATGCCTGCAAAACGAAATACTTATGTATTTTCGTTCGCAGAAAAAGACAGCGTGCGAGGTTTCCATAAACGAAGCAATAGACACCGACAAAGAGGGCAATCCGCTTACGTACGGCGATATTATCAGCGTGGAAGATACCATCGCGGAGGACCTGGACATTGCCCTGCGCTCCGAGGCGGCAAAAAAAGTTATATTAAGCAGGCTGGATGCTCGCGCTCGCAAAATCATATGTATGCGCTATGGGCTTTTCGGGCGCGATGCTCTCACCCAACGCGAGGTAGCGGAGCGTATGGGCATTTCCCGTTCCTACGTTTCGCGCATAGAAAAAGCGGCGCTTGCCGAAATAGGCGCACATATTTCGGATTATTCCGTGTAAAAAGGAATAATCCGAAGCGCGCACGCATATCCATCTAACAAACCGAAAATTTTGGAAAGAAGGAACAAAAATGTTTACACAAGATGAAAAAACAAACTCTATTTACGAAAAAGCGATAAAAAAGACAGATTCACGCGATATAAGCACAGAGTATACCCTGCCCGATTACCTGCCCGATATAACACGTCTGCTGCGCGTAAGCGCGGCGGCAGAGCACCCCGAAAAATACTGCGGCACCGAAAGCGTGGAATATGACGGCAAAATTATATATAACATACTCTATGCCACGAGCGAGGGGGAAATTCGCTGTGCTGTTTTCGATACCGACTACACGGGCGCAGTAAACGCGCAGGAAATAGACGATTTTTCCGTAGTTGACATAGCCGTAAGCACGGAAAGCGTAAACTGCCGCCTTTCCAGCCCGCGCAAGTTAACCGTAAAATGCCGCCTTTTGGCAAGCGTAAGCATCTGCAACGCCAAAAGCACAGAACCCGTAATAGGCGGAAAAACCGCACCCGATGCGGAAAAAGACCTGCAATATCGCAAAATGAACCTTGAATTTTGCCGCGAAATAAACGCGGAAGAGAAAAACACGCCAATAAGCGAGGATATAGAAGCAGACCCCGGTATGCCGCAAATAGCACGCATAGTTTTCCTTAACCTCACGCCTGCCGCATTCGACATTCGCACGGGCGAGGGCAAAATAAACTACAGCGGCGCACTCACAGCGGAAATACTCTACGAGGGCGAAGGCGGCGAATACGTTTCTTTTTCACGCGAGGTTCCGCTTTCGGGCACGCTTGCCGCAGACGGCATTTGCGAAGAAAGCGTGGCTTTTTGCGATGTAGAAGCCACAAATATAACGTACAGACCGCAAACAGGCGAGCTTGGCGAAACGAAAACAATAGAGCTGGATTTTGATTACAGTGTGTATTTCCGCGTTTTCCGCAAGGATATATGCGAAATAACTACCGATATTTACTCGCTTTCCTATGAAAACTCCAACGAAAAAGAAACTTTGCGCTATATTTCGCTCGATGCAGGCAAGGTTTTCAATTTTTCTTTGGGCGAAAACGCAGAACTTGAAGAAAAGGATTTTTCACGCGTGGTTTGCGCGAGCGCACAGGCATGCATAAATTCCGTGGAAAAATCGGGTGCTAAAACCGCTGTGGGCGGAAACGTTTCTTTTTCCGTTATCCTCGGCGGGGAAAACGGCGCGTTTATAGGCAAAACATTCAATTTTCCCTTTAAGGCAGAAACCGACGCAGGCAGATACTCAGAGCTTTTCAGCTATATGGCAAAGGCGTATACAAGCGGTGTAAATGCCAGAATCGTGGGCGAAAAGATATATTTCGATACGGAAATAACTGTTTGCCTCGCCCTTTTCGGAGAAAAAGATGCCGAAGCGCTCCATTCCACCACTATTTTCACAGACCACCCCATAGAAGCCCTGCCCGCTTCGCAGATCGTGCTCTATTACCCTATGCGCGGCGAAGACCTTTGGACCGTTGCTAAAAAATACAATACAACCATAGAAAAACTTTCCGCGCTAAACAGCGGTGTAAAAGACCCCCTTGGCGTTGGTGTGCTTATAATACCGAACTAAAAAACAAGGCGGTTTTCCGCCTTGTTTCTTGCTTTATTTTAATACTTATTTCAAGCCCTGTTCGTAAGCCTGGATCATTTTCTTAACCATCTGGCCGCCTACGGAGCCTGCCTGCTTGGATGTGAGGTCGCCGTTATAACCTTCCTTGAGGTTTACGCCTACTTCTGTTGCAGCTTCCATTTTGAATCTATTGAGTGCTTCCTTTGCTTCGGGCACGAGAACTTTATTGCTGTTGTTAGACATATTTTTATATTCTCCTGATTATTTTTGAACTTTACGATTATTTTTCGATATTTTCATATCGAAGAGCGTTTTTCTTTTTCGCTCTGTTTTTATTATAAGCTCTTATCAGTTTTTTATAAGTGGAAATTTTTTGTTTTTAACCAAAGTGATTTCCACGCATATAATGCAGTAGCGGAAAGTTTTTTCCGCAAATAAAAAAGTTCGAGGAACACCCGTATGGAAATGAGAATTATTGTTACGGGTTCGCAGACATCAGCGATAAAAGCGAAACGGCTTCTCGAAAACGAGGGGCTTGTAGCGCAGGTCGTGCGCGCACCGAAATATGCAGAGGGCTGCCGCTTCGGTATAGAAATTTTGCTTGCCGACCTGCCGCATACGCTTTCGCTCCTCGGCGAAGCCCGTATAGAATACACGGAAATTTTAAACCCAAAACAGAAAAAGGTGTGAGATGATATACTTCGATAACGCCGCCACGACCTTTCCGAAGCCAAAAGAGGTTATACGCGGCGTGGCGGAATGTATGCAGAATTACGGCGGCAACCCGGGGCGCGGCGCACACCCGCTCGCCCTCGCCGCCGCAGAAGCCGTATACAGCACGCGCGAGGAGCTTGCCTCCCTCTTCGGCGGCAAAAGCGAAAACACGGTCTTCACACAGAACGCCACACACGCGCTTAACCTTGTCATTTTCGGGCTTGCAAGGCACGGCGACCATATAATAATTTCAAATTTAGAGCATAACAGCGTTTTGCGCCCCGTAGCAGAGCTTTACCGCCGCGGCATAGCGAGCTACAGCGTTTTCGATGCCCTCTGCAGCGAGGAAGAAACGCTAGAAAACCTAAAAAAAGCCGTGCGTAGGAACACACGCATTGCAGTAACCACGCACGTTTCCAATATTTGCCCACACAAGCTGCCCATAGAGAAAATTTCCGCTTTTTGCCGCGAAAGGGGCATTTTGCACATCGTAGATGCTTCGCAAAGCGCGGGAATCTACGATATAAATATGCAAAACGGCTTGAGCGTGCTTTGTGCACCCGGGCACAAGGGGCTGTATGGCCCACAGGGTACGGGATTTTGCCTTTTCGCCGACGATTTCGATTTTGAGCGTCTGCGCCCTACCGTTTTCGGCGGCAACGGCATAAACTCCGCGAAAACGGATATGGGCAAGGTATCGCCCGAAAGCTACGAGGGCGGCACGCTAGCCGTGCCGAGCATAGCGGGGCTCGGCGCAGGGGTACACTTTGTAAAGCGCATAGGCACGGCAAAAATACGTGCACACGAAGCCGCACTTTGCGAAAAAATAAAGCAAAATCTTCGCTCCGACGGCAGAATAAAGATATATTTGCCCGAGGAAAGCGGCTCTGCTTTGCTTTTTAACGCTTACGGCATAGATGGCAGCGAGCTTGCACGCCGCCTTGCGCGGCGCGGCATATGCACGCGCGCAGGGCTTCATTGTGCCCCCACCGCCCACGAGGCTCTCGGCACAGGTGGGGACGCCGTGCGCCTTTCATTTTCCGCTTTCAACACAGCAGAGGAGGCCGAAAGCTTCTGCGCCATATTGAAGGAATGCCTAAAAGAATAGAAAAATGCACCTCCAAAAGTTTGTCTAACTTTTGGGGTGCATATCATTTTGAGTGCATTTTTCTTATTCTTTTTCGTTTAATTCAGGATAATAAGTAAACATACACTGTACTTTTCTAAACCCTGTATGTTCGGAAGCTGTATTAAATATATCTTTTGAACCTTTTAAAGGGTATGTAAATTTATCGGTTCTATGCACAAATATCACCTGAATAAGTGAATCGTATGGCTTTTCTCTTATTCCCGTCACCTCGTAAGAAACATAACCGCGCTTATTGGTGCCCTCTTTATGCAAAGAGAATGCGGCGCGTATATGCGGTTCTAAAGAAAAGAAGCCAGGCACGCTTGTTTCATCCAAGCTATAATACGGAGAAGTATACGTGTTTTCGCCATCATACAGCACTCTGCCGGAAATATCGCTTGTTTTGCGCCATTCATCGTAATATAGCGGAACGATATCCAAAAGCTCTGTACCGTAATACTCCGCTTCCTCTTTAAAACGGAAATGATGGAAAACTCGCAAACGGCTTCTGATATGTACGCCCTCCGAAGGGAGCGATACTATAACTTGAGTCATAACAAGCTCGTGCACATCGTATTCTCTGTATTTTTTGATATGCACTATACCGTTTTCTTCATATTTATATTCCACAGTTCGCCCGTCGTTCAGCGCGTGCTCTCCGCTTTCCACGTATACGCTTTTAGCTCCCCTGCAAGCGAGTATTTCCTCCTCCGTAAGGTCGGCGAGTATATCCTTCGGGAAACCGAGCGCCTCGAGCTCTGCCATGACCTCCCTTGCCTCTGCACTGTGCACGTTTTCCTCTGCCTGCCATTTCATAGGGTATTTAGCGCCAAAAAAGTACACGAGCGCAATGCCGAGCGCCACCGTGCCCAGCACCGCCGCGCAAAGGCATTTGTCGGAAACACGCACTTTGGCGGGTGTAATGGCATATCCCGCCCAAGAGAGACTGCGCGAAACACGGGCAATGCCGACAACAATAAACACGAAGCAAACCATAAAAGCAAGCGCTATAAGCGTAGACTGTATGCTTATAACCGCCGCCACGGCAAAAACGGTGTACCAAACGGCGAGCTTATTCAGCCACTTTGCGCCGTCTTCTCCGCCCGTTTTTTGCAAAACACCGCGGAAACCGAAAACAAAGCAATAGACCGTGGCAAGCGTGAACAACACGTTTATATATGCGAGCACCCACATAAAATTGCTCTCATATATATCGCTGTGCATAGCAGAAGCGTTTATTATAAGCGTAGAAAAGAAGTATACGCTCCTCACCCATGCCAAAACATATGCCGCAGAGAAAAATTTATTTTCCTTGCGCAGCGCACGCAAGCCGAAAAGCAGCATAAAAAAGCCTGTCGCAGGCAAAATATACTGCAAATATAAAAATTGAAGGTCCAGAAGAGTGAGCGCAAAGCCCCACAAAACGCGCTTTACGGATTTGTGCCAGGGCGAAACAAGCTCTACCACCTCTTCGGAGGGTAGACTGCTCTCAATGCCCTCGGCAAGCATTTCTTCAAATTCAGCGTCGTTCATCGCGCCAAAATTCTTTTCAGACATCGAGCTCACCCCCTAAAATTTTGCGCAGTTTCTTTTTTATGCGGTATAAGCGCGTCTCCACCGCTTTTTCCGTCGTGCCGAGCTCCGCCGCTATCTGCGCGCTCGGCTGCATATAGTAATATTTTCTGTAGAACAGCGCCTGCTCGCCCGTGGAAAGGCTGCTTATACCGTTCAGCAGTATGCGCGTTCTTTCTTTTTTCAGCAGGCTTTCCTCCGGCGTTTCCGCGCGTGCAGGCTCTTCCTCCGATAGCTCGCAAAGCTCTGTTTCCTTTTGGTTTTTCCGCGCTCGGTTAAGCGCTGTGTTTCGCGCAACGGCAGAAACCCAAGCCTTGAAGCTGCCGTTTTCTTCGCTGTAAAGCCCTGTTTTTTCCCATATTTTCATTGTAATATCGGAAAAGCATTCTTCCCTTTCGCGCTCATCCGAAAGAATCGGCGCGATAATATACCTTATAAGCGGACCGTGCCGCATAATAAATTCGCTCATTCCGCGTTCGTCGCGCGCAAGCAAAAGCGCGAGTATTTCCGCATCCTGCAAAACGTTGCCTCCTTTCAAAATTATCTTTACACTATAATATACACGAAAAATCTAAAAAACCCTCGCTTTTTTCGAAAAAAATTGGCTTTTTCAGCTCTTACTTGACAAAACATGCCTCCAAATGATACAATATAACTAAAGATACAATAAACGAGAGGTTAACGGGATGAAAAAGAAATCAAAAATCGTTTTCGAATATACTTGCATAGTTGCGCTCGCTTTCCTGATGGCGCTAAGCTATGAAATTTTTATTTTCCAAAACTCCTTCGCGCCCTCCGGCATAAACGGTATCGCCACGATGATACAGCACATCTTTGATTTCAGCGTGGGTTACATATCGCTTATCATAAATATACCGCTTGCCACGCTCGCTTTTTTCCTTGTGGATAGGAAGTTTGCCTTGCGTTCCGGTGTTTTCGTTCTCGTTTTCTCCGTTTTGCTCATAGCCGTGCAGAATATGGATTTTTTAGATAAATTCGTATATACTACCGAAAACGGCACCAGCACAATACTCGCCCCAATCGCCGCCGCCACGGTAAACGGCTTTGTATACGGCATTTCGCTGAAATTCGGCGGCTCCACGGGCGGCACAGACATTATCGCCGCGCTCGTGCGCAAATGGAAACCGCATATCAGCCTCGTCTGGATAATTTTTATGCTGAACGTTTCCGTAGCGTTCCTTTCATACTTCGTATACGGCTACCAGGCAGAGCCCGTTATACTCTGCGTTATATATTGCTTTATAACCACCACTGTAAGCGATAAGATACTCAAAGGTGCGAAATCCGCTATAAAGTTCGAGGTAATAACCACCGAGAAGCTTTCGGGCGAAATTTCCGAGCGCTTAATGCGAGAGCTGCGCCACGGTTTTACGATAATCGACGCTAAAGGTATGTACTCCAATACGGATAAAAAGCTTATAATCTGCGTTATAAACAAGCATCAGATAGCTAAATTTCAAGAAATAGTAAGCGAATACCCGCAAACCTTTGCATATGTTTCCGGCGTAAACGAAACCATGGGCAATTTCAAAAAAATACACTAATACAAAAACCTCCGATAAATTCGGAGGTTTTTAATGTTATGCGCCGGAATATAAAACTATAAGCAATACTATAAGCGCGGCAGGAAGCATAAAAAGAAAAGCTATTATAAATTTTCCTATAAGCGGCGTTTCTTTATCTTTAAGCGGTCTTATTGCCGCGCCCATAAGTTCAAGCAACACTTCAAAAATAAAGTCCATCTTTTACCTCGCAAAGTTCTGATTTAATCAAATTATTACATATAAAAACGGAGTTTGTCAATACAAACTCTGTTTTTAATAAAATCTTAAACTTTAATAAATCCGAGCGCTTCCATTACGGAGAAGATAAGGATAGCCACGATACAAACGGGAGCTATGTATTTGATAACCACCGTAAAGAGCTTTTTGCCGCTGAATTTGCCGTTTGTTTCTACCTCTTCTATAATTGCCTTCGGTTTTATAACATAGCCCACAAGTATGCAGGTGATAAACGCTACCACAGGCATAATTACGTTATTTGTTATAAAGTCGAAAAAGTCGAGTATGCTTGTACCTGCGCCGAGGGGCTCTATAAAGCTGAACACGCCAAAGCCGAGGGAGGAGGGCAAGCCGATAACAACGCTTATACCGAGAACGATAAGGCAAGCCACCTTTCTGCCGACCTTAAGCTTATCCATAAAAATGGATACGATGGTTTCCATAAGCGAAATAGAAGATGTGAGCGCTGCGAAAAGCACAAGAATGAAGAAGAGCGCACCGATAATATCGCCGCCGGGCATACTGTCGAAAACTTTGGGAAGCATTACGAACATAAGCCCCGGGCCTTTTGTAAGGTTTTCGCCAATAAGCACTTCATCGCCGTGGTAGAAAGAGAAGATAGCGGGAATGATCATAAGACCTGCGAAGAATGCAATTCCCGTATCGAAAATCTCGATCTGACGTGTGGAGGATTCGATATGTACATCCTTTTTCATATAGGAGCCATACGTAATCATAATACCCATAGCGAGCGACATAGAGTAGAAAAGCTGACCCATAGCCGCAAGAACTGTAGTACCTGAAAATTTAGAAAAATCGGGTTTTACATAGTAAACAAGACCATCGAGCGCGTTGGGGAGTGTAAGAGTATAGATAGCTATGCCGATTGTGAGCACAACGAGAATGGGCATCATAATTTTGCTTACTTTTTCTACGCCCTTTTCAACGCCCAAAAGAACTACCACAGCCGTAGCACCGATAAATATAGCAAACCAAAGTATGGGTTCGCCAACCTTGCCGATAAAGCCGCCGAAATAGCCGTCTGCCGCCGCATCGGAACCGCCGCCCGTTGCAAAAGTGAAAAGGTATTTTGTTACCCAACCGCCGATAACGGAATAGTAAGGTAAAATTATTATGGGCACGATAGCCGCAACGTAGCCGAGGAAGGAAAATCTTTTATCCAAGGCTTTAAAAGCGCCTATAGCGCTGAGACCTGTCTTTCTACCTATGGCAATTTCCGCTATCATAAGTGCAAAACCGAATGTTACAGCGAGAACGAGGTAGACAAGAAGGAAGATACCGCCGCCGTACTTCGCGGCGAGATACGGGAAGCGCCAAAGGTTACCAAGGCCAACGGCAGAACCTGCCGCGGCAAGTATAAACCCGAGCTTGCCCGTGAAAGAACTTCTTTTTTGTTCCACTTGAGAAATCTCCTTTTTTGTATAAATAAAATTTCAGCCCGAATATAAACTATTCGGGCTGACTTCATATATTATGCCATAATCTCGCAAAAAAAGCAAGAAAAAAATCTCATTTTATTCAAAAAATTCCATAATCCCTCGGCTTTTTTGCTTTTATTCGCTTTTTATCATAAAAATATGTATTTTTTTCTTTTTTCGCCTGCAATTTTCTATAACAAATTTTGTGCCGCGCGAAGTGCCGTCCCAAAAAGCATAAACTTCATCTGCATAATCTATAATTTCAAGATTGCGCATAAGCGGTGCTATTTTTCCGTATTGCTCGTAATCGGGCAAAAACTCTGTAAGTAAAATACCGTTTTGCTTTGCATACATACGGGCGCTTGTGTCCACGCCGCGTGCACCACCCGAAACTATCTCTGTAGTTTCCTTCGGCAAATAAAATTCAAGATCGCGCACAATAAGGCCGCGCGAGCCTATAACAGCTATTTTCATACAAAACCTCACCTTTATAAATACAGTATACACTATATTACAAAAAAATGCAAAGGTTTTAGCTAACTTCGCGTATTTATTTTTCAAAAAAGGAAAAACGGCTTTGGCGTGATACTCTTAACGGAGTATCACGCCAGTTCTATTCGCCTCCCGGCGAGTGATATTGCTGACGCAGTTATATTCGGCATATGCCGAGTGGTATTCGCTTCGCGAGTTTCAAGGCGAATAGAATATTACTGAAGCCGCAAGGCTTCAATATCACTATTGCGCAAGCAATAATATCACTCTTTGCAAGAGCAAAGAATATCACTAAAAAAACAGAGAAGAGAGAGTTTCACGGAATTTTGTAACCGTGTTACTCTCTCTTCTGTTTTTATTGCCAGTTTCGCATTTGTATAACAAACGCATCGGGCTATGCCCATACCCTTATTCTATTTCTCCGCTAAGAACATCACGCTTTACGCCGTTTTTACCTTTTTCATGCCAATATTTCTTTTACTATTTCGCCCATTTCCGCAAAACTTGCTTCAATTTCGCCTGCGAGCTTGAGCTGTGTTCTGCATCTTACAAGGTTGTGGCCTTCGTATTTAGTTGCAAAATACGTGTCGCCGGAAAGATAGTCCGTGAGGAAGCGCATGCCGCATTCCACCGTCATAAGGTAAGCGCCGTAGGGGAGAAGCTCTGCTTCCCTTGCCGTGATGCTGTCTTTAACAGCACCGCAGTAGCCCTCTGCATATGCGCGGAAAAGCTCTATGTCGAAATGAACCTTTGTAAGGTCTTTTTCGTCTTCTGCCGCTGTGGAAGCACCAAAACGAATGGAATCGCCGAAGTCGAAGAGCATCGAGCCCGGCATGATCGTGTCGAGGTCGATAACCGCGCGCGCCTTGCCGCTTGCTTCATCCATAAGAATGTTGTTGAGCTTTGTATCGTTGTGCGTTACGCGAAGCGGAATAGTGCCGTCTGCAAGTCCTTCCATGGCCGTGCCGTACGTATCTGCGTGAGAAAGCACGAATTCAATTTCGGGGGCGCACTCTTTCGCTCTGCCGAAAGCGTCTGCTTCCAGCGCTTTTTTAAAGTTTTCGAAGCGGTTGGGGGTATCGTGGAAGCGTTTTATAGGCTCTGTGAGCACGGAAGCGTCAAATTCCGCAAGGTAGTTCTGAAATTCGCCGAACGCCGCACCGGAATTTTTGAAAACTTCCTTATCCGTAACCTTCTGGTATGTAACAGTATTTTCGATAAAATCGTAAACGCGGAAGGAGCCAAGCTCGTTCACAAGGTAGCGCTCGCCTGCCTTTGTGGGGATAACGCAAAGCGTTTCTATGCCGCGTGCGCGCAGATGCTCTGTTACGCCGCAGATATTAGCCATAAGCCCAACCGTATCGGGGAACACGTTTGTGTTCATCTTCTGCATAATATAGCGTTTTTCGTCTGTTGTAACAAGCAACGTAAGGTTTATGTGACCTTCGCCGTAGGGCTCTATGGAAATCACGTTTCCAAGCAGAGCAAATTTTTCGGCTGTCGCCTTAAATTCCTTCATATAATCCATCGTTAACATAACCACCTATAGCTTCTTTTACCTCCGCGAGGTCTTCGCGGTATGTAATACCGTACCATTTATCTGCGTTTTTAAATACCTTGAGCGTTGCTCTGCCCGTTTCGAGAGCTTTGGAAATAACCGAAGGAATGAAAAATTCATCCTTCATAAGGTTTGCTGTTTCAAGGAAAGCCGCAAATTCTTCTTCCAAAATGTCGAAAATGTCGGGTGTAAGCCCCCAAAGGTTCATAGAAACGGGAACGTCCTTTGTAAACGTATATCTGTATCCGTCTTTTTCATAGCTGCCGTCGGAATAGATCTTTGTAAATTCCGTAACTTTTTTGAGGTAGCCGTTTTCTGTTTCGCAGATACCGCGGGAAACGGTGCCGTTTTTGCTGAGCGTGTTGCCGAGGTGGAACGCCGTCATAGCAAATTCGCCCTTGCCTGCTGTGCTCAGATGCTTCTGAATATCATAGAAAGCGTTTGCGCCGTAGTAGTCGTCTGCATTGATGATAGCAAAGGATTCTTTTACAATGTCTTTGCAGCAGTAGATAGCGTGGCCTGTGCCAAAGGGTTTTGTTCTACCCTCGGGGAGAACGCTCATATCCTGGTAAACGTATTCAACGGGGATGCTTTTTGCAATTCTGTTGCCCACAAGCTCCTTGAAATCGTCTGCCATATCCTCACGGATGATAAATACTACCTTGGAAAATCCCGCTTTTTTCGCATCGTATACGGAAAAATCGAGAATACCTTTGCCGTCTGCCGTAACAGGCTCTGCCTGCTTAAGACCGCCGAAGCGGCTGCCCATACCTGCCGCCATTACAACGAGTGTTGTTTCCATAATTTTGCCCTTCCTTATCTTTTATAGATTATTTCACCGCTTCGAACGGTGTAAAGTACGTTGAAATCCTTATCCAGCACAGCGAAATCCGCGCGTTTGCCCTCGCGTATGCTGCCCGCTTCTTCCTCTATACCGAGAACCTTTGCAGGGTTTATTGTGGCAAGGTCACACGCTTTTTCGAGCGTAAGGCCGGCTTTTTCCACCATATTTTTAAGCGCCACGTTCATACGGAGCACACTACCTGCGAGCGTGCCGTCTGCCAAGCGTGCTTCGCCGTTTTTAACAAACACCTTCTGGCCGCCAAGCTCGCTTTCGCCATCGGGCAAGCCTTTGGCACGCATAGCGTCTGTTATAAGCACGAGTTTTCCCTGCGGCTTGCATTTATTAAGCAATTTTATTGCAGGAACGCTTACGTGGATAGTGTCTGCTATAAGCTCACACGCAAGCTCATCGAAAAGCATTGCGCTGCCCACCGTACCTATCTCTCTGTGGTGGAGCGCGCTCTGCGCGTTATATGTATGCGTAACGTTTTTCGCGCCGCACGCGATAGCCGCATCTATATCTGCACATTTTGCGCCCGTGTGACCTATGGAAGGAACGATTCCCTTTTTTGCAAGGTGAGCGATAAGCGCACCAGCGCCCTCTTCCTCGGGGGCAAGCGTAACTATTTTAATGCGATTGCCGCTTGCTTCGTTGTATCCATCGAAAACAGCCACGTCGGGCTTTGCCACGTATTCGCGCGGCTGTGCACCCTTGTGTGCTTCTGCTATAAACGGGCCTTCGAGGTGTATGCCCAAAAGGCGCGCGCCGTCTGCACCCTCGCCGTATTCGCGAACAGCAGCCATGGCACCGAGAATATTTTCGGGGCTCTGTGTCATAGTTGTAGCGAGAAAGCCTACCGTACCCTCTGCAGCTACTGTTTTTGCTATGGTCGCAAGCGCTTCCTGCGTGCCATCCATAGCGTCTGCGCCGCCCGCACCGTGAATATGCTCGTCTATAAATCCGGGCAATACCACCGCGTCTTCGGGCAAGCGTATTTCTTCATCCGCCAAATTGCAGATACCTATTTTTTCTATTTTTTCGCCGAAAAGAATGTCTGTTTTTATAATTCCTTTTCCTTCAACATACGCATACGCGTTTTTAAAGCATTTCATTGTCCTGCCTCCGAATTAAAGAAGACTTGCCGCGGCTTCGTCGCAAATAAGCGTGCAGTTTGCATGGTTCTGCAAAATGCTTGCGGGCACGTTTTCTGTAATCTCGCCGCGCACCATACCGTAAACAGCTTTTGCCTTGTTTGCACCGTTTGCGAGCACAAGTATCTTCTTCGCCGCCATAATGTTGGAAAGACCCATTGTGAAAGCCTTTCTCGGCACTTCGTCTATGCTTGCAAAAAGGCGAGAGTTATCTTTTATCGTGTTTTCCGTAAGGTCTACAACGTGCGTAACGGAAGCAAAGGGTGTTCCGGGTTCGTTGAACGCGATATGGCCGTTGGAGCCTATGCCGAGAATCTGCAGATCTATCGTGTTTTTAGCAAGAAGTGCGTTATAGCGCGCACATTCTGCCTCTGGGTCTGCGGCTTTGCCGTTTTCTATATTTGTGTTTTCGAGCTTGATATCGATATGATCGAAAAGGTTCTCGCGCATAAAGTAAACGTAGCTCTGGTCGCTGGAATAGTCAAGCCCCATGTATTCGTCAAGGTTAAATGCAGTTACGTCCGCATAGCTTGTGCCCTCTGCCTTATGGTCTGCGATCATTTCCTTGTAAAGACCTATGGGTGTGGAACCGGTAGCAAGACCGAGCACGGCGTTTTTCTTTTCCGTAACAGCCGCCTTCATAATTTCAAAGGCTTTTTTGCTCATTTCATCATAATTTTTAACAATAATTACATTCATTTTTCAAATCCTCGCAAAATAAAAATCACGAAAGTTTATACTTTAAATTCATTATACAACCTTTTAATAATATATAATATAGAAATTATTTCCCACTTATTTTGAAATGTTTCGTATTTTTTATTATCGAAACAATTTACAATTCTTTTATGGTATGATACAATGTAAACAGTGCAAAAATTATTTATTTAAGGTGGGATTTTTACGGAAAACAAAACACATACAAAAAAATTCTATATGCACAAAATATCAAATCTTTTGAACATTCAGAAAATTGTAACCATACATTACCAGGACCTGCCCCAACGCTACGTTTCCCACGAAGAATCGCACGATTTTTGGGAAATCATATATGCCGATAAAGATACCGTTTACGCCGATCTCGGTGGTAAACAAACAGCACTTTTGCAGGGAGAAATGCTGTTTATAAAGCCCAACGAGCCGCATTTTGTGGAAAGCAGAGAAAAAAGCCCCAATATTTTTATAATATCGTTCACTTGCCACTCGGAAAGCATGAGTTTCTTTGCAAACAAAAAATTTCCCGTGCCGGAAACCCACCGTTCGCTTTTGCAAATAATAATGTCGGAAGCGCGCGAAACATTTGTTATTCCCGATTTCGATCCATACCTGAACGAGCTGAAATATAACGAAAAACCGAACCTCGGCGGTGAACAGATAATAAAAAACTCCTTGGAGAGCCTGCTCATATATTTGCTTCGCATAGCAAACAACCAAAAATCCACACAGGAATTTTTCGTTTCCAAAATAAGCACCTCTACAGAGCTGCAAGATGAAATAGTGCGCATACTTTCCGGCAAAATATACGGCAGATTTCGCCTGCAGGAGCTTTGCACAGAGCTTCACTACGGAAAAACGCGCCTTTGCACGTTCTTCCGTGAAAAAACAGGAAAAAGCATATACGAAACGTACCAGAAGCTGAAAACCGATGAGGCTAAAAAGCTGATACGCGAGGGTATGCCATTCACCCAAATAGCAGACAAGCTCTGCTACGATTCCGTTTCCTCCTTCAACAACTCATTTAAAAAGCAAACGGGTATGACCCCGGGGGAATACAAAGAAAGTATAAAGAAATAAACAGTAAAAAAGACCTCGAAAGAGGTCTTTTTTACTGTTTATTCTTCTTTTCCGTCGATAATTTCATCTATCGTTTGGCGCAAAAGCGTTTCCGCTTCTTTCATAGTGACTCCGCGCAGCTGTGCTCCTGCCGAGTCGAAATGTCCGCCGCCGCCAAGCTTTTCCGCTATGCGCTGTACGTTCACCGTGCCGTCGGAACGGGCGGAAATGCATATAACTCCGTCTACCGAACAAAGCGCAAACGCCGCACAGATGCCCTCTACGGAAAGGAGCCTGTCTGCCGCCTTGGAGGCATTTACACGGTTGATATTATCGGAGCTGTCCACCTCGTTTTTGGCTATAGCCACGATGTTTCTGTGGATTTCCACGTTGCTTTCAAATTTCGCTTCGCTAAGAAAATCCTCTAGGTTCGTTTTGAACAGTGCCTGCGCGTCAAGCGGCGAAGCACCCTCGTTTCTAAGATAGAGCGCCGCGCTGAACGTGCGCACGCCCGTATTGTGCGTGAAATTCTTCGTATCGAGCAGCATTCCGGCAAAAAGCAGGTCTGCTTCGGGCTTGGCAAGGGTGCCCTGGGGCAAAATATGCTCCAGCAGCTCCGACATAAGCTCCGATGCGCTCGAAGCGCTGGGCTCAATATAAACGACATTCGGTCTTTTTACGAAATCGGAGGTTTTTCTGTGGTGGTCGATAATGGCAATATCTTGCGCATTCGCCACTATTTCCGGCGATTCGCAAATATTAAGGTTGTTAACGTCCGTTATAATAACGAGAGTATCGCTTTCCATAAGGTCTTGTGCCTGTGCGCGGTCTATAAAAAGACCGTTGTATTCGGGGCTGTCCGCAAGGCTTTGGAAGCAGTTTTTCAAGTTAGTATCGTTCTGGTCTATAACTATGTGCACGGGTGTGCCGCAGAACTTCGCTATGCGCGAAACCGCCACACAGGAAGCAAGGCTGTCCGCATCCGGGAATTTATGCCCCATGGCAATAACGTTGGAGCTTTTGGAAATAAGCGAAATAAGCTCGTTTGCAATAACGCGGGAGCGCACCTTCGTTCGCTTCTGTATAGCCTTCGTCTTGCCGCCGTAAAACTCCGTGCCGTCCTTTGTTTTTATAACTACCTGGTCGCCGCCGCGCTGCAGCGCCATATCGAGCGCCGCCTGCGTGGCGCGCTCTTTTTCATAAAGCGTACCGCCCGTTTTGGCAATACCCATAGAGATAGTTACGGAAAGGGTGGATTCGCCCAAGCGAATTTCTCGGATCTCATCAAGCAAGGAGAATCTATCCTCTTCCAAAGCGTCGAGCCTTTTGGCATCGAAAACGCACATAAAACGGTTGTTGCCGTATTCGCGCACAAAACCGCCAACGTCCTGGAAATATTTTTCGAGAATTTTTTCTACGGCTTCGGAAGCGCTACCGTAGCCCTCTTGAATATACTGCAAAAGCTCTTCCAGATTGTCTATTATCGCATATGCTATTATTGTTTCTTCATCGCGTATGCGTTTTTCCAGCGTTTTAAGCTCGGTAATATCGGTAAACACGACCATGCTGAACATTTTGCCGTCTTGTTCTACCTCGTAGCCTATGGCATTGTATATTTCCGGCGTGCACACACCCGAATTTTCGGAAGTGAAGAAGCGAGCCTCCGCACCGAGCACGGAATCGCCTTTTATAATATGCTCCACAGCACAATCGCAGATGCTTTCCATATATTTTCCGTATACGGTGCGCGTATTTCTGCATATTTCGCGCAAAAATTTATTGTACCAAACTATTTTGCCCTTTTCATCGCAGATAAGCACCGGCTTTGTGAGCTTTTGCATAAACTGCGCGGAAATGCCTTGAGTTACAGATGACGTGAAATTGTACACGCTGCGCTTCGTAACGGTATAGGCAATAATATTCGCCGTGAAAATAACGGCAAGCACACCGAGATATATCGCCAAGTACAAAAGAGCTACTCTTTCGGGGCGATATTCGGTATATACAATAGTCAAGGAACAAAGCGCAAGCGAGAGCACACCGAGGCAAGCGCACAGAATGCCGCTTGCCGATATTGTGCGGGCATTGTAACTTTTACCTTTCTTTCCCGACATAGTTTTTTCCTTTCAAAAATTCAAAATTACTTTTCAGCCGTTTTCGGGCGGAGGTTGCTGTCTTTTTATTTTGTCGTGAAGCTTGAAAACCTCTGCCGCACCGAAAAACGCCAAAATCATTATTGCAAGCGGTGTCATAAACAGCAAGCCAACAACAAAAAGAACCAAAATAAACGTTTTGTTGCGCGAAGATGCAAACCATTTTGCGCCCATCAAAAGCATAAGCGGCGCAAGTATTATAACCACGGAAATGCAAACCACCATAACCACGTTGAAGGAGGAGGAAAACATCGTGGCAAAAGAGAACACGATATACGACACCGCAAATACAACGGCGCTCGCCCTGGAGGGCAGCGTGCGCCACTTCGGGTCGGGCAAAACAAGCTCGCAGCCGGCTATAGCCGTGCCGAGCTTAAAGAATGTTGCCGTAAGGTATGCGAGCACTCCCATTGTGGAAATGAGGATAGCGGGCAAAATAAGCTTAAACACTTCGAAGGAAACGTCCAGCATTTCCAAAAATTCTTCTGTGCTTACTTCATTTATTTTTGCTATCTGCTCCATGACCTCGGGCTCTATGTTGGAAATAGCCGTTTCCTTAATAGAATCCACTATCCCCGAAAAATAAGCAATTACAGCGTTTACGGAAGGTTCGCCGCCCTGCAAAAGGTATACCGCGAGGAAAAGCAATGCAAACAGCACCGCATATAGAATTTCGAGCGCGGCGCTCACGCCTATCTTGGAGCTTCTTTTGCGCACCATAACCGCCAGCATAATACCTGCAGGCAAGGTGAAAGCACACATAAAGAACGGGAACAGCCCACCTATCAGGAACGCCGCACAAACCGACACAGATGCCACGGCAAAGTGCCAATATCCTTTGCCGGCAAGTATCTGAACAGCAAACATGGCGCCTGCCACAGCTATGCAGAAAACGCCTATATGCAAAATGCCAAATCGTGTAGAAAATGCCAGCATAATCGAAGCCAAAATTTGAAGCAAAGCTGTGGGGATAAGCTGTATTTTTCTCGGGGCTTTAGAATTTATGTCCATTTAAAAAATTACCTTTCGTTCTCGATCAGAAGTTTATACCCTGACCTTTCATCATAAATTCACTAAGACGTTCCGTAAAATGCTCTGCCGTGTTGTAACCCATACGTCTTTGTTTATTGTTCATTGCGGCGATCTCTATAATAACCGCCAAGTTTCTGCCGGGGGAAACAGGAATGCGCGTTGTGGGGATATTAAGGCCCAAAATGTCTGTAGTCTCCATTTCAAGGCCTATGCGGTCATAGAATTTATCCTTATCCCAATGCTCCAGCTTCAGCACCATATCCACTTTTTCCGTGTTTTTAACCGCGCCTATACCGAACGTGCGGCGAACGTCTACTATGCCTATGCCGCGAAGCTCAGTATAGTGGCGCAAAACCTCGGGTGCAGAGCCGACGATCGTTTTTGCAGAAACCCTTTTAAGCTCTACCGCATCGTCTGCCACGAGTCGGTGGCCGCGTTTTACAAGCTCTATCGCCGTTTCGCTTTTGCCTATGCCGCTGTCGCCGAGAATGAGCACACCCTCGCCGTAAACCTCCACGAGCACGCCGTGGCGTGTGATACGCGGCGCAAGCTCAACGTTAAGAAAAGCGATAAGCGCCGCCTGTATTTCCGTGGTGCTTTCCACCGTGCGGAAAATCGGCACGCTGTGGTGCTTTGCCGCCTCCAGCATCTCATCGAACACGGGCATACCCCATGTTACTACGAGCGCGGGAATTTCCCTTGCAAAAAGCTGTTCGCACTTTTCATATCTCGTTTCGGAATCGAACATTTCCAAATATTCATATTCCGCTTTACCTATAAGCTCTATCCTTTTTTTATCGAAGCAATCGAAAAAGCCTGTGAGCGCAAGCCCCGGGCGGCTTATATCCGCACAGATGACCTTTCTTTCTTCCCAGCCATCCGGAACGTAAACCTTTTCAAGGCCTGTATCTTTGGCTATATCTTCAAGTCTTGCTTCGTATATTACGTTAGATTCGTTTTCCATATTAAACCTTCCTTTCAGCAACCATTTCTTACAAAAATATAACTTTACATAGTAATTATACCCTAAAGCTCAAAATTTTTCAACCGATATTACAAATAAACTTGTAAATAATAAGTTAAGAAAACGAATTTTTCGGAGGTTTTTTATTTTGGCGGCTGTTTTTTTGCGAACACTTATAATATATGTTCTTTTAATAGCGGTAATGCGCTTTCTGGGCAAGCGCCAGATAGGCGAAATGCAAATTTCGGAGCTTGTAACGACGTTTCTGCTTTCCGACCTTGCGGCGCAACCGCTTGTGGGCGCGAGCGTGCCCATGAGCTATGCCATAGTGCCTATAATAACGCTGGTGTGCCTGGAGGTATTCTTCTCTTTTCTGCCAACGAAAATAGGCTTTATGAAAAAGCTTCTGGATAGCCCGCCGAGCATAATAATAGGCAAGGGCAAAATAGACCGCCGCGAAATGATGCGTATGCGCATGAGCATGGAGGACCTTATTTGCGAGCTTCAGCTGGCAGGCTACACCTCGCCCGCGGAAATAGATTACGCAGTGCTGGAGCCGAACGGCAAGCTCGCGTTTTTCCCCGCAGATGAGGAAAAGCCGCTTACAAAAGGCGATTTTTGCAATATTCGCGCCGCCGAACCGAAAAGCCTCGCACACCCCGTGATAATCGACGGAAAAATAATGGAATACGCCCTGCGCGATGCCGCTAAAGATAAAAAATGGCTCTTTTCCGCGCTGAAAAAAGCGCACGTGAACGATGTGGGCGAGGTTTTTCTTATGACTGTAGACGATGCAGAAAAAACCGAAATAATAACTAAAAAGGAGTGCGGCGCTTGAAAACATTTATCGCGGCAACAATAATTTTCGCGCTTCTCTGCAGCGCGATCTTCGGCATCTCCTCTGCCGTTGTGCAACGCTTGGGGGAGCTTACCGCCCTTGCGCTTGCCCTGCCGGAGGATGCCGGCGAATTTTCCCCGCCGAGCGAACGCTTGCTTTCCCAAACCACGCAGCTTGGCACACTTTGGGAAAAATCCATGCACTTTTTCCCGTATATTATGGGCTATGAAATGCTGGACCGCGCAGACGAAGCCGCGCTTTCGCTTGCCGCATATGCAAAATCGGGCGAGCAAGCGGAATTTTTGGCAGCAAAAACGCGTTTTTTAGATTCTGTAGCGCGCCTTCGCGAGCTTTTCGGCGTAAACTTTTCCGCTATAGCGTGAAAAGGAAAGAGGCTTCCCTTTCGAGAAGCCTCTGAATTTTCAATTATTTAGCGATGGGAACGTAAATACGAAGAGCTGTTGTGTCGCTTTCAGATACGTTGCCGCCGCCTGTTTTGGATACGTTAAAGCCGCGGTAGCTATAGCCGTTCCACCAATTTGCATCTACTTTAACAACTGCCGTAGATACGTTGCCGGGGCGCGCCGCTGTGTTCTTGCCCGTAAGGTTCTGCCAGCCTTCGGGGCGGTACTGGTAGCCCGACGCAATGGTGATAACGGAGCCAACGGGAATCTGCTCTGTAGAGAAGCGTTCCTGTGTTGCCCAGAACTGTGGGCTGTTGCTTTCCGTTTTTCTGAGGTCTGTGCCAGTGCCGTTTGTGGAATAATAATATGCGCAAACAACAGGTGTCATTTTAAGAACCGCGTATTTTGCCGGGTCAAGGCCCTGCGCTGTAAGAACAGCTTTGTCGGCGTCTGTAAGCGCTTCTGTTATGGAAAGGTCTGTTACAACTGTGGGAAGCTCGGGAACGATAGGTTTTTCGGGCTCGCCGTTGGGGTTCTTCGTATACGTGGAGTTTGTAACGGCCAAAGGTGTTTTATATGCGTTGTTTACAGCTTCTTTAACTATATCGAGGTAAGGAGAGATCTCGCTCTTGAATTTTACGGGAACCCAAGTAATATTATCGATAGATTCGCCTGTGATATACTTCGCCCAAGTCATAGCCGCCGCATATCTGCCAAGACCTTCGGAAAGGTGGTAGCCGTCGCGCGTGAGCGTATCGCCAAGGTAGGAGGTACGCATATTCTGAATCGTTGTGCCGCTGGGGATAAAGCCGTCAATATCCTTGTTTGTTTTTATAGTGGATTCAACAGCGCCTGTTATAGCGTTGTACATATTCATTTGGTTGCTACCGTAGTTCGGGAAGCCGCTGTGTGTTGTATTCTGCTGATATGCCCAAGTCATATGCCAGTATATTTTAGCGTCTTTATTGGGCATATTTGCTTTAACGTAATCGAGAATGTTCTGGAGGTTACCCATAGTTTCGGGCATACCGCTGTTCTGGCTTACCTGCTGGATAGTGATAACGTCCCATTCCTGCGACAAAAGGGCTGTGGAAAGCTTTGTTTCATTTTTTACTTTCCATGCGCCCATATCGTTTGTGTAATACTGATATGCGGAAAGGTCATCTCTTATATTGCCCCAATGCGTGTCGATAGAGCAGCCGCCTATGTAAAGGTTGCCGAGGAGAACGTCGTCATATCCCATTCTCATAAGGATATTCCAAAGGTGTTCCATAGCGTCTACGCTGAAGCTGTTGCCGATAGCAAGAACTTTTAATGTTTTGGGTTCTTTAGGGGTTTCGGGTGTTGTTGTAGCTGTGGTGCTGCTTTCCGTTGTACCGGATGTACTCTGCGTAGGGTCTGTCGTAACAGCGGGTGTATTGCCGCCGCAAGCAACAAGAAGCATCGCAAAAGCAAGAATAAGCGCAAGAAGCGATGTTATTTTTTTCATTATTTTTCTCCTTAAATAATTTTAACCCGAATGAGTCACCCCGAAAGGTGACTCATTTTGGGGTCAATATTAAAATTTATGCTTTGGGAACGTAGATACGGATGTGTGTATTGTCGGTTTTGCCGATAACTGAACCGTCTACTTTGGAAAGGTTGAATGCACGATAGTTAAATCCTGTCCACCAAGCCTCGTCTACAACAACGCAGGTTTCCGTTACGTTGCCGGGTCTGCCCGCTGTATTCTTCGTGCTTGTATCCTGCCAGCCTTCGGGGCGGTACTGGTAGCCTTCGTCAACGATGATTACCGAGCCAACAGGAAGCTGATCTTTGGAAAGATAGCCGTTTGTGCACATATATTTCTGGTGGAAAGCGTCGCTTTCGTTGGATTTCATACCAACAACCGCATCGGACTGATAGTAGGAAGCCCATTTCATTTCGTGTGTGAGAAGCGTGTATTTGGACATATCGAGTTTTTTGCTTTCAAACCAGCCTGCATCCGTTGTGGGTTTAACTTCAGGTTCGGGTTCTGTGCCGCCATTGGGGTTAACGGGTGTTGCGCCTGCTTTAAGAGCATAGATAACGAAGTGTGTACCAGTTTCCATGGTTACTGTTGCGCTGTTGCCTTTAACAGCAATATTGAAGCCAACATAGTTGTGTCCATTCCACCAAGCGTCGTTTACGTATACGTATTTATCCGTTGTATTTGTGCCGCGAGCAGCAGGTTTCGCGCCGAGCGTTACAAAACGTTCGGGGCGGTACTGGTAGCCATCGTCAACACGGATAATAGAACCTGTGGGCATTTCGGCTTTTGCAATAAGTCTTGTTGCAAGGAAGTTGTGGAGGTTATTTGCAATATTGCCGTTTCCAAGGCAAAGAATGTTGGATGTCGTGCCGCTTGTAGAGTTGTAATAACCGAAAGGTGTATAACCGAGAATTACTTTTTCAAAGTTATCGGGGTTAAGTCCGAGGTCTGTAAGGTATGCCTTATCGTCCGCTGTAAGGTCTTTGCTTTCTTCCTGTTTTTCAACTATCGGAACGTAGATTCGAAGCGCAAGTCTGTCTTCATAAACAACTTCGTTACCGTCAAGTCTGGAAATATTGAATGCACGGAAATTGAATGTTTCATACCAAGAAGCATCTACAATAGCATTTTCCGTTGTGTTGCCGGGTCTTGTAGTACCTGTTGCAGTTTCGGAATGTGCTGTATTAAGTTTTACCCAACCTTCGGGGCGATACTGATAGCCTTCTGCAATTTTGATTACAGAGCCGATGGGAAGTTCAAATACAGAAAATACATTTGTTGTGATAAAGTTTCCGCTGTTGTTTGCAGAAGCTATGGGAGCTGTTCCGGTCTTTGTAGAATCCCAGTAAGAGCTGAATTTGAAGCCGAGGTCGAGAACTTCGTATTTAGCGGGATCTTTGCCAAGGCTCTGGAGATATGCTTTGTCTGCTTCTGTCATAACGAGAAGCTCATTTACATATTCCGTTTTTGTGGATTCTGTAACGCCGAAGGGGTTAGCATAAGCCGCATTTACAGCTTCTTTAATGGGTTCGAGGTGTTCGATAATGTCGGGGTATTCGCCGGGAATTCTATCGATACCGTTGATATCAAGGCCTGTGAGCTGTTTGAGCCACATAAGCGCCGCCGTATATCTGCCGATGCCGTAAGACATATGGTATCCGTCACGTGTGAGTGTGTCGCCGAGGTAAGACGTACGGAGGTTCTGAATAGCTGTACCGCTGGGGATAAAGCCGGAGATTCTATCGTTGCCAACAATTTCGCTCTTAACAGCATCAACAATAGCATTATACATTGTTTCCTGTTTGTTGCTGTAATTAGCGAAGCCGGAGTGTGTGGAGTTTGCCTGATATGCCCAAGTCATATGCCAGTAAACCTTTGCATCTTCGTTTGTTTTGTTTTCATCGATGAAATCGAGAAGTCTGCCCAAAGTTGCAAACGTTGTAGGTCTGCCGCTATCCTGGCTTACCTGCTGAACCGTGATAACGTCCCAATCCTCGTCCATAATGCCGGAATCGAGGCGTTCGTTTTTGCTTTCTGTCCAGCCGTCGCCCGTATTTTTATAGTATGTGTACGCTTTTGCGCCCGTATTGGCATTGCCAACGTGCGTATCGATAGAGCAACCGCCTATGTAAAGGTTGCCGAGAATTATTTCTTCTATACCTGCAGCCTTTGCTACGACAGCAAGGTGCTCCATTGCGTCAACGCTAAAGCTGTTGCCGATTGCAAGAACCTTGAGCGCCTTAACAGCAGGAAGAGTTTCTTCAACCTTTTCGCCGCATTTTGTGCAAGTTTTTTCTATTTTACCGTCTGCAGATGTTGTAACCTGTGTTACCACCTTAACCGTGTAGGTATGTACACAAGCCGTGGGATCGGTAGGTTTCTGTGTAGTAACCGTGGTGCTGGAAGCTGTTGTGCTCGCGCTTGTGCTTGCGCTCGTTCCGCTGTCGGGGGCTGTCGTCTGTGCAGGCTTATTGCCGCCGCAAGCAACGAAAAGCATAGCAAGCGCCAAAATAAGAGCAAGCAATGATGTTACTTTTTTCATAAAAAATTCTCCTTTGAGTTTTTTAAACGCATTGCGTTTTTACATTTTAAATAATATCATAAAACCATCTCCTTGTAAACATAAACCTAACATTTTTTCATCATTTCGTCACTTTATGGAGTTTTTTTGGCGTTTTTTTGGGCGTTTTGAACAACAAAGCGTTATAATTCAACATAAAAACCACGAAAATCAATTTTACGCCAATATCGTGCGGCTTGCCACGAGGTCGCCGAAAAAATGTTAAAAATCTGTTTTTTACCTGTGGCATAAGAACAAGTTTTTGTTGACTTTGCGGCGATTTCACTTTATAATGATAATATAGAAAGTTTTAAACCCCAACACGGAGGAATTATTATGTACACAATAGGTATCGACCTCGGCGGCACACATATAGCCGTTGGTCTTGTAGATGAAAACTATAATATAGTAAAAAAAGTTTCCGCGCCCACGCTCGCACAGCGCGGCCCTGTAGAGATAACAAAGGATATGGCTTCCATTTCCAAAAAGCTCTGCGAGGAATGCGGGCTCGATCTCGTGCGCGACGGCATAAAGGTCGGCATTGCCGCCCCCGGCACGGTAAACCCCGCAACAGGTCTTATAGAATATTCCAATAATATAAAAATGCGCGATTTCCCCGTTATAAAAACGTTTTCCGAATATTCCGGTGTGGCCGAAGAAAACATTTCTATCGGTAACGATGCAAACCTTGCGGCCCTCGGCGAAGCTACCTCCGGCGCTGCAAAAGGTGCCGAAATAGCCGTTATGATCACACTCGGCACGGGTGTTGGCGGCGGCGTCGTTATAGACGGCAAGCTTCTTACCGGCTGCGCATTCGGCGGTGCAGAGCTTGGCCACACAGTTATCGAATACGACGGCAGGCAGTGCTCCTGCGGCAGACGCGGCTGCTTTGAAGCATACAGCTCCGCCACGGCGCTCGTTGCGCTCACACGCGAAAAATTTGCAGAAACACACTCCCCCATTATGGCTGAAATGTGCGAAAACGACCCGATGAAGATCGGCGGCAAAACGGCGTTTGCCGCTATGCGCAAGGGCTGCAAAGCAAGTGCAGAGGTTGTAGATTACTACATCAAGCACCTCGCCTGCGGTATTGCAAACCTTATAAACATATTCCAGCCCCACGTATTCCTCATAGGCGGCGGCGTTTGCAACGAGGGCGAACCCCTTCTCCGCCCGCTTCGCGAAGAGGTTGCAAAGAGGATATATGCGGCAGAGCCCATTCTCAAAACAGACATTCGCATAGCAACGCTCGGCAACGATGCAGGCATTATAGGTGCCGCGGCGCTCGTTCGCTCCAAATAAGATTACAAAAATACCGTAGGTTGACCTACGGTATTTTTTAAAAAGCGCAAATATGATATTTTTGTTCCTCACATATCAAAATACGTGAGAATACCGTTGTATATCCCCCTTGCTATGAGCGCAGGGTTTTGCGCCATAAGCTCTGCATCGGCAGGGTTCGTTATAAATCCCACCTCCAAAAGCAGCGCGGGCATTTGCGTTCGCCGCAGCACGTACAGCGTAGGTCGCTCGAATACGCCGCGGTCCGCAAGCCCAGTTGCTTCCGAAAGGCGCAAAAGTATATCCTCCGCAAGCTCGTATGCCTGCGAAGCTTCGCTGTATACGTACGCCTCACTGCCGGAAGCGCTCGTTATGCCCGAAGCGTTGGCGTGTATGCTTATAAAGTAATCCGCAGGCCAAGCATTCGCGGCGTTCACGCGCGCGGCAAGGCTTGTAGACGTGCTCGTGCCCAAAATTTCATCGGGTGAGCTGCGCGAAGTACGCGCTTCGAAATTCGGGTTGGAATCGAGCAGCTCTGCCAGTTCTGCCCCGATATAGTATACAAGGTCTTGCTCGCGGTAGCCGTTGCCCTCTGCGCCCGCATTAGGGTTCACGGGGTTGTGCCCCTGGTCTATAAAAATTTTTATTGCCATATGTACACCTCTTCTGCATAAATATTTCTGCGTTATTATATGCCAAACCTTGCACATATGTGAAAAAGCGATGGCTGCAGCCATCGCTTTTTGTTTAATCGAGATTTACTTTGTTTTTGAGTATGTACCGCGTTATGAAATAGCACGCAACCACTTCTATGGCAAGAAAAACGGAAATAACGCCGAGCATTGCGTTGAATATAATGCCAACCTGATCTATCTGCGTAATCATAGCGGACGTCATAACAAACATAATAACGGTGGAAACAACAGAGCTTAGTGTGGAAACCACGGTATTGACGCCGAGGTAGCAAGCGCCGCAAACTATAAGGCGGTGCTTTTTGGCGAGCATGCAGCCAAGCGAAATGGAAAGATAGAGCAAAAGATAATTTGCTATAACGCCTAATATCGCCGTAACGATAAAAATAATTATTGTAACGACAGATACCCCAAGCATTTTAAGATCTTCAAAAGACATTCCGGGTGTAGTAGAACCTATCAAATTTTTAATAATGTCTGCATTTGCAATAAACGCGCCGCTTGCCACTATAACAACGGAAAGAATAGCCGTAATAACGCCGAAAATATCGGCAATAGCCGCCGCCAAAAGCTTGGACATAAGGTGATGGTCCACAGAAACGGGCAATGTGAACGTAAGGTATCCCTCGTCCGTAAAGAACGACGTATAGAAGCGCCGCACCGTAAGCACGAAAACCATAACGGGTATGATAAACAAGGAAAGGTATACTGCCAATATTATAAAATAAAGCAAAATGGCAGCTATAGCCCCAATAAGCTCGTTCTGACTGTAGCCCACGAGCCTTGTAAGCACGCCCACAGCCACAGACATAAGCACGCTAACCGCCATAATGGCGATAAACGTTGGCACAAGCAGGCGCGAATACGAGCGAAGCTCATATTTTAAACATTTGCCGAACATTTCTTATACACCTCCCTGAAGAGTTCATCGAGTGTTTTGCCGTATTTGGCTTTGGCCTCTGCCACCTCGCCGCGCATAAGCACCCTGCCGCGGTGAACGAAAAGAAAATCGTCGAGCACAGGCTCTACATCCGCTATAAGGTGCGTGGAAACAATCACCGTAGCCTCTTTATTATAATTGGAAACGATCGTGTCGAGAATATACTCGCGCGCAACGGGGTCTACGCCCGCTATGGGTTCATCAAGCAAATAAAGCTTCGCTTTGCGCGCCATAACGAGCACGAGCTGAACCTTTTCCTTCGTGCCCTTGGAAAGCGTTTTAAGCTTAAGGTTAGCATCTACGCCAAGATCCGCGAGCATAGAGAGCGCCTTTTCGGCATCGAAATCCTCATAAAAATCGGAAAAATATTCTACAATTTCCGAAACCTTCATCCAGTTATTCAGGTACGTTCTTTCGGGAAGATAAGCAACCATACCTTTTGTAAGCTCGCCCACGGGCGTGCCGCAAACGCTCACCTCGCCTGCCGTAGGCGTAAGTATGCCTGCCACAAGCTTTAAAAACGTTGTTTTGCCGCTGCCGTTGGAGCCGAGCAAGCCAACTATCTTGCCTTTCGGCAGCTCCAGGTCCATACCGAGCAAGCCAACACCGCCGCCATAATCTTTTACAAGATTTTTGGCTTCCAATACGTATGACATAAAAGTTCCTCCTTTAATTAAATATGCGTTATATCGGAATTTATGCGTTTTATATACATCATAATACTATAAAATATCAAATATGTCAAGTTTTTCTGTGCATATAAGATTTTTTGCAAAAAATATAACATTTTTTTAGCAGAAAAATCATTAAAAAATAAAATTCCACTTGACAAGTCGCCCCTTTTGTGTGTATAATGTTCTTTGTAAATTATAAAAGCGGCATACCGTCGTCCGGCGGCAGCCGGTCGTTATTTTAAGGAGGTGCGAAAACAATGCTTAGAACATACCAGCCCAAGAAGCTTCAGAGACAGAAAGAACACGGCTTCAGAAAAAGAATGAGTACCGCCAACGGTCGCAAAGTTTTGAAGAGAAGACGTGCAAAAGGCAGAGCAAGACTCTCCTATTGATTTGCAATAAAGCAAATATTAAAACGCAAAGCCTGTGCATTATATCATAGGCTTTGATTTTTTATCGGGGCAAATCCCGTTTTCCGCGCGCTATCGGACGGGCTGTGCGGGCAAACACTCTATTTTTTAAGTGAGGAAACTGTGTGAAAAACATCGCCATTTCCGAAGACCACCTTTTCAGAAAGGTGTACGCTAAAGGGCAGAAGATATTCTGCCGCCATATTGCGGTATATGTATTGACCGATTACCGCGCTTCGCGCCTTGCGCGCGAAAACCCGCTTAAAACGAAGCTAAACCGTGTGGGACTCACGGTTACCAAGAAGCTCGGCAAAGCGGTGGTGCGCACGAGAACACGCAGGATCTTGCGCGCCGCATACCAGCAGCTCGAAAAAGAAAACAATATAAAGAAGGGCTTTCTCGTCGTTATAGTCGCGCGCGATGCGGCAACAACAGCAAAAACGCAGGATATATACCGTGACCTTCTTTACGCCTTCAAAAAGCTCGGGCTCATAATTCGCGAAGCTGACGAAATAAAATGAAAACGCTCTGCATTTTACTGATAAAGTTTTACAGAAAATTTATATCCCCGCTAAAGCCCCCCTGCTGCCGCTTTACACCGACCTGCTCGGCATATGCGCTGGAGGCTTTCACCGAATGGGGTTTTCTTCGCGGTTTCTTTCTTTCGCTAATGCGCATATTGCGTTGCAATCCATTTTGCCGCGGCGGCTTTGACCCCGTGCCGATAAACCACAAAAAAAGAAGGAAGAAGCCACGCTCCGCGAACACAAAAAATTAAGGAGAAAACAATCAAATGGACGCCATACTTCAATTTTTCGGAACGATCCTTTCGTTCTTTTCCAGCATTACGGGCGGTTTCTATCTCTTTGGTCTTTTCATTTTCGCATTGCTTGTTAAGCTCATACTCGTTCCTTTTGCCATAAAACAGCAGAAAACGTCTATAAAACAGGCAAAAATGCGCCCCAAAGAGATGGCTATACGCAAAAAGTACAGAGGCCGCGACGACCGCGTTACACAGCAGAAAATGCAGAACGAGGTCATGGACCTCTACCAGCGCGAGGGCTATAACCCCATGGGCGGTTGCCTGCCTTTGCTTATCCAGATGCCCATCATCCTCATCCTCTACAACGTTATCATCAACCCCCTCAAATACATCTGCGGCTGGAGCAAGGAGCAGATACAGCTTATAGCCGAAGGCTTGGGCTTCGAAAACGCCGCTACGTTTGCCAACCGCGACATCGAGCTTATTCAGCATATCAACATTGCGGAAGAGGGCGCGCTTGCAAACGCGCTCGGCAACGCAGGGCTCAGCATGGAAAGCATCGAACAGATCCCCCAGTTTGCTATGGGCGCTTTCGACCTTTCCAAAACGCCTACGTTCACATCCATACTTATCCTCGTTCCCATACTCACATTCGTTTTCCAGTTCCTTTCTTCCAAGATAACGAGAAAGTTCACATACCAGCCTATGGCGGGCGACCAGCAGACAAACTCCACAATGAAAGTTATGGACATTATGCTCCCCGCGATGACAACTTGGATCGCCTTCACTGTTCCCGCGGCTATCGGTATTTACTGGATGTTCAATAACATTCTCGGTGTTATCCAGACTATAATAATCCACAAGGCAATGCCCCTCCCCACTTGCACGGAAGAGGACATAAAAGCAGCGGAAAAAGAGCTTGCAGGCAAGGCTTACAAGGCAAAGCATCCGTTGCCCACAGATAATCTCCCGCCCAAAAAATCGCTCCACTATATCGACTTTGAGGACGAAGAGGAAGCGGCAGACCTCGGCGAATACGAATCTATCTACGATAAAAAGCCCGAAGAAAGAGAAAATGCAGAAGAACCGAAGGAAGAAATTTCCGAAAAGCAGAAAAAGCTCTTCGGTAAAGCAGAAATGAAAAAAGACGAGCCCAAAGAGGGTAAAAAAGACTAAACAAAGGACATTCCAAAATGAAACAGGAACTTATAAAAACAGCAAAAACCACAGAAGAAGCGGTTAAAGCAGCGGCAGAAGAATTCGGCGTTTCCGTAGACGAAGTTGAATTCGAAGTACTCGAAGAAGCAAAAAAAGGCTTCTTCGGTATGGGTGCCGCCCCCGCAAAGGTTAAAGTAACATATATTTTCAAGCCCCTCGAAGCAGCAAGAAGCTTCGCGGAAACGCTCATTAAGGATATGGGTATAGAAGCAACCGTTACCATCCACGACGACGGCAACGGCGAAGCTCTGCTCACTATCTCCGGCGAGGATGCAGGCACGCTTATAGGTCACCACGGCGACACACTCGATTCGCTCCAGTACCTCATCAACCTCGCGGCTAACAAAAAGGAAACGGACGAGCGCAAGTACACACGTATTTCCGTAGACATCGAAAACTACCGCGAAAAACGCGAAGAAACGCTCAAAAAGCTCGCTCGCCATATGGCAGAAAAGGTTAAGAGAACCGGCAGAAATGTTGTTCTCGAGCCCATGAACGCATACGAGCGCCGCATAATCCACTCCGAGGTTCAGGGTATAGAAGGTGTTTCCACAAACTCTGTAGGTGTGGAAGGCAACCGCCGCGTAATCCTCTTCCCCGAAGGCGGCGAAAAGCCCACCACGGCAAAACCCGAACGCAAAGGCGGCAAACGCAGAGACGGCGGAAAAAAACGCCACTCCCGCCCCGCTAAAAAGGCAGACGGTGCAGAAAAGAGCGCAGAAAAAGCAGAGAAAGCCGAAAAGCCCGCCGAAAAACGCGAAAGAGAGGAATATACACCTCGCCCCCGCAGAACAAACGACGCGCCCCGCCCCGCTCCCCGCAAAATAGAAAAAGCAAAAGACCTCGACAGCTATTTTGCACGCCTCAAAGAATTCGGCAGCACAATAAACTCTACAGAAGAAAAGAAATAAAAAGCAACATAGGCGCACCCATCGGTGCGCCTTTCCCATAGCAAAGGAGAAATTCCTATGTACACAATGTTTTCAGATACAATAGCCGCCATATCCACACCGCACGGCAAGGGCGGCGTGGCGGTAATACGCATTTCAGGCGAGAACGCTTTCGAAGTGGCAGAAAAATTCATCTTCCCAAAAAATAAAAAGCCCTTTTCCGAAATAAAAGCAAACTCCGTTTTTCTCGCAGACGTAAAAAACGCAGAGGGCAAAACGCTGGATGAATCGCTCATCACAATTTTCCGCGCTCCGCGCTCCTACACGAGCGAAAACGTCGTTGAAATCAGCTGTCACGGCGGCGTATTGCTCACACAGAATATACTTTCCGCCGCTTTTTCCGCAGGCGCCGTACAGGCAGGCCCCGGCGAATTTACGCGCCGCGCCTTTTCCGCAGGCAAACTTAGCCTTACAGAGGCAGAATCTGTAATAGGTATGATAGATGCCAAAACAAATGCCGCCCTCACGCTTGCGCAAAGGGGCATTTCGGGTGCACTCACCAAAAAGACCGAAAAAATATATAACGATATAACCGCTGTTATCGGCAATATTTACGCCATTATCGACTTCCCCGACGAGGACCTTGAGCATATGACGCATGAGGGTATGGAGGAGGCGATGGACTGCATTATAGCCGAGCTTTCCGCGCTGAAAGATTCCTACCGAACGGGGCACGCCGTGTGCGAGGGCATACCCACCGTTATCTGCGGCAAGCCCAACACGGGCAAATCCACCATACTCAACCTGCTCGCGCAGAACGAGCGCGCGATTGTAACCGATATTGCCGGCACCACGCGCGACGTCATTTCCGAAACGGTAGTATGCGGCAGCGCGCTCCTGCGCCTTTCCGATACGGCAGGCATACGCGAAAGCGCCGACGTTGTAGAGCAGATAGGCGTGGACCGTTCCAAAAAGGAAATAGAAAATTCCGAGCTTATTTTGGCCGTTTTCGATACCTCTCGCCCATTCGATGCAGAGGACGAAGAAGTGCTCATCCTCGTGGAAAAAGCAGAGGCAGAGGGCAAAACCGTGCTCGTAGTGCTCAACAAATCCGATAAAGAGAAATATTTCGGCGAAGAAATGTTCGCGAGCTACGACGTAATCTCCCTTTCCGCAAAGAATGGCGACAGAGCGGCGCTTTCCGATAAAATCGAAGGAAAATTCATAAGCGGAGATATAGAAAATTCCGGCGAGGAAATACTTACCAACGCGCGCCAGTATTCCTCTGTTTGCGAATGCCTCGCTTCCGTGGTTTCCGCAAAATACGCGCTGGAGCTTTACGGCGACGACATCGCGGGCACAGAGCTTGAACGCGCCGCCACCGCTATTTCCGAGCTCGACGGCAGAGAGGTAAGCGTAGACGTGGTAGACCACATCTTCCACAAATTCTGCGTAGGAAAATAAGAAAAAACGCACAAAATTTTATTTTAAAAAAGTACAAAAAACTTTCAAAAAACTATTGACAAACGATTCAATATATGGTATTATACTTCAGTAATCCTAAGACAGCAGGTTGATGTAAAAGCAAAGCTTTCCTGCCGAGGAGATATGAAAATGATATTTTCTGTCTTTCTGCGCCTTGGGGTTGCAGAAAGACTTTTTATTTTGTGCCCTATCGCACGAAAAAAGCTAAGCTTTTATTATTTAGAAAGGGTGGTGAAATAATGCCTAGCGCACAGGTTGTTGAAAAAAAGCAGCAAATCGTTAACGAGCTTTCTGAAAATTTCAAGAATGCACAGGCTTGTGTAATCGTTAACTACGCAGGTATTACAGTCGAGAATGACACAGCTCTCAGAAAAGAGCTCACAGCTGCTGGTGTTAAATACGCCGTAATCAAAAACACGCTCATTAAAAGAGCTTGCGAACAGACCGGCTATTCTGAACTCACAGGCGTTCTCGAAGGCATGACAGCAGTTGCAACAAGCGACACAGATCCCGTTGCAGCAGCTAAAATTCTCAGCAATTACGCTGAAAAAATCGAAACATTCGAAATCAAAGCCGGTTTCGTTGACGGCAAAGTTCTTGACAAAGACGGCGTAAACGAACTCGCAAAACTTCCTTCCAAAGAAGTTCTTATCGGCAAGGTACTCGGAAGCTTGCAGTCTTCTCTCTACAGTCTTGCTTATGTACTTCAGGCTGTTGTTGATAAAGAAAACGGCACTGAAGAAAACGCTTAAGTAAAAGCGTACCAAAAAAATTTAAAATTTTATTACAAAATCGTATTAACGGAGGAACATTAAAATGGCTAGCGAAAAAATCACAGCTATAGTTGAAGAAATCAAAACTCTCACAATCCTTGAAGTTGCAGACCTTGTTAAAGCTCTCGAAGCTGAATTCGGCGTATCCGCTGCTCCCGTAGCAGTTGCTGGTGGCGCTGCTGCTCCCGCTGCTGCTGCAGTTGAAGAAAAAACAGAATTTGACGTTGAACTCAAGAGCTTCGGCGCTAAGAAACTCGACGTTATCAAAGCTGTTCGTGAAATCACAGGTCTCGGCCTTAAAGAAGCAAAAGCACTCGTTGAAGAAGCTCCGAAGGTTGTTAAAGAAGGCGTTTCTAAAGAAGATGCTGAAAAGATCAAAGCTCAGCTCGAAGCAGCTGGCGCTGAAGTTGAAGTTAAATAAGTTAACTTTACTTAATGAAAAACACACGGTGATAAACCGTGTGTTTTTTATAATTATACAGATATCTTGACAAAGGAAACCGCACGATATATAATTTAAGAAAAAAGCTTTCACAATATAAACGAAAAGAGGGTTCTAAAAATGAAGGAATTACAATGGTTTAAGGAAGCCAAATACGGCCTTATGGTTCATTTCGGGCTCTACTCTCTTCTCGGCGGCGTGTACAAGGGTAAAAAATCGGGCGCTTACGCGGAATGGATACAGGCAACACACGCAATACCGAACAGCGAAATGGAAAAAATTGCGCGCATGTTTAACCCCATCTACTTCGATGCAGACGAATGGGCAAAATTTGCCGTTGACTGCGGTATGAAATATATCGTTATTACAACGAAGCATCACGACGGCTTTGCTCTTTTCAAATCTGAAGCAGACAGCTATAACTGCTATGATTTTTCTCCCTTTAAGCGCGATATTATAAAGGAGCTTTCCGATGCTTGCCGCAAATACGGTTTGAAATTCGGCATATATTATTCTCAAGACCTCGACTGGCACGAAAAAAACGGCGGCGGCTACAACAGCGAGCCTGTAAACTGCGCCGGCGTTACCTGGGAAAACTCCTGGGACTTCCCCAATAAAGAGGAAAAGAATTTTGAAATCACATTCAGAAAGAAAATACTTCCCCAGATAGAAGAAATTATGACGAAATACGGCGAAATTGCTCTCGCTTGGTTTGATATGCCCATGACACTCACTCCGGAGCAAAGCGAGGAAATCTACGCTCTCGTTAAAAAGCACCAGCCTAATTGCCTTGTAAATTCCCGCCTCGGCAACGGAAAATACGATTATGTTTCTCTCGGCGATAACGAGATCCCCACAAAGATCGATACAGAAACAAAAGAGATGAATTGGAATGACATCCACGGCTTCAAGCCCTCTCCCTACGGCTTCTACGAATCTGCTTGCACGCTCAATAAATCCTGGGGCTATTGCTCTTGGGACAATAAATATAAAAGCGCGGAAACGATTTTTGCCAACAAAACAAGGCTCTCTGCGCTCGGCATCAACTACCTCATCAACGTCGGCCCCGACCACCTCGGAAGATTCCCTCTTGAAGCTCAACAGATTCTGAAGGACGTTGCAAAGCTTGAAGAGGAAAGTAAGTCTGCATCTTCCAAAAGCTGAACGACATGTTATAAACGATAATTAACAACAATAAAACTGCTCACGAATATGAGTATTCACAT